>JBOGEA010000081.1:0-18747 GCA_050743205.1 Egibacteraceae bacterium | reverse complement strand
ACCCACCCCAAAGGAGCAGAACCCGACGAGGCGCGACCCCCACGATCGCTCGGGCATGAGCGCGGTCGGGGGTGCGCTTGAGCGCCTGCGGGGGGCGGGACAGCAAGACCGGGCGGTCCTGCGCGGCGGGGTGCTGGCGGACCGGCGCCGGCGGACGCTGGCGCAGATCGGCATGGCCGCGGCGGTGCTCGTGGTGATCATCGTCGCTGGAACCGCGATGGCGCCCGCAGCGGGGTTGACGGACCTGGCCGCTCGCCGGCTGCCGCCGAGCCTGGCGCATCCCTTCGGCACCGACTGGCTGGGCCGGGACATGCTGGCCCGTACGCTGGTCGGCCTGCGGCTGAGCCTGGCCGTCGGCACGATCGCAGCCTCGGTCAGCGCGGTGCTCGCGCTGGTCCTGGGCGCCGCTGCCGGGGCGTTGGGCCGGTGGGCGGACACGGCGGTCAGCTGGCTGGTGGACCTGTTTCTGGCCCTGCCGCACCTGGTCCTGCTCATTCTCATCGCGTTCGCGGCCGGCCGCGGCGCACGGGGCGTCATCATCGCGGTCGCGGTCACGCACTGGCCGTCGCTGACGCGGCTGCTGCGCGGGGAGGCGCGCCGTGTCGCCGCCTCCGACTACGTCGCCGCCGCCCACCGGCTCGGCCGCGGCGGCTGGTGGATCGCCCGGCGCCACCTCGGGCGCCACCTGATGCCGCAGTTCACGGTAGGGCTGGTGCTGCTGTTCCCGCACGCCATCCTGCACGAGGCGGCGCTGTCGTTCTTGGGCCTCGGCCTGTCCCCGCACGCTCCCGCGATCGGCATCATCCTGTCCGACGCGATGCGCTACCTGTCGGCCGGCGCCTGGTGGCTGGCGCTGTTCCCCGGGTTGGCGCTGCTGTTCGCGGTCAAATGCGTCGACGTGATCGGCGAGAACCTCCGCGCCCTGCTCGACCCACGGAGCGTCCACGAGTAGCCGGATGGCGGTGAATAAGAAAGGGCCGGATGGCGGTGAACAGGAAAGAGCCGGATGGCGGTGAACAGGAAAGAGCCGGATGGCGGTGAACAGGAAAGAGCCGGATGGCGGTGAACCTGACATGAGCCTGCTCCAGGTCGAGGACTTCTCGCTGTACTTCGTGCAGTACGAGGCGGGGCTGCGCCGGCGGCGCCTTGACGTCATCACCGCGCTCGATTTGAGCGTGGACGCGGGCGAGCTCGTCGCCGTCGTCGGGGCCAGCGGCTCGGGCAAGAGCCTGCTCGCCCACGCCCTGCTCGGCGTGCTGCCGTCCAACGCGGTTGAGGGCGGCAAGGTGACCTTCGACGGCGCGCCCCTGGACCACGCCCGGCGTCGCGCGCTGCGCGGGCGCGAGATCGCGCTGATCCCCCAGTCGGTGACGTTCCTCGATCCGCTGGCCCGGGCAGGCGCGCAGGTCCGGCGGGCCGCGACGCTGACCGGCGCCGCCGATCCGGGCGCGGCGGCCGGCGCGGCGCTGCGCCGGCTCGATCTGGGCGACCAGGCAGCCGCCCGCTACCCCCACGAGCTGTCCGGCGGCATGGTCCGCCGGGTGCTGACCGCCGCCGCGACGATCGGCGCGCCCCGCCTGGTGCTGGCCGACGAGCCCACCCCAGGGCTGCACCCGGCCGCAGTCACGCGGACGCTGCGAGGCCTGCGCGACATGGCCGACCGCAGCGCGGGAGTCGTGCTCATCACCCACGACCTGCTGCGCGCGCTCGACGTCGCCGACCGGGTCGCGGTCTTCTACGCCGGCACTACCGTCGAGACGGCGCCGGCGACCGCCTTCGCCGGGGACGGCGAGAACCTGGCGCATCCCTACACGCGCGCGCTGTGGCGGGCGCTGCCTCAGCACGGCTTCATCCCGCTGCCTGGAGCCCAGCCGCCGCCGACCGACGTGCCGCCGGGCTGCGTGTTCGCCGACCGCTGCCCGCTCGTGACCGACGAGTGCCGTGTGGGGCGTCCGCAGGCCCGCCAGGTCGGCTCGTCGATCGTGCGCTGCATCCGCGCGGGGGAGGCCTCTCATGCTTGAGGCCCGCGGGGTGTGGTTCCGCTACGGGCAGGGGCCGTGGGTCGTCCAGGACGCCGACCTCGACCTGGCCCAGGGCGAGGTGGTCGGGCTGCGCGGGCCCAGCGGGTGCGGCAAGACCACGCTGGCCCGGATCCTGGCCGGCTACCTGGCCCCCCAACGCGGCCGGGTCGTGGTCGACGGCTCGTCCCCGCCGACGCGGGGAGTGCGCCCGGTGCAGCTGATCTTCCAGCATCCAGAGCTGGCCGTCGATCCGCGCTGGCGGCTGGCCGAGGTCATCGGCGAGGCCGGCCCGCCCGACGCCGCGCTGCTCGATGAGCTGTCGATCGCCCACGGCTGGCTGGACCGCTATCCCAACGAGCTGTCAGGCGGCGAGCTGCAGCGCGTCGTCGTGGCCCGCGCCCTGCTGTCTGGGGCCCCCTACCTGGTCGCCGACGAGATCAGCGCCATGCTCGACCCCATCACCGCCGCGCAGATCTGGCATGTACTCCTCGACCGCGTCCGGTGCGGCCAGATCGGCGTGCTGGCGGTCAGCCACGACGACGCCCTGCTCCACACCGTCGCCGACCGCATCATCGACATCACAGAGCCCGCCCCGCCCCAGCCCGCCAAAGCCCCCCGGACGGGCGGGGTGCGCCAGGCCGGCTGACCGTCCGCCGCTCGCCATCGCCCAAGCCAGGTGTTGCGGATAGTGCGAATCACAGCCAGGCGCGAGACGCTGTCCTTCATAAGCGTGGCGATACGAGACCGTCCCGGACGAGGAGACCGCCGCAGCGGCGAGCGACGCGGCGACGCGTCTTGCTGCCCACCTACGGCGCCATCCGGCTGAATCAGGGCGTGTGCGGTTGTGCGTCGCCGATGCGCCCGACGCTGTGGTGACCGTGCCTGGGGAGGCGTTGTGGCTGCTCATCGATCTGCTCGGGGAACTAGCCAAAGGCAACGCGGTGACGATCGCGCCGATGACCGCAGAGCTTACGACCCAGCAGGCGGCTGAGCTGTTGGGGATCTCACGGCCATACCTCATCAAGCTGGCGGAACGTGGTGAGATCCCGTACCGCCGCGTTGGGAACCGCCGCAAGCTCAAGCGCGCCGATGTCCTGAGCTGCCAGCGCGCTGATGAACAGCGCCGGCGCGCCGTGCTGCGCGAGTTGACCCGCGAGGCCGACGACCTGGGCCTCTACGACGGCAGGCGAGGTTGTGAGTCCTGACCGCCGGATCCGGCGGTTACCATCACAACCTCGGCCTCGGCCGTGTCCCCACTGCCGCCATCGAGCTACAGCGCAGGATTTGTCCTCGTACAGCGGGAATTCCGCACGCGCAGACTGTGCCCATGAGCGTGCGCACGGCCCGCTCTCTGCGCTTTCGGCCAATACGGTGATGCGCAGACCCGGCCAGGACTTCGGGGTTGGCCTGTTTGCCGAGCGCCTCGTCGAGCGGTGATGATCGGCTCAACGAGGGCGCCGGTAGATGCCCTCCCACCGCAGCGACAGACCCTTGTCGGCCGGCTGCCGCCACGTCGTTTGAGGGCGCAGCTCCAACGTCGAGGTGAACCCGCCGGACGCGATCGCCCCGCGCAGCTCGCGCGCAGCCCAGAAATGCACGGTCAGCCCAGCTTTCGGTCGGGCCGCATAGCAGACCGAGTACGAGCCGTCCGGATCGCGCTCGATCACCTCGCGCGCGTGGAGCACATCCGTGCCACAGCATTGACCCGGATGCAGAACAGGCCGCCTGGGCCGACCCGGTCAAGCGCGGCGGCCAAGAACGCATGCGTCTGTTCGCGGGTGCCGTGCTGGATCACCTGAAACAGCGATCACCAGCGGGTAGGTCGCGCCGTCGGACAGCGCGGAGAGAACTCGGCGTATGTTGGGACCGAGCACGCCGCCATGAGCCGCTGCCGACAATCGCTCCACTGGAATGAAAGGCCGCGTGATGGTCCGCGTGAGCGCCGTCGAACGCCTACGGGGCGTTCATGTGCGCGTCGCCTTCACCGACGGGACCGAGCGCGTCATCGACCTCAAGCCCCACCTTTGGGGTCCCGTCTTCGAGCCGCTGCGGAAAGATCCCGCGCTGTTCCGAGAGGTTGGCGTCGACGCCGAACTCGGCACGATCGTGTGGCCGAACGGCGCCGACATCGACCCGGATGTCCTGCACGGGGACGCCCAGCCCGAATGGATGGACGACCGCATCGCGCAGTGACCGAGGCGAACGTCCGTGGATCCGACCGGCGAGCTGAGCTACCCTGCTCACAGGCAGAAGCAGAGCAGCAGACGGCCGAGAGCGGCGTGATCAGCGACGCGATCGTCGGAGAGGGCATTGGCCTCGCCAAAATGGCTGGCGCGACGCGGCATCGACAAGGTGTTGGGCACTGCGCAGGAGCGGGCGCTCGGCGAGGTGCTCTACCAAACTGTGCAGCGAGCCGTAGCCGAAGCAGCGTTGCCCGGAGTGGATACTGAATGGGATGAGGTCCCCGCAGTTCTGGCCAGGCCGCTGAACGATCCCGCCCTGCTGGAATGCCTGATGCGCGCGAGCCTCGACGAGCTGCCTGGGGGTTCTACGACGAACAGGCCCCTGCATCCCACAACCATAGGAGCATCACTGCGTGCAATCCGTGTGGTCAGCCTCGCGAGGTCAGTGGAGCCGGCGCCTGCGGGCTGCCCGTGTCAGCAGTTCAGCGGCATGGCTTGCATTCCATGGCTACTCAGATGAAAGAAAACGGGTCCGTCACGGTCAGCCTCCACGATGATCCGCGACCAGTACGCGAGGTAGAGTTCGTTCATCTTGACACCTGAAAGATTACCGCTGGCAATGCAGAACACGATGAGCCGACGCTTGCACACCACCAACCTCTCCAGCGACCGTGTTCGGATGCCTTTGTCCTTGGTGAGGACGGCTCGTTCCTGGTCACCGGCGAACTCCAACCATGACGGGTCCGGGACACCCTCGTCGTCATCGTACGGGAAGTGCTCGGCAACACGTTTCACGTCAGCATGATGGGTGGTCCGCAGGATCTGTTGCAGCGTCACCCCGCCAAGACTGCGGTCGATCAAGAAGCTGGCCACGCGCTCGCTATGCTCTCGCAAGCTGTGTGGTCAGAAGGGCCTCTCGCAGATCCTCGACCGGCACTTCATAATCCTTGGATAAGAACTCGAATGAGTCCCCCGCTTTCCACCGTGCGATGATGTCCTCGAGAGGAGCTCCGCTGGCGCGAAAGACCGGCTTGCCAGCAGCTGTGTACGGATGGGCAGCGAGGATCGGACGCTCTGTGATTGGGAGGATGAGACGCTTTGGACGCGACTGCTCGTCCCAGCTGACCCGCTCGAGGTAGCGGCGGACGACCGGGACGAACACATAATTACCGCTGACCACTTCGAATAGTTTCTCGGCGGCGCGCCTCTCCTGACTATCCTCACTTTCTTCCAAGGTCCCATAGAAGATCCGCCTACCGTCGTGGTACAGCATGCGAGACGCCAGGACATGTTCCAGGTCGAGCTCATCCTCAAGTCTGCGAAGCGCCCTACGGATATGCTGCAGAGACACGCCCGCTTCGCGGAATGACGCGAGGATGAATGCCTCAGCGAAGCTGATATACGGCAGCGTGGGCCCACGCTCACTCCCGCGGAACTCTTTCAGGATCGGATCGCCATGTACGGGGGGACGATCTGGAAAGTGCTGCGTGTAGCCGCGGACCCAGCTGCGAAGGGTGCTCGGGACCATGCCGATATAACGCGCTACACGCGGGATCGTGTACAGCGGCTCGGTGAATCGGTAGTCGTCCGGTGCGGAGTCATTGCAGCCCATACGTCGATCGTAGCCTGGGAGTACCGACAACTGTTGGAGGTTGCCCGGACGTGTTGTGGCTGTCTTGCGACGGAAAACTGTGTGGCACAGCACGTCAGGCCGCGTGCCCCGTGCTCGCCGAGTTGATCTGCGGGGTTTCCGTCAGATCCTACGGAAAGTCGCTCGCGGATTGCGCCGACGCGAGGGTGCTGATGATGTACGGGTCGAATCGGCGCCTGGCGGGCAGCGGTTCCTGGCCGTCGTGGACGCGATCGGCCGCGCCGAGCGGGCAGCCGAGTTGCTCCTGAGCGCTGTCATGCAGGCCGCCTCCTGACCGCTGCATCGCCCATGACCGAGCTGCATGCTTGTGCGGGATGCTGCGGGTCACCGCAATACGGAGGTGTCGTCTTGGCCGCATCAGTGTCCTACCGCCTCGATGAGCGTTTGAAGAGCCGCTTGGCCGCACGGGCAGCCGCCGAGGGCATTCCGGAGTCCGCGCTGGTGAGCCGCCTGCTGGATGAGGGCATGAAGACCTCTGCTTATCCCGGCATCACCTATCGGGGCGGGCCTTCGGGCCGCCGCGCTGGCCTGGCCTGTGGGCCGGACGTATGGGAGGTCATCGTGGCGGTTCGCCATGCCGAGGGACAGCGCGTCGAGATACTCCAGCGTGCGCGGGTGGCCGCCCATGTCGGCGTAGGCCCGCTGGCGGTCCTCAGTCGATAATGCGTCCAGGCCGGGCAGCTACCAGATCAGCTTGGCGGTCTCCGCCGCCGAGAGCGGCCCCAGGTGAAACAGGCCCAGCCGGCGGTGCGTCCCCTCGGGCAGCTCGAACCGATACCGGGACGTGAACAGCAATTTGCTGCGCCCCGGCTGACGCGCCCAGCGGGCTAGGAACGCGGCCAGCTCAGGGTCGCGGACCGCCCAGACCGGCCCGGGGCCGGTCGCCAGGTTGTCCTCGAAGTTGTCGAGCAGCACCAGCATCGGCACCGCCGCAACGATCTCGGCGAGCGCCGCCAGCGGTCGGCCCACTCCACGTCGGCACGCCGCAGCGCCCACGCCGCGCCCCGCAGCCGCTGCGCGGCATGGTCGTCGCCGAGGGTGTCGAGCAGGCGGGCAGCCGCTGGCGGGCACGCTCGCAGTCCCGGCGGGCCTCGGCCAGCGCGACCAGCACGTCTGGACGATCGGCGGTGGCCAGGTGCCGGTACACGGCGGCGGTCAGCTCGGTGGCGTAGCCGTCGCTGACCGGCGCCTGCATCACCAGCACCTGGGGCACGCCCCGCTCGAGGAGCTGATGGCCGAAGCTGGCCAGCGCCGCCTCGCCCTCACCCCGCGAGGTGTCACTCCGGCGGGACTGGCGCACCGCCAGACCGGTCGAGCAGCCCGACAGCACCACCAACCCCAGCCCGGCCCCCGAGGGCACCGCCTCGTCCCACAACCGTGTCGCGTCCACCTCGTCCTCGCCGCCGTCTGCTGTTTCCAGCAGCAGCCGGCCTGGCTGGGCGTGACAGGACAGGTGCAGGACATGGAAGCCCTCGGCCTCTTCGGTCAGCGCGTCGCGGATCGCGGCCAGGGTGCCCTGCCGCAACACCCGCACGGAGGCGCCGCCCCGATGGCGGGCCGACTCGACCACGGCCACGACGCGCGCCAGCTCGGCCTCGTAGTTGAGCAGCTCGCCCGCCATGTTCTGCGACTCGGGGCTGCCGATTACCGCCAGTATCCGCAGCGGTCCCCGGATCTTGTGGGCGGGGGTGGGTCCCAGGCCAGGCGCTGACCGGTACACCGCCAGGTTGCGGTGCAGCACCAGCGCCGCGCCGCCCTCGCGGGGCACCGACCCTTCAGCGGCGGGTAGCTGCAGCGTCTCCCAGGGAAGGTCCGCCAGCTGGGCGTCGCTGACCTCCAGACCCAGCTCGGCCACCTCGTTGAGCCGCTCGGCGGACTGCCACCCTGGCGGCCAGCGCCGCGCCGGCCGGCCCGGCCAAGAAGTCAGCCGTCAGCCGCCGCCCCACATCGCGCAGCGCCCCAAGGCCGACGTGACCCTCCACGTCCTTGGCCACTTCAGCAGCGAGGACGCGGTGGCGCCGCAACTCCCGGACCGCTTCCACGGTCGACTGCCGGCAGCCCCTGCGGCGGGTGCGACGCGACGGTCTCGTCGCCCTCCCGCAGGCACACATGAGCAGGCGAGATGCGCAGCGTGAACGCCATCGGCCCGGCGGGCCGGAAGGAGGCCCCGCCCGGGCCCTTCGGCCACTGCCGGGGACTGTCCCGCTCAGGACGGTCCAGCGGCGGTTGGCCCCGCAACGCCCGGACCAGCTCGTCGAACGCGGCGTCGTAGGGTGGCCCTGTCGTGGCGGCGCGGAAGTCGACCCAGTCCCGGTTCGCGAGAAACACCGGCAGCTCGGCGTCAGCCAACAGCACCGGGACCAGCCGCCGGCTGGGGTCGGCCACCGCGGCGCGCAGCATGGCCTCGTACTCCTGGCGCACCCACGGCCGGGACAGCGCATGAGCGCTGACCACCAGCACGCCGTTGGTCGAGTTGCGCAGCCCCTCCTCCAACCGCCCCACGAACCGGTCCCCGCCAGCGATCTCCAACTCGTCGTAGAACACCTTGAAATCGGCTCCGCGCAGGTTGGCCGCCAGCACCGTCACCCACTCGGCATCCCCATGCCCGTAGGAGACGAAGACATCCCACCCCGGCGCACCCACCCCGCCAACGCTATCACCGTGCCAACCGGGGGCGGTCGCCCGTTGCCCCGGCAGCGTTTCGGCATACCCCCAGGGAAGCCGCCACCACCAGGATTATCGAAGCGGCAGCGGCGCAGAGCGTGAGCGTCTCGGCATGGATGACCTCTGCCGTCCGACGAGCGCTCAAGGTGCGCGACGGGCTCGCCGCGGTCGCCGAATGGGGGGCCGGACACGGCCCGCTCACTGACGCCGAACGTGAACATGCCCGACGCCGGGCCGGGGCAGGCACCGATCGCCAGTCGGCATGAGCGAGGTGATCTACGACGCCGGAGCGCTGATCGCGGCTGAGCGCAACGACCGTGCCCTCTGGGCCGATCCCCAAGTCCGGCTCGAGGCCCGGCTCGAGGCCCGGCTCGAGGCCCGGCTCGAGCAAGGACGATCCCCGTCGCTCCGGCGCCCGTTGTCGCCAGTCAGCCGATCGCCCCGCCAAGCCCGACTCCGCCGACTCCTTCGCGACCGCGACGTAACCGACCTCAGTGAAGACGCCGCGCATCGAGTGGGCCGGCTCCTCGCCCAAGCAGGCAGCGCCGACATCGTCGACGGCGCTGTGGCCGAGGCGGGGATCACCCGCTCAGCCCCGATCATCACCAGCGACCGAGACGACATCGCCCATCTGCTTCAGGCTGCAGGCGTCGATCTCCCCATCAACGACACCTGCTCGGGGAGGGCGTGACGGCGGCGGCCTACTCGCCTCGGTAGAGCCGGTCGAGGTCGATGAGCTCGACGTCGTTCCGGCTGGCCGAGACACGCTGTGCGTCTGCGGTGAACCCGGCGCGGGAGAACATCAGCAGCCGTGGGGGCCCTGACACGCGAGCGTCCGGCAGCAGGTCCCTCAGGTGGGCCAGGCGGGTGATCGCGGCCTCGTCGACGGCCCGTGAGGTGGCCTTGACCTCGCCGATCGCCACCACCCGGCGGGGGGCGCCTGCCGGTGTCTCCACGATCACGACGTCGATCTCGTGGCCGCGACGGTGTTCCCGGCAGGCGACGGTCGCCGGGAGCACGTCGTGGGCCTGCCCGCCCAGCGTCGTGGGGCTGGCGTGGGACAGGCACCATTCCCAGGCGAGGTCCTCCAGGTGCGGACCGTAGATCTTCGACGCGACCGTGTCCGCGCTCGCGGCCCACACCTGCGCGGCGCGGCCACGCACGAGCAGCCGCTCATTGGGCCCGATGACCAGCTCGTGCAGCCGGATGAGCGGATCGGTGAGCCGGTAGATCCCTCTGCGCTCGCGGAACGCGTCCTCCAGCCGAGAGACAAGGCCGACCTGCTCCAGCCCGGCCAGCAGGTGAGCGATGGCCGTGGCCGGCCTGCCGATGCGCCCGGCGATCTCCGAGCGGCGCGCCGCGCCGGCGGCGATCGCGGCCAGCACGCCGTGGTATGGAGCGGGATCGGTGACACCGGACTCCTCCCGCAGCAGCAGGCTCCCCTCGCGGAAGATCGCGCTCGCGGGGTTGAGCAGGCGGTCGGCTGCCCAGCGGTCGAACGCCTGGCGGCTCGACGGCGGCCCGTACGCCATCGCCCGGTAGGCCGGCGTGCCCCCGAGCAGGGCGTGCACCCGGAAGGCCAGCTCCGGGTCGTCGGCCAGCTGCCAGAACGAGGCGGCCTCCCGGTACCAGAACGGCTGCAGCGCCAGCTCGAGTTTGGCGCGGCCGCGCAGCGGCGCGCCGCCCCCGAGCAGGTCCCGCATCACGCTCAGCGCACTGCCGCACAGGATCAGCCGGGTGCTGGTGTGCCGTGATGCGCGGCTGCGGGGGCTCAGCGCGGTCTGGATCACCGACGGCAGTGACGGCGCCTGGGCGACGAGGTTGGGGAACTCATCAAGGATGACCGGCGCCGGCTCGGGCCCCCAGCGGGAGCTGGGGAATTGGGCCTCTACGCTGTCGACGCGTCGGGGCCCGGCGCTGCCCAGACCGAGCAGGGCCTCGACCAGGTCGGCCCAGTCGTCGAACGCCAACGACGCGGGCAGCCCGGCGTGACGCGCGTAAGCCGCGCTCAGCTCGCGGCGGTTCTGGCGGTCCGACTGTTCCCGGGCGGTGAACATGAACCCGCCGGTCGCCTCGGCCAGCAGCTCGAGCATGAGGGGTCTTGCCCTGCCGCCGGCGTCCGTAGAGCAGACCGAGCGTCGCGCCCGCCGTCGGGTCGCGAGCAAACTCCGCGAGAGCCTCCCACTCCCGATCGCGGGCATGCAGCTCGCCCGGCTTCTGCATTGCGCCTCCGGATCCACATCTGCAATGGCTACAACTATTATAGTTTCATCCATAATCAATCTCGACGCGATCGTCGGTGGCGCGAAGGGCCGCCAGGTCGGCTCGTCGATCGTGCGCTGCATCCGCGCGGGGGAGGCCTCTCATGCTTGAGGCCCGCGGGGCGTGGTTCCGCTACAGGCAGGGGCCGTGGGTCGTCGAGGACGCCGACCTTGACCTGGCCCAGGGCGAGGTGGTCGGGCTGCGCGGGCCCAGCGGGTGCGGCAAGACCACGCTGGCTCGGATCCTGGCCGGCTACCTAGCCCCCCAGCGCGGCCGGGTCATGGTCGACGGCTCGTCCCCGCCGGCGCGGGGAGTGCGCCCGGTGCAGCTAATCTTCCAGCATCCAGAGCTGGCCGTCGATCCGCGCTGGCGGCTGGCCGAGGTCATCGGCGAGGCCGGCGAGGTCGACGCCGCGCTGCTCGATGAGCTGTCGATCGCCCACGGCTGGCTGGACCGCTATCCCAATGAGCTGTCAGGCGGCGAGCTGCAGCGCGTCGTCGTGGCCCGCGCGCTGCTGGTCGCCGACGAGATCAGCGCCATGCTCGACCCCATCACCGCCGCGCAGATCTGGCATGTCCTCCTCGACCGCGTCCAACACGGCCACATCGGCGTGCTCGCGGTCAGCCACGACGACGCCCTGCTCCACACCGTCGCCGACCGCATCATCGACGTCACAGAGCCCGCCCCGCCCCAGGAAAGCGTCCTTACGAGGCGGTGATGGTCAACGTGTAGTCGGAAACCATGGGTGCGGTGTCGGGCCGAGCGACGGCCCTGAAGGTGCCGCCCGCTGTCTGGTACGCACCAGTTCCGCCAGTGATGGCGCCCTCCCCGCTGCGGGTCATGACGCTGTACGGCATCGTGAACGTGAGCTGGCCGTCCGGCAAGTACAGCGTGCCGGTGCACTGAAGGTCGGTGGCGGTGACAGCGACGCAGGCGATCTCGTCACGGCCGACGCTCTCCTCGTCAGCGGCATCGAACAGATCATCGATGACGGTGCTGAGGTCGGTTGCCGACGCCCCCGCGGGCGGGTTGTCGACCCGGTTGATGGAAGTCTGGCGCACGACGAGCCGGAGGGTCGTCGCGCCGGATATGCTCCGCCCGCAGGCGGCGATCGCCGCGGACGACAGCACCGTGAGCATGACGACAGCGAGCAGCAAAACGCGCTTCATGACAGATCAACACCCCTCATCGCTATTCAAGCCCATTGCAATGCAGTTCATTGCGGCGCGCATGCGTGCCAGCCCAAGGATAGAGCCGAATGCCGCCGTCGCGGTTTTCTCGCCCACTCTCCTCGAGCAAAGAATTCTTCTCCTCATCGTTCTCGTCCTCTGGAGTTTTGCCGCCGCTGTGGAGGTCGACAGCTGCCGAGGGCCTCTGTCACTCTGGCCCCAGCGTCGGGGGTGTTCTCATGCTCCCAAACTCGAACCACGGTCCAGCCAGCCTCTTGAAGGGCACGATTCACTTGTTGATCGCGGTCCCGATTTCTTGCCAATTTTGCGTCCCAGTATGATCGATGCTCGATGGGCCTTCTGCCGTGTTGTGGGCAGCAGTGCCAAAAGCAGCCATCGACGAACACGGCGACTCTCGCACGGGTGAAGACGAGGTCGGGCCGGACGCGGCGGGCGGGAAGCACCAGAGGCAGATCGACGCGAAAGCGATAGCCGAGCGCGTGGAGGTGAGAGCGCAGGCGCCGTTCCGGGCCGGTGTCCCTCCGCCGGTTGGACCGCATGCTCGCTTGAACCGCAGCGCTGCTGGGTTGCGGAGCCTCCGGGAGCTTCGGCGCTGGCGGTTCATGCCGGCCCGGTTCAGGCAAGGTGGACCTCCGGCAGGTGTTCCGCGAGCCTCCGGTGCAGCCCGATGAGGATCCGGTCGACGGAGCCGCCTTCCTCAAGCGCAGCCTGGGGCGCCACGTCAAGCGCATAGTGTGCGACTGCGCTCGCGTCGGTGCCGATGACCCGCCACAGCATGAGGTCATTCGGGGACTCGGCGTCAGATACGTCGATGTCGAACACGTAGATCCAGGCGGGGGGCTTGGGATCGCTCGGCTTTGGCGTGTCGGCCGCCAGGCGCCAGGTGCCGTCCGGGTGGGAGATCAGCTCGGGCTTGCCGAGGTGGCGTTGCCAGCTGTCCCAGACAGCTCGGGGGATCGCGAGCGCACAGCCAGCGGATCCGCCGTGCGCGCCGATTTTGAACTTGAACATCATCTGATAGAAAGTACGTTTGAATACATTGGCGATATTCGGCCCTTCGATCCTGCGTGAGAGCCACTCGGCATTGGCGGCGAGGATCTGGTGGAACTGGCTCCCGTGCAGGTCAAGCGCGCTGTTGAGCGCGGTGACCGCCTCCTTGTAGGTGCCGTGGTAATCCATGGTCTGAACCTCAAAGATGCCGTACCGGCCAAGGCGCATGCCCTCGCGCCCCTTGGGTGGGAGCAGCTCGGCCAGCGTGGCGTCCAGCGACAGCTCAGGCGACGCTGAAGTCCGTGGCACCGTGATCTCCCCGCCGAGCTTGCTCTGGAAATACACGATCACGGGACGGCCGCCAGCCACCGCCTCCCGCACCTCCTCGCGCCGGGCTTCGTCGGCCAAGACGGTCGCTGCGCAGAGCGTCACGTCCTCGGCCACGGTGTAGCCGAACAGCCGGCGCACGACGTCGTCGAGCAGCTTGTCATCCAGCGCCCGGAAGGGGCAGACGAGCCAATCCTGACGCGGACCGTTGCTGCTGCTGCTCACCGTGCACACGCCTTGCGATGTGGCCGCCTTCACACACTGGCGGGACTGGCCGGTGGCCTCCGACAGGAACGGGCAGCGCCGGCTCCGCTGATCCGCGAGCGCAGCCGGGGTGGCGGCGACGACGGGGTAGACGCGGTGCCCATACCACTCTGCGACGTGGTTTTTGGTCATGGGGTGAATGCTCTGCTCACTGAGGGTGCAGCGCGAGACGCGCTTGGCGCATGGCCGGCCGGCGGGAGAAGGCGTTGTGCAGCCGAAACGTGGAGGTGCCGTCCAACGTGGCGGCCACCGACCGGCCGACGGCTTCGCCGAGCTGCACCGGGACCGCGTTGCCGACCTGTTCGTACTGCTCGGTGACGGTTCCGGAGAAGACGAAGGAGTCCGGGAAGCCTTGGATCCGGGCTGCCTCCCGGATCGACAGCGTCCGGTCCTGCTCCGGATGTGTGTACTCACCGGTCTTCGGATCGCGGAACCGGGTGATGATCGCCCGCGGCACGCCCTCCCAGGTCATCCGCCTGTACCGACGGGTGTGGTCCTTGCGCTTCGCGCGCCGCATTGAGCCTGGCAGCAGCTCGGTGGGCAGGTCGCGCCAGTCCTGACCCGGGCGCAGAGCCGCCAGCCGCGCGATATTCTGCGCCGACAGCCGGGCCGCGTAATGGTTGTGCAGCTCGTTGGTCAGCCCTGCGCGCATCTGCCGCTGATACCCGCTGGTCGGAGGTCCCTGATAGCTGCCGCAGCTGCCCCCGGCGGGGATCGCCGGGAGGTCGCCGATCGCTTCCCGAGCGGTCACGAAGCCGTGCAGGTCTTCCTTCGGGATTGTGCAATGAGGAATCAGCTCGCCGATCTTACGGATCCCATGGGTCGGCTGAGGAAAGCCGGCGCCTGGAGGGATCGCAAGGTCGCTCCGGAACCCGATGAACACCATTCGCCAGCGCATCTGCGGCGCACCGTACTGCGCGGCCAGAAGCTCGGCGACGGCGACGCTGTAGCCCATGCAGCGATAGCCGTCCAGGATCGCCTCGATGTACACGCCGTTTCCGAGGGTGGCCAGCCCCGGAACGTTCTCGATCACCATGCACTTGGGCCGCAGCTCGGCGCCGAGACGGAGGAATTCTCGGAACAGGTCGTTGCGTTCGTCGTGGACCAGGCGCCGGCCGATGATCGAATAGCCCTGGCAGGGAGGCCCGCCGATCAGGAGGTCGAGCTCTCGGGGGGCGAGGTCTGCCGCGGCCGCCAGCGCTGAGGCGGACAGATCGCGGATGTCGCGCAGGAGCACACGCTGCTCGGGCAGGTTGCGCCGATGAGTCTGGGCGCACGCCCGGTCCACGTCCACCGCCGCGAGCACGCGATAGCCGGCCCGCTCGAGCCCCAGGGAAATCCCGCCGGCCCCGCAGAACAGGTCGACCGCGGTCCGCGCGTCACCACTCATAACGGCAGACGATACCGGCAATCGGGCCCTATTCCGGACAGGCGGCACTGTGCGGCCAGGACTGACTTGGTCAGGGGCGCAGGGCGTCCAGCAAGGGCGGCGAGCGAGCGCAGGGTCAGGTTCTCTTTCCAGACAGGATCTGGCTGATTCGTGACGGGGATACGCCCAGGCGGCTGGCGAGTTGCCCGCGTGTGACACCCACAGACTCCAGCATGGCCTCGATGGTCACGGTGGCAGTGCCGAACAGCAGTTCCTCTTCGTAGGCGCGCCGGACCTCGGGGCGCTGGAGCGGTGAGGCTGAGTGCACTTTCGCGCTCACTGCTGTTCGCCTTCACGCGTCGCCCGCCACTGTCGGGCAACCGTCTCGGCCGCGGCAACGTCACGCGCCTTGAGATCACGGGCGAACCCTCGCCGACGGCGCGTCCGATTCCCTGAGCGCCACCGGTGACAAGCACCGTCTTCCGTCGAACTTACCCATCTGCGCTCTCCCCCGGCCATGGGACCGCTATCGGTTACGCTGGACGCCGTGTCGGAGGGGTGCCGAACCGCATCCCTTGACCCCATAGGGACGCGCAATGAGCGGCAAGCTGCCCGTACTGACTGATGCCCAGCGTGGCGGACTCCGGTCGGAACTGCAAGACGTGATCGAGTACCGCAAGTCCGGACTGAGCCTGAACCACATCATCGGCTGCCCACTCGACTGCGCGTATTGCGTACGCCACTTGTTCGACAACTATGAGATGAAGACCCCGCGGGCGCTCATGAGCCGATAAAGACGCCGTGTCGATGTTGGTCAAGCATCGCTACTTCCAACCGCACGTGACTCCGGTACAGGTCCTCAACCGGGCTACGGACCCGATGCTGCCTGCGATCAAGCCATGCACATTCAACGTGCTTCGCCTCTTAGACGAAAGAAAATTCGCCAATCATGTCTTGGTCATCACCCGGTGGCGAGTGGAACGGGAGGACTGTGAGGCCTTCAACTCCTATCAGCACATTCGAGTGACGCTGCTTGTGACGCACTCGGGTATCTCCGACGATCGGATAGAGCCGGTTGACTCGACCATCGCGGCCCGGTCACTGGCGACGGCGCACAAGCATGCCGACCGATACCGGGTCATCTTGTATTGGCGGCCGATCGTGCCCGGCCTCAACGACTCGGAAGCTGACCTGAGACATGCCCGCGAGATGACCGAGCAGGCGCACGCGACCGTGTTCACCGGCCTGTTTTTTCGGCACGAGATCCGCGGCTACTACCGCTCAGTCGGCTTAACCCTGCCATGCGAGACGACAGCGCGGAGAAAGATATTCCCGGAGGATCTCGAGCGACGCATCCTCGCCGCTTTTCGGCGCGATGACGGTACGTACGGTCCATTGTTCCGCAAGACGTCGTGCGCGGTCTGCTACGTCCATGGGCTATCGGATTACAACGGTCACTATGGCGTTCGGGAGCTGTGCGACATCTGCCCTGCAGCTCAGCTTCGGCTGTGCGCGGCGGCCTGGCAACGGCCGTCGCCTGCCCGGGCGGCTTCGATGGCGGCCGACCTCGGCGGCAGTCTCGTGGGCATCAACGAGCGGGCAATGGTCGTCACCGGGCTCGACGAACCGGCCCGCTACCTGATGCAGCACACGCTCGGTTATCAAGTGCACGATGCAGCCCAACCGCACCACTGCCGCCGACACGGCCGAGCCGACGTGGGTTGGCCGGCACCTCAGTGAGGAAGCCAGAGTATGAGCAGCACGTTCGATGACCTGCTTTTTGCTGTGATCGACGTGGAAGGCAACGGTCAGCAGCCGCCCGAGATCATTGAGATTTCGATCGTACCGGTCGATGGGATGAAGGTGAGGGAACCGGCGACGTGGCTTGTCAAGCCGGAGCGGCCGATCACGCCGATCGTCACTCGGAAGGTGCACGGCATTCGTAATGCCGACGTGGCGGACGCCCCGACATGGGCAAAAGTTGAGCCGGACGTGATGGCTACGCTCGCTGACCGTGTCCCGGTCGCCCACAACGCGAGGGTGGAGTACGACGTGTTACGCCGGCAGACGCCCGGCTGGGTCCCGGAAAGGATGCTCGACACGCTGCGTCTGGCCCGTGCGGTCTGGCCTGGCCTCAGGGCTTATAGCCTTGACCGTCTCATGGAGCACGCCCGGATCGTGTTAGACGTCGATCACGGACAGCGGCATCGGGCCCGGTTCGACGCGCAGGCTACGGCGTTGTTGTTCATCGCGCTCGCCAAGGCCGCCGGGAGCCCTGATCGACTGTTCAGCCTGGCCAGCCTGCCCGGAATAGCCCCAGACGAAGAACAGCAGGGGGAGTTATGGTGAGCCGTGCTGTCAAGATCGCCGTTGCCGGAACGCACTCGACCGGAAAGACGACCTTCATCGCCACATTGGAGCGGGGGCTGACAGAGTTGGGCTACGCTGTGGCGAAGGTCACGGATCTCGGCAGACAAGCCGCTGAGCGCGGGTTCCCAATTCTGCACAACCACACACCGCGCAGCACATTATGGATTATGACGCGGGGGATCAGCCTCGAACTCGAAGCCGAGCACAGGAGCGATGTGGTGCTGGTGGATCGGCCGGTACCCGATGCGCTCGGCTACTACCGAGCCGCACTGACCTGCCGCGACGAGCAACCGCCGCCGGTCTGGCGTGACTATCTTTCGCGGCTCGCACGGGACCACGCGGCAACATACGACCTGATATTCAAGACCGAGCTTGATGCGACGATCCCGCTCGGCGATGACAAGCCTCGCGATACCGACCTCCGATTCCGGATGCTCGTCGACCATGCCATCACGGCAGTGCTCATCGATCTGGCGATCCCATATCACGGGTTGCCGCCAGCCGGTCATCCCCTGGCCGTGCGGCTCGCACTCGACCATGTGCGAGATCGGACCAGGTCCCATTATGATTCCCTGTTGGGTCCGGGTGAAATCGCGTCGTCACGACAGCGCGGGACTGCCGAGCACTGATCGTCGCGCTGATCTTGTAGCTGACCCCATGACGCAAGGGTGCCGCCGGGGTCAGGGGTGCAGGGCGTCCAGGCGGGCGCGGACGGTGGCGTGGCGGGTGAGGAAGCGGGCGGGGTCGAAGGCGGTGGCGGGCACGTCGACGCCGGCTTGAGCGAGCGTGTCGCGGAAGGGCGCGCCGGACTCCCAGGAGCGCATCGCCGCGGACTGCACGATCTTGTAGGCCTCGTCGCGGCCCATGCCCGCCTCGACCAGGGCCAGCAGCACCTGGGACGAGTAGACGAGGCCGCCGGTGGCGTCGAGGTTGGCGCGCATCCGCCCGGCGTCGACCTCCAGCCCCTCCACGACCCGGACCGCGAGCCTGGCCTGGTAGTGCGCGGCGATCAGCGAGTCGGGCAGCACGACCCGCTCGGCGGAGGAGTGGCTGATGTCGCGCTCGTGCCACAGCGCGACGTTCTCCAGCCCGACCAGCGCGTTGGCGCGCAGGATCCGCGCCAGGCCGCAGATGCGCTCGCACAGGATCGGGTTGCGTTTGTGCGGCATCGCCGACGAGCCCTGCTGGCCGGCGCCGAACGGCTCGGCGGCCTCGCGCACCTCGGTGCGCTGCAGGTGGCGGATCTCCAGGCCGATCTGCTCGACCGCCGCGCCCAGCACCGCCAGCGCGCACAGCAGCTCGGCGTGGCGGTCGCGGGCCACGACCTGGGTCGGCACCGGCTCCACGGCCAGCCCCAACCGACCGCAGACGTAGGCCTCGACCGACGGGTCCAGATGCGCGTAGGTCCCCACCGCTCCGGAGATCGACCCGACCGCCACCGCGGCGCGGGCCGCCC
>JBOGEA010000080.1:0-18994 GCA_050743205.1 Egibacteraceae bacterium | reverse complement strand
CCCCCGGACCCCCTGGCCGCCTGAACCGCGCTCCGCTTCGCTTCGCCCGCAAGTCAAGGCCGCGCTTTCTCAAACACGTTCTGAGACAAGGCAAGGTCTGGTTCATCGGTGCTGGGCCGGGCGCGGCGTACCTGTCCACGGTGATCGTGAGGCCATGGTCATGAGATATGGCAAGGTCTGGTTCATCGGTGCCGGCCCCGGCGCGGCGGATCTGATCACGCTGCGTGGTGCGCGGATCATCGCCGAGGCTGACGCTGTGATCTGGGCGGCCAGCCTGGTCAGCTTTGAGGTGGTGGCCGGCGCGAAACCTGGCGCAGAGCTGGTCGACTCGTCGCGTCTCACCCTGGAGGACATGTGCACCGTCTACGACCGGGCCGCCGCCGAGGGCCTGACGGTGGCGCGGGTCCACTCCGGCGACCCCACGCTGTACGGCGCGATCGGCGAGCAGATCGCGGCCTGCGACGCACGCGGCCTGGCCTGGGAGATCGTGCCTGGCGTCTCGGCGTTGGGCGCGGCGGCGGCGGCGGTCGGCTGCGAGCTGACGGTGCCCGAGGTCGCCCAGTCAGTGATCCTGACCCGGCTGGCGGGCGCCACGCCGATGCCGCCGGGCGAGCAGGTCTCCGCGTTCGCGGCCCACGGAGCGACGATGGCGCTGTTTCTGTCCGCCAAACGGGGCCGGGCGCTGCAGGAGGAGCTGCTGGCCGGCGGCTACCCGCCCGAGACCCCGTGCGCGGTCGTGTACCGGGCGAGTTGGCCTGAGCAGGCGATCTACCGCTGCCGGCTGGATGAGCTGGCCGTCACCCTGCGTGAGGCCAAACTCCACAAGCACACGCTCGTGCTCGTCGGCCCGGCCCTCGGCTCACGCGGCACGCGCAGCCGCCTGTACGATCCCAGCTTCGCCCATGAGTTCCGACCTGCGCGAGCCTGACCTGCCGCGCACCGCGAAGCTGCGCACCGGACCGCTGCGCAGCGGCTGGACGACCGGGACGTGCGCGGCGGCGGCGGCCAAGGCCGCGGCGGTCCTGCTCGGCGACGGCGACCCGCCCGCCATCGTCGAGATCGCCCTGCCCGCCGGCCGTCGGGTGACGTTCGCCGTCGAGCGGACCGCCCGGGGCGACGGCTGGGCTGAGGCTGTCGTCGTCAAGGACGCCGGCGACGACCCGGACGTCACCCATGGCGCGCATCTGACCGTGCGCCTGCGCCCAAGCACCGCCCCCGGTGTGGCCTTCCGGGCTGGGCCGGGCGTGGGCACGGTCACCAAGCCCGGGCTGGGCCTGGCGGTCGGCGGCCCCGCGATCAACCCGGTCCCGCGCGCGCAGATCACGGCCGCGATCGGGGAGGTCCTCGATCTTGACCGGCGGGGGGTCGTCTGCGAGATCAGCGTGCCGGGCGGTGAGCGGATGGCCCGCAAGACGACGAACGGCCGGTTGGGGATCGTGGGGGGCATCTCGATTCTGGGCACCAGCGGGATCGTGCGGCCGTTCTCGACCGCGTCGTGGCGGGCGTCGGTGGTGCAGGCGATCGATGTGACGGCCGCCCAAGGCTTGGACACGGTCGTGCTGTCCACGGGCGGGCGGACCGAGCGGGCCGCGATGCGGCTGCTGCCGGGCCTGCCCGAGGTCTGTTTCGTCGAGGTCGGCGATTTCACCGGGGCGGCGCTGCGCCAGGCGGTCGCAGACGGGCTGGCCCGCTGCGTGTTCGTGGGCATGGCCGGCAAGCTGGCGAAGCTGGCGGCTGGGATCATGATGACCCACTACACCCGGTCCAAGGTGAACCTCGGGCTGCTGGCTGAGGTCACCGCGCAGGCGGGCGGCTCGCCTGAGGCGGTCGAGGCGGTCAGGCGGGCGAACACCGCCCGTCACGCCTACGAGCTGTGGCGCCACCACGGCGTCGCCGAGGCCCCGAGCCTGCTGTGCGCCCGCGTCGCCCGCAACCTGGAGGCGTTCGCCGGCGGCGCCCTGAAAGCTCAGGTGCTGATGGTCGACTTCGACACCCTGGAGCAGGTGGGAGAAGCGTGGATTTGACGTCAGCTCGAGGTCAGAGCGAAGGACGCAGGCGCTGATCTGCTTCAGCGGCTCACCACACGGTGAAGGACGCTGCGGCTCCCTACAAGAGAGCCGCACCCATATTCTGGTGACGGTCCAGCCGGTGCGGCATAGCGAGTCCGCGACCGCGGACTAAAGCGCCGTCGGTAGTTGGATCGCGCCGGGTAGTGCCGAGTCGGTCATGGTTGGTCCTGGCGTGCCCGGGCTGTGGGCGAGGCGGTGGGAGTCGGCGCCGAAGGTGGCGGTCGACGATGGCGGCGCAGAGACGTGGGTCGGTGAAGGTCTTGGCCCAGCCGGCGAAGGACTCGTTGGAGGCGATTGCAGGGCGCCGGAGGCTTTCTCCCCGCGTTCGGTGAGTGCTTGGAAGAGCAGTTCGGCGCTGCGGCGGTCGAGTGCCATGCAGCCGAGTCCGTCCATCGCCCGCTCCTCACTGGCGCGCCAGGACGTTGTGACCGGCTTTCGCAGCGCCTCGCCGATGACGTGGCCAGAGACGTGGGCATCGAGCAGGATGCGCAGCGCGTCAGCCGACGTCCCTCTGCCGCGGTGATGAAGGGATAGAGCTGTTGCAGCTCGTCGAGTGGTCGCCGTTCTCGGTGATTGCCTCGTCGATCTGCCACGGGTAGTGCTCGCCATACGCCAAGGCAAGCCGGATCTGGCGTTCGCTGACGTCGGTCTCTGCGACCATGCGCTCGATGGAGCCTAAGTGGCCCCATCCGTAAATCCTGTGGTATTCGGACGACCCTGCATCCCCGCTCGCTACGTTGCGCCTCACTTACAGACGACCTGCGGGTATGCGCGTTCGGCGCGCCTTGCGAGCGGGGCGCAGTGCCGCCCTCGATACGTCACATTATTTCCGGAAGGGACCACTAAGTCGTCGAACGCCTCGATGATCTGCCCCCTCTGACATCCAGCCCGGTGCCGATCACCCATGCCCTCCGGTCAGCGTCGACGCCTCGAAAGCCGATGCCGGGCAACCGCCTCATGCGTGCGGCCTGCTCGGTCAGCGCTTCCACGATGGCGCTCTTCTCGCCGGGCCTCCGTGACGACGAAGTGATCCGTCGCCTGGGTCAGCCGGATGCTGAACGGACTGCCCCTTCTTGGTTTCTGTCTCAGGCACACCGAAAGTTGACACAGAGGGCCGCCCGCTGATGTCCGCCTCCAGACACGCCGTAGCCAAAGCGTGGCAGCGGTGGGACGAGTTTACCCTGGGTTTCCTTGAGCCTCACGAGGCGTCCGGCCGGTCTGTCGTGGAAGGCGCAGCCAGCGGAAGCCTGCGGGTCATCGCTACATAAAGGGGAGCATTCTCGAAGGGGCGTAAGCGGCCAAGAGGTCGGTAGCCCCACACGGCATAGGCAGCGTTTGCAGGGTCGGCCTCGGGTCGGACGAGCAGCGCGACTCGCTTCTCCGGACGATGTGCGAGGAGGGTTTCGTGCAGGGCACGTCCGATTCCTTGGCGGCGATAGGGCGTGCGGACCGCGAGTTCGATCACCACGAAAGTCCGTTGCCCGTCTTCGCGGACTTCTTCGGCAGGAAGCGGGTCGAGCAAGCCGCGCCACCAGTCCGTGTCCGGGTGAAGACGGAAGCCGAAGGCGAAACCGGCGGGCTCGTCGTCAACGTGCGCGAGCGTGAGCCGAAACCCCGGCTGGTCGACTGTGGCTGGCCAGCCGCTGACGACATCGTCGACCTCCGTGGCACCTTCGCAGTAGGGCGGCTCGGCGTAGATCTCGGCGTAGAGAGGCCGCACGATCTGCAGCAGCGCGCGGGCCGGATCAGCCTGGTGGCTGGTGATGCTCACGCGCCGTGTGGTCACCTTGCTAATGCCTGAAAAGCCCATTCCCGGAAATCTCGAACGAACGGCGTCTGGTCGTGCGGTGCGAGGCTGCGGACCAGGGTGTGGGCCTGAGTGGTGATGCGGTGGGAGCCCAGAAGGGCAGCGTTTGTAACCACTTGCGAGGCGAGGGGAACCGCCTCGTCCAACATTCGGCGGGCAATGAGGAGCTTGGCGAGGTCTCCCAAATACAGCGAGTGGTTGCGCGGGTAGGCCGTAGGATCGACTGCGGCCAGCGCACTGCGGGAGGCTCGCTCGGCGCCGGGCAGGTCCCCGAGGCTGCTCGCGACACCTGTTTCGTGCCAGGCCAGGTCGGCCCGGTCGTAGAAGTCCAGCCAGTCCGGGTCATCGCCGTGCCGGTCCCGGACGAGTTCGGCTTCAGCGCGATGCAGCGCCTGTCTGGCCGCTGGGCCGTCGTGGTTGCCGGCGTGGCCACGCGCTTCCCGGGCCAGCAGGAGCGACCGGAGCCGGGGGGTGACATGCCCACGGGCCTCGCGTTGGGCGGCTTGGGCCAGCTCGACGGCCTCACGCGGTCGGCCGGTGCTGCTGGCCTGAGCGGCCATGGACGCCAGCACGACGGTTGAGGTCTTGTCGTCCTGGGCGGTCCGTGCGCTCAGGAGCGCCTCCAGCCACCAGTACCGGGCCTCGGCGTGACAGCCGGCGTCGTAGGCCAGCCAGCCTGCATGCTCGATCATCTGCCTGGCGATCGAGCCCAACTCTCGGCCCGTCGAACTGTCGTAGCTGGCACGTTGCAGCCTCCTGTGGAGCTGCCGCAGCGACCGGACCGTCAGCTCATAGACAGCTTCAGCTCCGCCGTGTTGATCGTCCATCGCGTACAGGCCCCGCAGGGTGTGCCGCCAGTGGGCAACGTCAGGCGGGCCCAGCCGGGCTGGCTCATCGTGCGGGCCCAGGCGAGGCAAGAGGGCGTTCGTGCCGCCCGCAAGCAGCGCCATCAGGAACTCGAGCCGGTTCACGGGATCCTCTCTTCTCGGCCACGCCGAAAGCTGCGGCTCGGCGGGTGGCGCTTCACCGCAACCATTGCGTGAGGCCAGCTCCTCCCACCCGGCGCGCTCTGGTGCGGCGAGTCCATCGTCTCGGGGGATGTACAGAGTATCGCCGTCCTCCAGGGCGACCGATGGCATCGGGTCGTGCGGGTTCCCGGGAGCGCTGTCGCCCGGAGGCGCGGGGTCGTCCTGCCCGGGTTGCGAGTAGTCAGGGAGGAGGCCGAGCTGTTCAGCGGTTGCCCGGTAGAACTGGCAGAGCTTGATCGCGTAGTCCCAGCCGGGCCGGTGCCCACGCTCATAGTTGCACAGCATCTGGACGTTCAAGCGTCGATGATAATCGTGCTCGTCCTCGAACAGTTTCAGGACACCGTCTACCACCTCTTGAAGCCTCAGCCCGCGCGCCAGGCGCGCGGCCTGCAGCGGCGATCGCGGCTTCCTCTCCTGATTGGCCATTGCCAGCTCCTCAGCCAAGACGCTTGTTCGGTGTACTGCAGGTTTTGATGATGACCAGCGTAACGCCGTGCACCACGACAAGCCAGGAGGCTCTCCGCTGCACGCAATCACAGTTGCCTCGCGGCGGCAAATCCAATGTGAAGTTGCGGCAAAGCGGCTATTTCAATCATTCAAGCATCGTGATTGAGTAGGCGCATGATCACCGTGCTCGAGGCCCGCTGTCCCGTGTGTCAGATGACCTACGCCATGGTCCGTTGCTGAATGGATCGGCGCAACGTCGCTCACACCATAACCGCATCGAACCGCGGTGCGAAAGACGCTAGCGAAAGGAGCCAAGCATATGACCATTGACTCCACCCCCCGCCAAAACAACTTCCCAACGATGTCCCCTGACACAGCCGCGACGCGATCAGAGGCGGCGGCGGTGATAGGTCATTGGCGGACCAAGGCCGCCTGCCTCGACGAGGACCCCGAGCTCTTCTTTCCGATTGGGATCACGGGACCGGCGATCGAGCAGGCCGAGCGGGCCAAGGCGGTGTGCGCCCGCTGCCCGGTAGCCGCGCAGTGCTTGGGGTGGGCGCTGGAGACCGGCCAGGACGCCGGCGTGTGGGGCGGGCTGGACGAAGACGAGCGGCGCATCATCCGGCGCAGCCGGCCGCGCAGACGCAAGCGTGTGAACGGGAACCAGCCATGACGGCCTCGGTCTGCGATGCGGACCGCGCCGCCCAGATCAGCGCGTGCGACCGGTACCTGGCCGAGCGCACCAGCACCTACGAGTCGCGCCGGACCAGGTACAGCAAGGCCGCCGGCCGTCTGCGCGAGCGCGGCCTGGCCGACAGCGACACCCTTGTCGACGTCGCCGCCGGCTGGACCGAGTTCGACTATTGCCTGCGGCACGAGCTGGATTGGCGTGGCCGGTACATCCCGATCGATGGCGGCATCGACGGCACCGATCTGCACACGTGGGTGCCCGCCCGCCGCGCGGAGTGGTTTGTGGCCCTGGAGATCATCGAACACCTGGTGGACCCGGCGCGCCTGGTCCTGCTCATGCAGGCCCACGCCGACAAGGGGCTGGTGATCTCCACCCCGAACCCGGCCGTGGTGGACGTGAAAGCGATGGATCCGACACATGTCACTCCGGTGCCGGCCGGCACGCTGGTGAGGTGGGGCCTGCACGTCGAGGTCTGCTGCCTGTACGGCCAGATGGACGACGGCCTGCTCGGTTGGTGGTACATCCCCTAAACCGACCGGTCAGGAGCGCCACAATGACAGCAGTGCAGGTGCCGGCTCCGCGCGTAGATGAGCGTGTCGTACGCCGCATGTACGATCTGGAACTCCAGAGCGCAGAGGACATCGCCCGGCGGTTCGCAGGCATCCCTATCGAGTGCCTCGCAGACGACAGCGGTTTCTTCCGCGCCTTGCGGCTGCTGACGACGTCGCACTGCGCGATGCGTTGTCAGTACCCTGACGAGAGGGTCATGTGGTGTCACAACGAGGGCATGCCCCGCGACGGGATCAATCCCAGCGACATGATCACGATGGCCTGCATCGTGCAGCACTACGTGGAGCGCTATGGCATCACTCATGTCACCCTCGCTGGGTTGCAGCCGCTGCTCAATGACGACCTGCTGCGGTTCATCTCGACAATTCGTGGCATGGGAGTCACCAAGGTGAGTTTCACCAGCCACGGCTGGGGGCTGCTTGAGTGGTTGGAGCGTCTTCAGGACGCCGGTCTGACAGACATCACGTTGAGTGTGCAGGCGTTCACCGCTGGGTCCTACCGCGCGATCATGGGCCGGGACGCCTTCCACAACGTCATGCGAGTCGTGGACGCGGCCGGTGGACTTGCCTTGCCGGTGGCGATCAACCGGGTGATCCTGCGCGGCCACACTGGCGACGTCCCCTTCATGCTTGATTGGGTCCGCCTTCGCCGGCCTGCGCGTGCGGCTGTATGACGTGATGTGGCAGCCAGGCCACGACGAGTACTTCCTGAAATACTTCGTCTCTTGGCAGGAGCTGATCGATCACTGGGAGGACCAGGTCGAACGGATCACCGTGTGGAGCTACGCCCGATCAGGACGGGTCAACATTGTTTTCTGGCTCTCCGGTGGCGGTTCCATCGAGACGAACCTGCCGCTGCCGCCCCGCAAGGCCGACGCCAAGGTGTGCACCTCCTGCTGGATGGCTCCGGTCTGCACCGAGGGCTACCTGGGGTGCGGCATCCGGATCACTGCCGACTACACCATGAAGCCGTGCCTTCTGCGTGGCGATATGAATGTGCCGCTGCTGCCCATCGTCGAGCGTGGACCGGCTGACCCTTTGAACGCCGCACTCGATATGGTGCTGCTGGGAGACTGGCTGCCGCAGAAATAGCATCTCGACTCCTTTGGCAATCACCATCGCTGCCGGACAATCCCGGAGGTCGTTGTGGAAACCCCTGCTGTTCTTGCCGGTAAGGTTGTACTCGTCACTGGGTCCTCGCGTGGGATCGGGGCCGCCACGGCGGTTCTGCTCGCCAAGGCCGGGGCGGACGTCGTGGTCAATTATCGTGATAAAAGGCCGCGGGCTGAGAAGATCGTTGAGCAGATCCGGGCCCTCGGCCAGCGCTCCTTGGCGGTGCAGGCGGACCTCACCGACGAGCATCAGGTCCGCGGGATGTTCGATGCCATCCGGGCAGGCTTCGGCCGTCTCGACGTCCTTGTGCTCAACGCCTCCGGCGGGTTAGAACGGAACATGCCCACCGACTACGCCATGCGGTTGAACCGGGACGCTCAACAGCGGGCCGTCGATCTCGCGTTGCCGCTGATGCCTAAGGGCGGCCGGATTGTTTTTGTCACCAGCCACTACGCCCACTTCTACGGCCGCTTTACCGGACTGCCCGCTTATGAACCGGTCGCTGCCGGCAAACGCGCAGGAGAAGACGCACTGCGTAACCGCATTCCCGAACTGGCGGGTCACGGCGTCACGCTGGTCGTCGTCTCCGGCGACGTGATCAAAGGGACCATCACCGCCACCCTGCTGGAACGCGCCAACCCCGGACTGACCGAGGAACGCCAGAAGGCGGTCGATGGGGACCTGCCCACCGTCGAAGAGTTCGCTGCAGCCGTCGCCGATGCCGCCCTGGCTCCAACGATCGACAGTGGAAAGACCATCTTCATCGGCAGCACCGACCTCTAAAGGCTGACACAGAACTTACGGTGTAGAGGATCGTTCGACCCTGGGGTCTCGCCGCCCAGCCGCACGCTGCCGTCAGCGCGGCGGTGGCTGGGCGAGGTCGGCGAGCGCGGGCTGGCCCATAGCGGCCTGCGATGGGGCTGGGGCTGGACCGCCTGCTACTGCTGCGCGAAGGGCTGGACGACATCCGGCTGCCGCGCTCAACTGCCCCGTGCGTGGCCGCGCAGATGCTCGGCCTCGCGGTGCTGATCGCGGGCGGTGGCCCGCCCACTGAGGTCGAGGTCGCGCTGCCCGCCGGCCCTCGCTGGAGCGGGTATGCGGGATCCGCACGTCAGGGGCCGATGCATGTCATGTCGTCAATGCAAAACCTCAGCTCCTTGACGATCGAGGGTGCGCCGGGCCCGGTGAGCGCTGACGGCCGTCCCCGCCTCTCGCCATATCGGCGAGGGTTCGCCGCCTCAGGCTGGAGTTCCACCAGCTCGTGTCCGGCCACGATGGAAGCCGAAGGCGAAACTGGCGGGCTCATCGTCAATGTGCGCGAGTGCGAGCCGGAACCCCGGCCGGTCACTGTGGCGGATCAGCCTCTGACAGAATCGTCGACGTCCGGTGACCCCCTCGCAGTAGGGCGGCTCGGCATAGACCTCCGCGTAGAGGGGCCGTACGACATGCAGCAGCGCACAGTTCGGCTCGGCTTCGTGGCTGGTGATGCTCACGCGCCGTTTCGCCTGACTGACGGAGTTGCTCCAGTCCACGACTTCACCGGCGCGGCGCTGCGCCAGGCGGTCGCAGACGGGCTGGCCCGCTGCGTGTTCGTGGGCATGGCCGGCAAGCTGGCGAAGCTGGCGGCTGGGATCATGATGACCCACTACACCCGGTCCAAGCGCGACCTGGACCTGCTGGCTGAGGTCACCGCGCAAGCGGGCGGCTCGCCTGAGGCGGTCGAGGCGGTCAGGCGGGCGAACACCGCCCGTCACGCCTACGAGCTGTGGGGCCACCACGGCGTCGCCGAGGCCCCGAGTCTGCTGTGCGCCCAGGTGGCGCGCAACCTGGAGGCGTTCGTGGGCGGCGCGCTGGCCGCCCAGGTGCTGATGGTTGACTTCGACACGCTGGAGAGAGTGGGCCAGTCGTGATCACCGTCATAGGGCTGGGCGCGCACCCGCTCAGCGAGCGGGCGCGCAAGGCGCTGCGTGGCGCCGCGACGGTGGCGGGTGGGCGCCGCCACCTCGACGCGGTCGCGGGGCTGCTGCCGCTGGCCGCGCGGCGGATCGAGCTGGGCGGTGACCTGCGGCCGGCGCTGGACGCGGTCGCGGTCGCCGGCGACGTCGGCCCGGTGGTGGTGCTCGCCTCGGGCGATCCCGGGTTCTTCGGCATCCTGCGGGTCTTGACCGAGCGGTTCGAGCTCGGCGCTGTGGAGGTCATCCCGGCGCTGTCCAGCGTGGCTTCGGCATTCGCGCATGTGCCGACCAGCTGGGATGACGCCCTTGTGGTCTCGGCCCACGGTCGCGATCCCGCCGCTGCGCTGAACTGCTGCCGGCGGCTTGCGAAGGTGGCGGTGCTCACGAGCCCGGCGTTCGGACCCGCCGCGCTTGGCGCCGCGCTGGCCGGCCTGGACCGGCTGCTCGTGGTCGTGGAGGCGATCGGCAGCCCCGCGGAGCGGGTCACGACCGGGACACCGGCCGTCATCGCGGAGGGCGAGTTCCGCGAGTCCAACGTCGTGCTGTGCCTGAACCCCCAGGCCGCGCCTGCGGGCAAGGGCGTGCAGTGGCCGCCCAGAGCGACGGCCACCCGCTGGGCCCTGCCCGACGACGACTTCGAGCACCGTGACGCGATGGTTACGAAGGCCGAGGTCCGCGCGCTGGCGCTGGCGTGGCTCGGGCCCGGCGTGGGCGATCTCGTCTGGGACATCGGCGCCGGCAGCGGCTCGGTCGCCATCGAGGCCGCCCGGCTGGGCGCCGCGGTCATCGCCGTCGAGCCCGATGTGGAGCAGTGTGCCCGGATCCGCCGGAACGCCGCCCGCCACGGCGTGCCGGTCGAGGTCGTCCAAGGCTCGGCGCCGGACGCGCTGCGCTGGCTGCCCACTCCTGACGCCGTGTTCGTCGGCGGCGGTGGCGCCGCGCTGGTCGACATCATCAGTGAGGCCGCTGGGCGCCAGCCGCGAGTCGTCGTCGTCGCGCTCGCGACCGTCGAGCGGGTCGGGCCGGTCCGCCAGGCGCTCGCAGAGGCGGGCATGTTCGTCGAAGGCGTCCAGCTGTCCGCCGCCCGCCTCGCGCCGCTCGGCACCGGCACGCGGCTGGCGGGCGCGAACCCGGTGTTCCTGGTCAGCGGGAGAGGAAGGCCGTGATCTGCGTCGTCGCGGCGACGCGGGGCGGTGGGCGGCTGGCGGGCGCGAACCCGGTGTTCCTGATCAGCGGGAGAGGAAGGCCGTGATCTGCGTCGTCGCGGCGACGCGGGGCGGTGGGCGGCTGGCGGGCGCCAACCCGGTGTTCCTGATCAGCGGCAGGAAACGGCCGTGATCCGC
The DNA here is from genome assembly GCA_050743205.1 of Egibacteraceae bacterium. GTDB lineage: Bacteria > Actinomycetota > Nitriliruptoria > Euzebyales > Egibacteraceae > JBOGED01. Next base: position 7,972 of record JBOGEA010000080.1, on the reverse strand, counting down.
GTCGTCGCGGCGACGAAGAGCGGCGGGCGGCTGGCCGCGGACCTCGCCACACACTTGAATGGAAGGGTCGTCGAGGGCCGCGCCTCTGAGGCCGTCGCGGCGGCCTGGCGTGAGGCTGACCAGCTCGTGCTCGTCATGGCGGCGGGCGCTGCGGTGCGGCTGGCCGCCCCCCTGCTGGGCGACAAGCGCTCCGACCCGGGTGTCGTCTGCGTGGACGACGCGGGCCGGTTCGCCGTCGCGCTCGCCGGTGGCCATGAGGGCGGCGCGAACGCGCTCGCCCAGCGGATCGCCGCCTATCTGGACGCGGTGCCGGTGGTCACGACCGGGACGGAGGCCTTCGGGTTGGTCGGCTTGGCCGATCTGGGCCTGCCCGTGGATCCGGAGGGCGCCGACCTGGCGGCGGTCGGCGGGGCGTTGGTCTCCGGCGAGGTGGTGCACTTGGTGAACCGGCCGCGCTGGCCGCTGGGGCCGCTGCCCGACAGCGTCGTCGAGGTCGCCCAGCCCGGTGCGCCGCCGCTGGTCTGGGTCACCGACCGGCTCGTCGATCCTCCCCGGCCGGCGGTCGTGCTGCGACCGCCGTCGCTGGTCGTCGGCGTCGGGGGCAGCCGGGGCGTCGCGGCGGCTGAGGTCCTTGCCCTGATCCGAGGCGCGCTGTCGGGGCTGTCCCCGCGTTCGGTCCACTGCCTGGCGACGATCGAGGCGAAGGCCGGTGAGCAGGGCATCGTCGAGGCCGCCGCCGCGCTGGGTGTGCCGCTGGTGACCCTCGACGCCTCCCGGCTGGCGGCGATCACCGTGCCTAACCCGAGCGACGTCGTCGCCGCCGCCGTCGGCACGCCGAGCGTCGCCGAGGCCGCCGCGCTGCACCTGGGCGGGCGGCTGCTGGTGGCCAAGCGCAAGAGCGCGATGGCGACGGTGGCCCTCGCCCGCCGCCCGCCGCGTGGCGTGGTGCTGCTGGTCAGTCTCGGCCCGGGCGCCGCGAATGCGGTCACCGGGCAGGCCCGCGACGCGCTGGCCGGCGCGCAGGTCGTGATCGGTTACGGGCCCTACGTCGATCAGGCCGCGGGCCTGCTGCGGCGCGGCGCGCGCTGTGAGCGCTACGACCTGGGCGAGGAGGTCGCGCGGGCGCGGCGGGCGGTCGCGTTGGCGCGGGAGGGCTGGCGGGTGGCGGTGGTGTCGGGCGGCGATGTGGGGGTGTACGCGATGGCGTCGCCGACCCTTGAGCTGTGCGGTGACGACATCGATGTCGAGGTCGTGGCGGGTGTGACGGCGGCGAGCGCGGCGGCGGCGGCCCTCGGCTCGCCGTTGGGCAACGACCACTGCGCGATCTCGCTGTCCGATCTGTTGACGCCGTGGGAGGTCATCCGCCGTCGGGTGAAGGCCGCCGCCGAGGGCGATTTTGTGGTCAGCCTGTACAACCCTCGCAGCACGCGGCGCGACTGGCAGCTGGCCGAGGCGCGCCTGCTGCTGCTGGAGCACCGCCGCCCCGACACGCCGGTCGGGGTGGTCACCGACGTCACCCGCCCCGCCCAGCACGTGCGCCTGTGCACCCTGGCCACCCTCGACCCTGCCTGGGTCGACATGCGCACCCTGGTGGTGGTCGGCAACTCCCAGACCCGCGTGCTGGCCGGCCGCATGGTCACCCCCCGCGGCTACCGCTGATGCTGGATCCGAGCGCGATCGCGCTCTCGGGGGTAGACAGCGTCTGGCGCTTCGGAGTCGACGCCAGGGCGGGACGGATACTGCAGTGGTGGAGACGTCGCGGCCTGCGAATTCATGGGCTCGATCCCAGCGCGATCGGGGAGGGGCGTTCGCTGGGGTGCTCTCACCGCGAACGGTGGTCCGCGCTTCGAGATGTGCGAGCGAGGCGGCGCGATGCGGCGTGACCAGCTTGACCATCTGACTCGTGCGTCCGCCGGCCATACTCGGCGAGCGGGAGATCATCGTGATCGGCAGTCAGGCGATCCTTGGGTCGTTCCCAGAGTTCCGGTGCCTGGATCCCCACGGCCTCGTCGCCAAGCTGCTCGCCAGACGAGACTGCGATCGGAGCTTCTGCGCCGCGTTGCTGCGCGCCGGCTTGGTCGATGAGGCGACTGTCCTTCAGCGCTCGACAGCACCGAAACAACCGAAGAGGAGCCCCATCCGTACGCTGCCAGGCCACCGCCTGGACTCGTGCGGCTCGCTGATGCGGCCTGCGGCTGTCCGTGGATTCCCGAGGTCGCCGACCCGCAGCGGTTGGCGAGGCGGTGGGGTCCTGCATCTGTTGAACTGGCCGCGCTGGCCCTAGAGACCGCTGCCCGGCAGCGTCATCGAGGCTGCCACCGAGCTGGAAAGCGCCGCTGGTGACCCTTGACTGACTTGCACCACCATATCTGGTCGAGCATCCCAGAGGGAGACCACACGCTGGCGTTCACTGCCAACCTCGACGGGCGCATCGCCGAATCCGACGAGGTCGACAACAGGTTCACTGTGGACGTGACCGCCATCGACTGCTCAGGGGCTCAACCCGGGAACCCTTTTGAGGGCGGCGATTCACCCACTGAATCGCCGACGTTCGTGTGCCTCGGGCCTGATCCGTCGCACTGCCAGACTCAGCCGTAGGCGAAGCCCGTCACCTGCTCGCTTGCCCTTTTCTGGACGCCTACCGGACACAGCGTCCGGTAGGCGTTCAGAAAAGTCGTCATCCACCCGTAGAGACGGACGTCACGATTCGGGGGAGGCCGGCCCGTCGAGGCCTTCGCGGAGGCGGGCGAGGGCCTGCCGGTGGAGGGTGGGGTTGGCGTGTTGGAGATCGTGGAGTTCGGCGATGAGGTGGTCCAGGCGGCTGAGCGTGAGCACGGGAGGGTCAGGCTCGCCCTTCACCCGCTCAACGCGGCGGACGAGGTCGGAGAACTGTTCCAGCGCCCGACGCTCACGCTCGGTGAGGCCGGTCTGGTCGAGCCGGCTGATCACGACGTCCAGCGCCTCGATGATCCTGCCCAGCTGGCGCCCGTAGCTGGGGCCACCTCCTCCACGATCCGGCGTTCGATCTCTGGGTCGCTGGAGCGCTGCTGGTTGATGGTGATGAATCCGAGCTGCTGGTTCGCGGAGCGCAGCCAGATCGCCCACGGATTGAAGGTCTGCGTGACGTCGCCTGACAGCGGAAAGAATGCGTCCATGAGCGCAGTATCGGACGCACAGGCGTTGGGGTGAACCGCCAGTTTCTTGAGCGCCTTGATCGCGCCAGGATCGTTGTGCGTGACGGCTTGCTCCGGGTCGGCGGCCCGGTCTCGACGGCGGAGAGGGCCGCCAGCGCGCCGTCCTCGCGATCTGACGACGCGGATGAGCATAGAGCGCCACCCGTGCTGTTCCCCCACCCAGGCTTGTTGTGGGTAATCGGGCACACCCAGATTCGTACTTCTGATCGAGGGTCGGGCGGTGAGCCTTCTTCGTCGCAAACAGCGCGCCGCGATCGGCTGGGCTCTGTCGTGTCTCACATGCCTGGAAGCGCCTCAATGCCACCCAAATTTGGACGGGGGTTTCTGCGCGGATATGCACATCCTGCGACGTTGTCGATCACCCTGCCTGCGGTGAGCGCATTGACGGTCAGGCGTCCGTCGATTGCCCGCGTGTGCCGGGAGTTCCCCTTGACAATCGTTCTTAGTGGGAGAATATTCTTTCTCGTGGGCTGTTGCGGTGTTCGCAGATCCCGTTCCGATGGCATGCGCATTGTGCGGCGACTCTTAGTCCTGCGCAGCCGCTCGGAAGTCTGGAACAGGGCTGCTGCGCGGAGCGGCCGGGTGACCGGCAGATGCGGTGAAATAGCTGCAAGGCGGTGCAACTATGAGAAACGTGACAATGCTTTGGGTGAAAAGCGCTTTCGTGGGGTGTGGTCGCCATGGCGTTGGTGGGGTGTGGCGCACCCGGTGGGTTTCACACCGTCACGGGCGCCGCCGCATCGACAGCAGAGCCCGCCCCGCTCTATCAAGCCGACTGGTCGAGCGGAATGAACAGGTGGTACGGAGGGGCAGGCTGGAAAACGCTGGGCGGCGTGCTGTTGAACGATGGCACGGGAGATTACGCAGACCTCATCCGTCCACATTTTGAGCCCGGCTCAATCCCAATGGCGGACTATGCTGTAGAGGCCGACGTCAGCGTGACGCGATGGACCGGATTGAATTTCGGCATCGAAGTTCGAGCAGACGAGCACGGCGCAAGATATTCAGCGGGAATCGAATCGGGCCGAGCGGCGGTGTGGGATCCTGCAGACAAAATCGTTGAAGGCAAGGGTTTTGAGTCCAGCGGTGACTGGCATACGTATCGGGTCGAAATCATAGGCAATGTCATCACGTTGCTGATCGACGGTGAAGTCTTTGCGCAGGTCAGGGACAACAAGTACCTTGAGGGCGGCCGGGTCGGTCTGTGGTCCAATGGAGTTCAGTTGGAGACCCGCAGTTTCAAGATTTTCCCTCTATAAACTTGGGTGTTGGGGAAACTTTGCCCCACCAGGTGGGGTTTCCCCACACTGCCGTCGCCCTTGAGTGGCAGTGTGGGGATGCGACGGCCGCTCAAGGGGGCTCGCGCAGGCCGGCGAACAGGTCGTCCTCGCGGGCGGGGGCGGGGACGTCGCAGCGGACGCGCGCGAACCACTCCTGACCGGCCGCCTGGCGGGCGACAGCCTCTGGGAGGTTCGCGAGCACCGAATTGGGCCCGAGCCCCGAGGCGTGTGTCAGCATCGCGGCGTGCTTGCGCTCGAACCACCGGCTCACGTCAATGGTCGTGGTCACCCGCTCGTCTGAGGCGCCGAAGGTCAGGTCCTCCGCCCTGGTGGCCGCGCCGAACGGCGACGGGACGCCCTGCCCGGCGAGCCAGGCGTTGAGCCAGGCGATCGCGCGCTTGGGGACCGCGGTCTGGTAGAGTTTGCGCACCCGCCACGCCGGGCCTGCCCACGGATACAGCGCGGCCACCTCTGCGGCCTCGACGGCAATGCTGGTCACCCGATGCGCCTGGATGTGGTCGGGGTGGCCGTAGACGCCGAACGCGTCGTAGGTCACGACGACGTCCGGGCGCAGCTCACGGATCTGCGCGACCATCCGTCCCACGGCCTCGTCGAAGGGGGCGCGCCAGAATGAGGCTTCGTCGTCGTTGCCCGCGTCGCCAGCGGTCCCCGAGTCGACGTAGCCGAGCAGCCGCGGCGGCCCCACGCCGAGGATGTCGAGCGCGCGGCGTAGCTCCTCGCGCCGGTCGGCGCTCAGCCGCCGCGGATCCATGCCCACGGACGCCATGTGACCGCGCTCGCCGCCAGTGCAGGTGACCACGCAGGCGCGGATCCCCTCGTCGGCGCACCGGGCCAGGACGCCACCGGTGAGCAGCGACTCGTCGTCCGGGTGCGCGTGAACGCACAGCAGCGCCAGATCAGACATACGCGCGGGCACCCTCGTGTCCCGACGGCTTGGGCGGTGACGCGCTCGCCTGCGAAGCAGACGAACAGCGCAAAGAATTCTCGACCGGTTCGGCTGTGGGCAACGTTGCGGCCAGCATGCCCACACGCCGCGTGGGCATACTGGCCGCATGCGCGTCGCGCTCGTCACGGAGAGTTTCCTCCCGCAGATGAACGGTGTCGTGAACTCCGTCGTCCAGGTGGTCCTGCACCTGCGGCGCCGAGGCTGCGACGTGGTGCTGATCGCACCCCGGCGCGGGCCATCGGTCTTCGCGGACGTCGAGGTCGTGCGCGTGCCCGCGATGCCATTGCCGTGGCATCGCCCGTTCCCGCTCGGCCTCCCCTGCCCGCTGGTCGAGCGCACGATCCAGGCGTTTCGTCCCGACGTTGTCCATGTCGCCTCCCCGGTCGTGCTCGGCGCGGAGGCGATCGCCGTCGCGAACCGCCTCGGCATCCCTTCGGTCGCGGTCTTTCAGACCGACCTCCCAGGCTTTGCCAGACACTACCGGCTGAGGGCCGCCAGCCCCGCGCTGTGGGCGTGGCTGCGGCGCATGCACCGCCGGGCGACGCTGACGCTGGCCCCGTCATCGGCCTCGCTCGTACAGCTGCGTCAGCACGGCATCGAACGGGTCGCCCGGTGGGGCCGGGGAGTCGACCTGCGGGCCTTCGATCCCTCGTTTCGCAGCGAGACGCTGAGAGCGTCGCTGGTTGGGGACGGTGAGCTGCTCATCGGCTATGTCGGCCGGCTCGCGGCGGAGAAGCGGGTGGGCCTGCTGGCCCACCTCCGTGGTATCGAGGGCTGTCGCTTGGTCGTCGTCGGCGCGGGCCCGGCCAGGGCCCGGCTTCAGCGCGCGCTGCCGGAGGCGGCCTTCCTCGGGTTTCTCACGGGCCCGGAGCTGTCCGCCGCCTATGCGTCGCTCGACATATTCGTCCATACCGGTGCTAATGAGACGTTCTGCCAGGCCGCGCAGGAAGCAATGGCCTCCGGGGTGCCGGTCGTCGCGCCCGCGTCCGGCGGGCTGCTCGACCTCATCGAGCACGGCCGCAGCGGGTGGTTGTGGCCGGCCGAGGATCCGACCGCGCTCAGAGAGGCTGTGACGCTCCTGGCCGCCGAGCCCGCACGGCGCGCGCTCCTCGGCCGGCGCGCCCGCGAGTCGGTGGCTGTCCGCAGCTGGAACGCCCTGGGTGACGAGCTGCTCGGCCACTACCGCGCCGCGATCGACAGCGTCCGGCCTCCGACAGAGGAGGCTGCGGCGTGAGGATCGTCCAGCTCGCGAACTTCGTCACCCCGGGCTCGGGTGGGATCCGCACGATGCTCGAGGCCCTCGCCCGCGGGTACGCCGAGCGCGGCGTGGAGCGGGCGCTCGTCGTTCCAGGCCCCCGCGACGCCGTCAGCCGTGACCGGCACGGCGTGTGCGTCCAGATCGGCAGCCCACGGCTCCCCGCCTCGGGCGGCTACCGGGTCATCACTCGGCTGCGCGAGGTGAGCCGCATCCTCGACCGCCTCGTCCCACATTCGGTCGAGGTCTCTGACCGCTGGACGCTCGTCCCCGTCGGCGCCTGGGCCGCGCGCGCCGGGGTGGGCAGCCTCGCCGTCGCGCACGAGCGGCTCGACGCGACCCTCGAGCACCGGCTTCCCGGCCTCTTCCGCCACCAGCCCGCCGCCGACTGGTGGAACCAGCGGCTGGGAGCGGCGTTCGACACCGTCGTCTGCGCGTCGGCGTTCGCGGCCGAGGAGTTCACCAGCGCTGGCGTGCGCAACGTCGCCCAGGTGCCGCTCGGCGTGGACCTCGACCGCTTCACGCCAGCGCGGCGCAGCCCGCCGCTGCGGCGCCGGCTCGCCGCGCCCGGCGAGGCGCTGCTGGTCCTGTGCAGCCGGCTGTCGTCGGAGAAGCGTCCCGGTCGCGCGGTCGACGCCGTTCGCTCCCTTGTGCGTCGTGGGGTCCCGGTCCGGCTGTGCGTCGCCGGCGACGGTCCCGAGCGGCGCAGCCTGGAGGCCGCCGCCACGGGGCTGCCGATCACGTTCCTCGGCCACGTGTCGGACCGGGACGCGCTCGCGGCGCTGCTCGCCACCGCCGACGTGGCGCTCGCGCCGTCACCGGCGGAGACCTTCGGCCTCGCGGCCCTTGAGGCGCTCGCGTGCGGCACGCCGGTCGTCTGCGCCGGCAGCGGCGCGTTGCCTGAGCTCCTCGGCACCCGCGGCGCGCCAGCCGGCCTCGCCACGGCGGGCTACGGTCCCACGCTGGCCGCCGGGGTGCTCGCGGTGCTCGACTGGGACCCCGGCCACCGCGCGGCCGCGGCGCGCCGGCGTGCGGAGGATTTCCCCTGGCAGGCTACGGTCGACCGGATGCTCACGCTGCACCGCGGCGGCACGCTCCCCGCAGCGTCAAGCGGCATGACGGCGCTCCCCGCGATGCCAGCGGCATGACGGCGCTCCCCGCGGCGCCAAGCGGCATGGCTGCGGTTCCCGCGGTGTCAAGCGGCATGGCTGCGGTTCCCGCGGTGTCAAGCGGCATGGCTGCGGTTCCCGCGGTGTCAAGCGGCATGGCTGCGGTT
>JBOGEA010000079.1:0-19050 GCA_050743205.1 Egibacteraceae bacterium | reverse complement strand
CACCCACCCTTGACGGAAGAGCGGAACCCGACGAGGCGCGACCCCTTACGACAGCTCTCAAACACGCCCTCAGGGCAAAACACGATCTGCGACCGATAAAAAGAGGAGCGATGATGACCACGAACCACCACAGCTCGTATGAGGAGCACCCGCACCGGGTCCTCGCCACGATCGCGCTGGCGCCGCTGCAGGGGCGGCGGTTCCAGCCCGCGTCCTACGCCAACCTGGGGCCCGCGCTGTTCACGACGCCAGATGGCCTGCGCTGCCTGCAGATCGACGGGCACGCCGCCGTCGCGAACTGGCTCGAGGCGACTGGGTGGAACGACAACCGCGACCAGCCTCATCCTGTGCTTGAGGGGCTGCCGTTCGTGCGGGTGACCGACGGCGAGCGCCCCTTGACCAGCAGCCGCACCGACAGCCACCGGCTGGCCTCTGCCTACGTGCTCAACGCCAAGACCGCCCAGGGCCAAGAGTTCCGCGCCCGGTTCGTCGAGGAATGCGGGCTGATGCCGGAGCGGCCAATCGATTGGGAGCGGGTCGCGCGGGTCTGCTTCCGCTACGACCCGCTCGCCCTGCTCCACGGGGTGTTCTTCAGCCAGGGGACCAAGAAGGAGAAGCCGATCCCCGGCAACCCGAAGTTCGCGCGGATCGTGAGCGGCTTCGTGGAGGCCGAGGAGGTCCTGCCCGCCAGCCGGGGCGGGTTGCGCGCCGACCGGGTCGCTCCCGGCAAGTCCGAGGGGCGCACTGCCGAGCAGGGCTACGGCCACGTTCCCCTGCCGATCACCGACGACTACACCGCCGGGCGCATCACGCTCTACTGGTCGCTGGACCGCGCCGCGCTGTGGGCCACCCGCCTGCCGGAGCCCGCGCGGCAGCTGCTGGAGCGCATCGGGCAGTGGCAGCTCCGCCGCCTGGTCGACGCGCCGATCAAGCCGCGCACGTTCTGCGACCTGATCGCCCGCTCGCCGGATGGGCTGCCTCCGGCGGACAAGCTGGCCGCGGCGATCCGCGAGGGGATCGAGGTCTGCGCCGGCCTCGGGCTGTTCGCCGACCCGCGCGAGACCGTGGTCACGTGGGCCAGCCCGTGAGCGCCGCGCTGCGCCTGGAGTTCTGCGCCGGGCGGTACCACGCGCGGCCGTGGGGCACCGCGCCCGAGGCGCAGCGGGTCGAGTGGCCGCCCTCCCCGTGGCGCGTCCTCCGCGCGCTCGCCGACATCGCGTTCCGCGGCGGGCTGGACGCCGGTCTCGCCGACCTCGTCCGCGACCTCGCCGCCGGCCCGTGGCGTTTCCACCTGCCCCCGGCCACCGAGCTGACGGTGGCCAGCTACCAGCTGCCGACCCCGATGCCACTGCGGGCTCGTGACGTCGGCAAGCGCTTCGTGCAGGCGGAGGCCGGCAAGCGGTTGGGTCATACCAATCAGGCCGCGCGCACCCAGCTCGTGTACGACACTCAGGCCGTGCTCGGGGCGCAGCGGGCGGTGTGGGCGCACCTGCCGCCCATCGAGGCGGCGCGGCGCGGCCTGCTCGACGCGCTGGTGGCCAGGCTGACCCGGCTCGGGCGCGCCGAGACGTGGGTGCGCGCGGTGATCGACCCCGCGCCGCCTCCGCCCAACTGCCAGCCGGAGACCGAGGGCGGGCCGCGGGGGGAGCTGCGCTCGGTGCTGTGCCCCCTGCCCGACGTCAGCCTGCGGCAGCTGACGGTCACGCCCCTGGATGCCCGCACCCGATCGAGCTGCCCTGCTGGCGCGCGGCTCGTCGGCTACCAGCTGCCTCCGGCTCCTGAGCCGCGCCCGCTGGCGCCGGTGACCGATGATCCGGCGCCCCGGTGGGTGCACATGCGGCTGGGCGGCCGTGGGGTGCCGCTCGACCGCCTCCCCGAGTTGGCGGACGAGGTCCGGCGCCGGTGCCGCGGCCAGGGCCGTGTCGTGGCGGTGCCCGACCGCCGCCGGTTCGTCGACGTCTACGTGGAGTTCCCCGAGCCTGACGCCGCGGCGGCGGCGGCGCTGTCGTCGTGCCACGCGCTGGCGCCGCGCCGCATGGACGAGGAGGTCCCGGTCGGCTGCGTTGCCGTGTCGCCGGACACGCCCGCCCAGCTGCGCGGCCCGTCCCGCGTGTGGGAGTCGGCCACGCCGGTGCTCGCCGGGCTGGAGTGGGATGTGCGACGGTTGGCGGGCGACCTCCTGGGCGTCCAGCCGGTGGAGGTCGAGCGTGTCACCGAGCACGCGCGGGCCGCTGCCGGGCTGCCGCACTGGACCGCGTTCGTCCAGCTTCTTCCGGGACAGGGCGCGCGGCGCCCGGCGTCGGGCTGGCGGCTGGAGTTCGCCGACGCGATCTGGGGGCCGGTCATCCTCGACGTCCCGGGACGTCGAGGCTACGGGCTGTTCCTGCCGGTGGCGCCATGAACCTTACCGATGCGCTTGCGCTGGCACGGGCTGCGGTCGCAGACCTCGGCGTGCGTCGCACGCGGCTGCGCTGGGTCGTGACCGAGCCGGTCGCGCTGACCACCCCGGTGGCGAACGCGCTGCGTGGCGCACTGGGCGCGGCGCTGTACGAGGCTGGCGCGGCGCAGGCGTACGCGCTCGCCTGGGACGGGGCGGGACCGGCTGCCCTGTGGTTCCACGGGTGGCACGGGGCCTGCCTCGACGCGGGCGCGCACCTGGAGGCCGACCTCGTGCTGCTGGGCGCCTGCGGTGACCACTGGCCCGCGCTGCTGGCCGGCCTCGGCTCGCTGAGGGTGGCCACCGGGCGGCTGCGCCTCCAGGACGTCTCCTGGGCGGGCGGCGGCGCGGGTTGGGACTGGCCTGCGGGAGCGGCGCTGGGCCTTCCCGCGGTCCCCCAGCAAGGCCCTGTCGTCGTGGAGACGATCACACCACTGCACCTGAGGCAGGGCGAGCAGCTGCTCCGAGTGCCGCCCCTTGCGGCGCTCGTCCGGTCGGCGGGGGACCGGCTGCGCAAACTCTCTGACCGCTGGGTAGGCGTGGACCGGGACCTGACGGTTGCGGTAGGCATGCTCGTCCGTACGAGCGCCGTCGTGCCGGTCGCGCTGGTGCGCCCCAGACTCGTCAGCGCCACCAGACGTGGTACTCAGCCGATTGACGGCATCGTCGGCGCCTGGCGGTACGACGACTGCGGTCCACCGGCGGGGCTGCTCGGGGTTGGGCAGTTACTCGGTGTGGGCAAGGGCACCGCGTTCGGATGTGGCGCGCTACGGCTGGGAGACGAGCGGTGGACATCTTGATCGACACGAAAGGCGCCGCGCTGCGCAAGCACCGCGACCGCCTGGTCGTCGCGGTCGACGGGCGGCGCGAGGAATATGCCATTGATGACGTCGAGCAGGTCGTGCTGGGCCCCGGCGTCTCGGTGACCTCCGACGCGCTGCTGCTGGCCGCCGAGCACGGCACCGACGTCGTGATCACCGACTGGCGTGAGGACCGCGCGGCCGTCTCGTCACCGGCGCCCTGATGGGCGCCGCGGTCACGAAGCGCAACCAGCTCGCCGCCCTGCACGACCCTCGCGGCGTGCGGATCGCCTGGGAGCTGGCGCGCGCCAAGTGCCGCAATCAGGCGAACCTGCTGTCCCGGATCGACCGCGATCACCCCGACGCGAGGGTGGGGGAGGCGGTGCGGCGGATCCGCTCGGTGGTGGCGGCGTTCGACCCCTCGGGGGCGTCGTCGGCCGCTGAGGCGCGGCCGGGGATCTTCGCCGTCGAGGGCGGAGCGGGTCGGCTCTATATGGAGGCGCTCGGTTGGGTGCTGCCGGCCGACCTGGGATTTCAGGGGCGGACTCGGCGGTCGCCGGGGGACGTGGTGAACGCGGCGCTGTCCTACGGCTACGGGATCCTGCACAGCCAGGTGCAGAGGGCGTTGTTCCTGGTCGGGTTGGAGCCCTCGATGGGGTTCCTGCACACCGATCGGTGGGGCCGGTCGTCGTTGACGCTGGACGCGATGGAGGTGTTCCGCCAGCCGGTGATCGACCGGGCGGTGTTGACGGTAGCCCGCCGTGGCTAGCTGCGCCCCGACGAGCACACCGAGCCGCATGGTCCTGGGCTGTACCTGTCTGCGGAGGGCCGGCGCCTGATGGCCGCCCAGGTGTTCGAGCGGCTTGCGGGCACGTTCACGCACCGGGCGCAGGTCGTGACGTGGAAGCAGGCGATTGTTCTTGAGGCGCGCGCGATCGCGAGTTACCTGATCGGCCACAGGGCCTCGTACCGCGCCTATACGCACAGGTGGGCGTGACGATGAAGGTGCTCGTGATCTATGACGACGATAACCATGGAGATAAACGCGCTGGTAGGACTGCCTCAGAGGTGCAACCATCAACCCATTCGCAACCCACGGGACGCCCAGCGCCCTCCGGACGGAAGCGGATGGCCGCGCCCTTGATGGCTGCGTTACGGTAGATGCGCCACTGCGTGAAGGAGGATTTGCCATGCCCATGAAGCGATTGAGCAACACCCCCACAGACGGATCGGATCCACTTGTTGGCATTGTCGTCGGCCCCCTCGCGGGCATGGTCCCATCCGCAGGCGGCTACGCGCTGCAATTCCCCTGCGCCCACTGTGGCGCGGCGGTGTGGATCACGGAGGCCGCGCTCGCCTATATAAGCCGCGATAGCGCGAAGCCGTCATGTTGGAAGTGTGTGCCGAGCTTCGTGGGACCAGAGGATGAGCTAGAGATCAGATGTCGGCATGTCGAGTGCGGCTGGGCCGGTGGGGGGGATCGTACGTGTCACCTGGTGCCAGAGCTGATCGACGCCCATGGCCAGTGGCCACCCTCCCCGGATCAGCTCTATGAGTGGTGGTGAGTGGCAGCGGGCCGATACGCGCGGAAAGCTGTGCTATGCTCCGATCGTCGCGACGGCACGTCATTGTGTCTTCAGTGGTCGATTGGAGATGCGCTCCTAGGTGACGGATCGTCCGGGAGTGGAGTCCTCACCGCCCCCCCGAAGGGAACGGTTCCCCATTTCATTAGTAGTACGGGAGACCCCATTTCCGATTGCGATGCCTCGTCATGCATCCATCCATGTGCGCCGAGCGAGAAGGTCCCCCGAAAGGGGGCCTTTTTCGTTTCGGGACTTATGGAAGACTAAGTCATCAGCCCCATTACTTGCTCATCCAGCCCGCGAACGCAGTCAAGCTGGCACCATTCCGGAGGCATTGATGCGCGAGCAAGGCTCACGTGGCGCATCGGCGTGCCCGTAGGGCACGCAACTAAGGGCAGCGCCTCCCTCAGACGCGCAACCGCCTCCTCAGGCTCGCCGGCCCTCACGGACGCCACGGCGAGTTCAGCGCGACATATGACCTGGTTGCCAGCGGTTATGGTGGGGACTGCAAGGGCGCGCTCAAGGGCAGCGGGAAAGTCGGAACGATTGAGCAGCATGCCGGTCCCACCGATGGTCCTGTGCCATGTCGCCTCGCCGTATCCCGAATAGCTTCCCACAGTCGAGCCGAATCCAGTTACGGCATCCTGTGGGCGCATGCGCTCAAGCGCCTTACTGGCGCGCTCAAGGGCCACATCGACGCCATGCGCGTCGCCGGTCCGCGCTCGGGCGAGCGCAAGCTCTATGCCAGCCGCCAGATGCACGACGGGAGGAGCGTGCCGGGCGGCCAGCGTCTCCGCCTCCTCTAGAAGCGTGATCCTGTGGCGGACAGCCTCACCCGCGTCGGGCGTTCGATACCAGTTGACGTCGGACTGCCACTCAAGCGCCTGCGCCACCAGCCCCCAAGCGCTGACCTCACGCGCCAGCCTTTCGGCCAGCCCGAAGTAGGCGTCCGCCTGCGCCAGCTTGCCGAGCGCAAGGCTGAGGCCGCCTACGAAGATGGCCGTGTCGGCCGCGATGGCGCCCAACCGGTCGCGCTCAAACGGGCGCATGGAGCCGGCGGCATGGCCGGTGATGGTCTCCAGATGTCCCGAGACGGCGCCTATGAGCACGGCGGGAGGCGCTGTCCGGTATGAGGCCGCCAGCGTCGTAGAGACCCCCTCCAGGCCGTCCAAAACGTCAACGGTGACGGAGGGACGGGCGCCATTGACGAGCACGGCGCCGATCGGTGCCGCTAGGAGCGTGGTGGTGCCGAGCAGTTGCAGCAGTTGCCGTCGTTCCATGTACTCCACCTGACCAGTGAGGCTGGGATGGCGTCGGCAGACCTCCATCCGGACCTTCGCGTCGATGCGACGCGACGTAGCCATACTGGGCGGCTCGTCCTGCTTCGTCAACCAGCGCGCGATGCTACGCCGTGATACTCCACACCATTTGGCGAACGCCTCATACGGCGGTCTACCCCTGATTTCGTACAACTGTACGAGCTGCGCATATGTCCAGCGTTCCATGCTCCCTCCCCCATTCCGCCTCAGCGGAAAGTCTGGCATTGCGTGACATATCCCTGGCACTGTGCGGCCCTTGCGGACCATGACTGCACCGCGAGACTACCCCTATGAACCACATCGAGACAACGGTGAGGTGAGGATGCTTAATCGACCTAGCAGACTCTTCCAGCATACGGCTCGGATGGTGGCGTGATGGACTGGCGCCATAAAGCCGCGTGCCTGGATGAGGATCCAGAGCTGTTCTTTCCGATCGGGACGACTGGCGCCGCCATTGAGCAGACTGAGCGCGCCAAAGGGGTCTGTCGAGACTGCCGTGTCACCGCCCAGTGTTTGGAGTGGGCGCTGGACACTAACCAAGACGCTGGCGTGTGGGGCGCTACGAGCGAAGACGAGCGGCGAACCCTCCGCCGCAACCGGTCGCGCAGACAGCGCACCGCGATCTGAGCCTTGATGAGCGTCATGACGACAGATGAGGCGGGCTGGGTGTCAGTGCTTCGCGATCCAAGCGGCGTGCTGATCGCAGTCGGCCCCGTCAGTCGAGAGCAGGCGCTCACCATCGCCCTGGCAGCCACCACGCATTCAAGCGACGTGCTGTCAGAGGGGGTGGCGCAACAGTTGCCGCCCGAGCAGCTTGCCACCTATCTGCGCAACGTTGGCGGTCGGACGGGCGCGAATCCCCGTTCGCGAACCCCTCTATCCCCGGGCTGACCGTCACTCAGACGCCGCAGGCCTTCGCGGCCCGCACGGAGGCCTGCGCGCGTCGCCCTCTTTCCCATGCTCCCACTGATAGCCCCACACGTGCTGCAACGCGCTGGGGTGACAACACAGCGGCAGACCCGACAATTGAGCGAGCCCTGCGCGATCTTCAGCCTGGCAATTACTCGCACTTGGACGTTGATGGCAGGTGGGTTGACGGCGTGCAGCATAGCGTTGTCTACGTGTCGAACTGTGCGATACGCCTGTCAGCGGCCCTGAGTGCGGCTGTTGAGGCTGGACTGCTGAGCATCAACCCCGCAGCAAAGGCCAAGCGACCGAAAATTGCATCCGCCCCAGACGAATACACCCATAACCGCGACAGGGCATGGAGCCGAGAGACATTAACGGCCATCTTGGCGGCCGTTGAGGAGTATCCGCTCCTATCCAGCCTCTGCCGCGTGCTGGCGACCACCGGTATGCGTCGAGGTGAGATTATGGGATTTTACGACAGGGATTGGAATCCAGACCAACGCACGCTTTACGTGCGCCACAATCGCACGCAAGGCCATGAAGTACGCTGTCAACCGGTAATGAAGACCGAAGCTTCGCGCCGAGCGATTCTGGTGAGCGAAGAAACCGCAGCAACCATCACCGCCTGGATGCAGTCTCGGTGCAGCCCGGTCCCGTGCTCTAGTTGTAAAAACATGCACCTATTCGTCGGCAAGGACGGCTCCGCCCTCACCCCGTTCCAGCGTTAGCGAAAGCTTCCGACGTCGCACAGCGCACGTGATCCCCGTCCAGCATTCATCTAGGGGGTTTCATGGGTTTCGGCACATGCTCATTACATTTCTGCTGGACGAGAGCGTGCCACCCACAGCCGTACAGCGCCTGGTTGGGCACGACGACGTCCAAACAACCCTTGCCTACTACTACCACCCATCCGAGGCGGCCTTCACTGATGCCGCGCAGAGGGCGGCCACCCTCCTCGCCCCACCATCAACCCGTGATCAACCCGACGCGACGTAGCCGCCAGAGATTGCCCCAGTTCGCACCTATTCTGGAGTGGGCGGAACTGGCCGACCACGTCCATCGTTACCATACGGCCCGAACTGGATAAAATTGGTCTTACCGGGGCAAAATGTATGCCCGATTTGGGTCACCCAAAACAGAACAAGGCCACCCAAGGCCGGCGGACGCCAAACCAGCGCCGTTCGGGCGCGCTCGTGTTCTATGACATCACCCACGACCGTCTGCGGACCGAGGTGGCTGAGACGTGCCGTGACTTCGGCCTGGGCCGGGTGCAGTGCTCCTGCTTCGCCGGCGACCTGTCTCGCAACCCCCGGCAGATGCTGGAGATCCGCCTGCGCGCGCTGCTGGCCAGGGACATCGGGGTTCCTACCGACGCCATCTACGCCTTGCCGCTGTGCAGCGCCTGTTTCGACGACAAGACGCTGCTGGGCTTCGAGGCGCGTTTCCCGGACAGACGCCACGACCATGTCGCGGTGATCTGACATGGACTGGCAGGGTTACTGGTCGGTGTCGGACATCCTCAACCACCTCTACTGCGGTCGGATCACCTGGTGGTGGCACGTGATGGGGGTCCCGCAGCGCGGCACGGTCAAGACCGAGGACGGCCAGCATGCCCACGATGAGTGGTCCCGCCGTGAGGCGCAGCGCCGGTATGAGGGCGCGGACCTGCGGGTGCGCCGCAAGCTTGTCGGCCTGCGGCTGTCATCGGAGCGGCTGGGGCTGGCGGGCACGCTGGACGCGCTGGTGACCGACGAGGATCGTATGCTGCCGTGGGACATCAGGAACACGGTCGAGCCCGCCGCGCCGTGGCGGGGCCAGGTGGTGCAGATGGGCGCCTACAGCCTGCTGCTCGAGCACGCTTTGCGGGCCCCGCCGGTGTCGTTCGGCGTAGTCCACGAGAATTCCACAGTGACCACACAAACCGCTACTCACACCGTCGTGTTTCCCCAGCTCAGGGCCACCCTGAGACAGCGGTCGCAACGCCCTCCCCGCCAGATAGGGGATTGAAGCTTGGACAGCGCCGCGCCGCTGTGCCCAGTCGTGTGGTGTCGCAACGCCCTCCCCGCCAGATAGGGGATTGAAGCTTGTAGCCGAGGACGGCGCCAGCCGCCTCGGTCCGGTGTCGCAACGCCCTCCCCGCCAGATAGGGGATTGAAGCTGCATGGCGAAGTCGCTCGCCTCGCTCAGCGATGTGATATGTCGCAACGCCCTCCCCGCCAGATAGGGGATTGAAGCCATGCGCTCGATCTGTGGAACAGAGGCCTGCTCTCTTGTCGCAACGCCCTCCCCGCCAGATAGGGCATTGAAGCTGCTAGGACATACCCGCCGAGAGACATTCGATTGTCAGTCGCAACGCCCTCCCCGCCAGATAGGGGATTGAGGCGCGTTGTCCGGCGGCTGCCATCGCAAGGCGTCGCGGATGTCGCAACGCCCTCCCCGCCAGATAGGGGATTGAAGCCGACGCTCGGACCGGAGGTCTTCGATGGATTTCGGGTGTCGCAACGCCCTCCCGCCAGATAGGGGATTGAAGCGCAGAGCATGCCGTGGTCGCCTCGATCGGTGGGGTGGGTCGCAACGCCCGCCCCGCCAGATAGGGGATTGAAGCAAGCGTCGCGTTGGGGTGCCTGCGCGGGTCACGTGCAGCCGCTGCGCCAGCAGGTCCGTGGTCAACCGGGTGCCCTCGCCCCGCCAGGCTTGGCGGGCGTCGATCTCGGCGATGCGGCGCAGCTTCTCTGCGGTGGCGATGATCTCCAGCTCGTGCAGGCGCTGGACGGACTCGTCGAGGTCGCCGCCCAGTGGGTGTGCGTCGAGGGTGGTCAGGGGTCTGTTGGCCAGGTTGAGCAGCGCCTCGGCGTCCCGTCCCTCCAGGGCTGGTCGCCCGACCCCCATTATCAGGCATTCGTATGCATGGCATGTGGGGTCAGTTTGCAAGCACTTGCTGGTGAGCTTGCTGTGAAGTGCGGGCGGCGTGATCACTGTCATCGGTGGAGCCGCGCGATCAACTCGGCACGTCAATGGCCGAGTACACGACAGCGTGTGCCAGGGTCAGGATGCTCGCGAGATCTGCGCGCGATCCACGGATCACGCAGTCCCCCGCCTGTGGATCATGCCTACGGGGGAGGTCGAGCCAGCAGGCTTGCACAGAGGGTCCTGGTTGACGCTGTCGGCGTAGTTATGGGCAGGGATGGTGACATAGAGAGGATCTGGGTCTCGGCGCTTGCTGACTTCTCGGGCCGAGCCGCTCGACGTCACGGGTTGACCCGTGTCTGTTGCGAATATTACGAATAGGTCGGGGGCATGGCATCATCAGTGTGCACGCATTCGACCAGCGAGGAAGGATGGACGATGGCCAGCCCAGTGCGGATGGCGAGCGGTCTGGAGGTTCCAGACCAGAACGCGGCTGAGTTGGCCGCCGAGGCGCTGACAAGGCTGACCTCATTTCTGGAGGCCCATCCGACGCCCACGTCGCGCGTCCATTTGTTCGCCGACGACCCTGACGACGAGGCCCAGATCGTGGTTCCCTCGTTCGCCCTTCGGTTCTTCATTGACATCCTCGCTCAGGTGGCCCACGGTAACGCCGTCACGGTGGCGCCCATCCACGCAGAACTCACCACCCAGCAGGCCGCAGACCAGCTCAACGTGTCACGGCCCTATCTCATCAAGCTGCTGAGCGAACGCAGGATCCCACACCGCCGAGTCGGAAACCGACGAAAGATCCTCCTCACAGACCTGCTCGACTATAAGCGCCGGGACGACGCCTACCGCGAGCGCATCCTCGAAGAACTCACGCATGAGGCGGAGGACATCGGGCTCGAGTACTGAGGCGGGAGCAGGGTGAGTATCACCGTCCTTTGCGACGCGAATGCTCTTCACCCAGCATCGGTCCGTGATCTGCTTATCCGCCTCAGCAGAACGGGACTGGTCACAGCGCGCTGGACCGAAAGAATTCTCGACGAGATGGTCATTGGCATGCTGCGCCGCCAGCCAGAACTCGACTCTTCGCGACTTGCCCGTACCCGGCAGCTTATGTGTGACGCGGTACCCGACTGCCTCGTGACTGGCTACGAGCCACTTATGGATGCTCTGGAGCTTCCCTGATCCAGGCGACCTTCACGTCCTCGCTGCGGCGATCCGCTGCCACGCTCAGGTGATCGTCACTGCCAATCTCATCGACTTTCCGCACAGGTTCCTTAGCCCGTATGGAATCGAGGCCCAAAGTCCCGACGAGTTCGTCCGGTACCTCGTCGACCTTGCTCTCCGTAGGCGTCCCCGAGCATGCCCCGCCTGCGGACGGCCGCCCCGCGTGGTCGCAACGCCCTCCCCGCCAGATAGGGGATTTAAGCGACGACACGAAGCAGGCGCGGACGGCTCGAGTTCACGTTCCGGCACAGCACGCCTGACGCCTTGCCGGCGGCACCATCGTGACCCTCGCCGGGCTGTTCCGTCCGACGACGTGGCCGCCAACTCTTGTCTTGCTAGATCGCGCCCGCCGTGAGTGTGGTTGGTGATGCCGTCCGGGCCATAGTGGCCAGCGCTCAGGCCCACTCCTACACCCTCCTCGATACCGCCCGCGTCTACCCCGAAGGGCGGGAACGTCAAGCCCGACTGGCTGAACACACACCGACGTGCTGGACCACAGAGACCAGGCGGGGTGGCCTCTGTGGCCGGTTACGAGCCCCTACGCCCTGAGACGAAATATTCTTGGGACCGGCTTTGGCCCGTTCGTCCCCCACGCTCCCAGCGCGCGTCATCCTCGTCCCAGGCGCACGTCCTCGGATGTGCGTCACTGAGGTTGTACGGTTCAATTACCTGAGGGCCGAACTCAACAACTTGGAGCGGTGATGTCACCTCGTGGCCGGCCTCCGCGGGAGGTGGTCTGCCAGCGGCTCGACACCCAGATCCCGGTGACCGACGCCCTGCGCCAGCAGGTCCACGATCTCCTCGCCGACATGACCGCCCTGCGCCACCGAGCACATGCCCGACCGTGCCCCTCCGCCAAGTGCCGCGACTGTGTCTCCGCCAAGTGCGTGCGTGTAGCCTTTCTGTGGCCAACCCCCCTCAGTTCCCTGAGAATTCCACAGTGACCACAAAAACCGCTACTCACACCGTCGTATTTCCCCAGCTCAGGGCCACCCTGAGACAGCGGTCGCAACGCCCTCCCCGCCAGATAGGGGATTGAAGCAACGCCGCAGTGAGCGCTTTGGCGACTGCCTTGTCCTGTCGCAACGCCCTCCCCGCCAGATAGGGGATTGAAGCACCGGCCGCCGACGGGTGACCTGCGGAACCTGATGACATCGCAACGCCCTCCCCGCCAGATAGGGGATTGAAGCACGGCGAGCAGGACCTCTTGGATCGTCTTGACCGCCAGTCGCAACGCCCTCCCCGCCAGATAGGGATTGAAGCTTAATTGGTCCAGGCCTGCGCACGGTTCGGTGCGCGAGTCGCAACGCCCTCCCCGTGTTGCGGGTATGTCCGGTTGAGTACGGCGGGGGGCTCGACGGCAGCGCTGATTAGGGACGGACTGGGAGCAGGTGGCATGACCAGCGCTATGGCGCTTCCCGTGACGAGCCTGCTGGATGTCGGTGATGTCCCGGTCGGTGAGCTGGCCGGTTCTAGCTGCGTGCCGGTCGTTCCCTGACCCGGCGCCTGCCCTGGCGGTGCAACGCCCTCCCCGCCAGATAGGAGATTGAGGCGATCGGTGTTCAGGCCCAAAGGGTGGCGAGGGGAGCGGCGGCGATGCGCTCGTCCAGCTGATAAACACGAGGCCCCGTGTGCAATACGACACCGGCAGCAAAGTTCTGGCCGAGCTGGTCCCGCAGCCAGATGAGGTGTCGCGCGGCGTCCCGGTTGGGCGCTGAGCGTGCTTTGAACTCGACCGCGACGACGGTGCGGGCGCCGAACTCAGCGATGAGGTCGATCTCTCTCGCTCCGCCTTCCTGGCGCAGGTGGTACAGCCGGGGCGGTCGGTGGCTCAGCGCGATCTCGGCGCGGAGCTGTGCGAGTGCGAACGTGTCGATCATCCGCCCCAGGAGGTCGCCGTCGCGGAGCACGCTCTCGGCGTCGATTGCAAGCGCTGCTGCCACGAGGCTTGGGTCGCACACATAGCGCTTGGGTGCGCGCACGAGTCTCTTGAGGCGGTTGCTGCTCCACGCAGGGAGTACGTCGATGATCAGGAGGCTGCGCAGCAGATGCTCGTAGGCCAAGCCAGTCCTGCGGTCGATCCCGGCCGCGTCGAGAAGCTTGCGATCGGTCGCCTCACCCGCGGTGTTGAGCGCCCACGCCTCGAAGAAACGGCGAAGTCGGACAGGGTCCCTTGAGACACCGAGGTCCATCGCGTCTCGGGTGACCACCCGGTCGAGGTAGCTGACCAGCCACCGGTCCCTGGTCGCCTCTGACAGGCGCAGGACGGGTTCGGGAAAGCCTCCACGCACTGCCAGTTCGATATATCCCCGCAAGTCAGGCGGATCGGGAGGAGGAACCAGGCCCTCCACTCCCTGCTGGGCCAGCCGGTCCAGCCAGGGTGTCTGCGTGAGGTCCCGGCGGAGGACCTCACGCATGGTCAGGCCTGTCATATCGACACGTACAAGCCTGCCAGTGGCGGGCCAACCTTCGTGTTGAAGGTCGGCGCGCACCGAGCCGGTCACTACGAAGCGTCCTGGGCGGGGCTCGGAGTCCACGGCGCGCTTGATCGCGCCGAGCACCTCGGGCACTACTTGCCATTCGTCGAGCAGGACGGGCTCTGCCAGCCCGGTAAGGGCGACGTCTGGGTCTGCTCTGAAGGCCTCCGCCTCCGCTGGTCGATCGAGGCGAACAACGGTCCGAGCCTGCCGGGCAGCGCTCGTGGTCTTGCCCGTTGCGCGCGGGCCGACGAGAAGGACCGCAGGCAAGTCAGCGAGAAGCTCAGTGAGGAGCGTGTCCACGAGTCTCGGCAAGTAGAACTGCATCATGCGGGACACTACCGCTTTCCTGAGCGGTTCGATACCGTTTTCATGCCGTATTCAGTCCCGTTTTCACGGGCGTTACGATCCCACTTTCACGCATACTGCCGGTTCCGACAATCGGGCCGACCCAGGGGGGAGCGTCTCGTTGTGGGAGCCACCGGAGCCGACTGGGCGTCCCCTAACGTGTCCTCGTGACGTGCCCTGAAGTTGTACGGTTCAATTGCTTGACGGCCGAGCTCAACAACTTGGAGCGGTGATGTCACCTCGTGGCCGGCCTCTGCGGGAGGTGGTCTACCAGTGGCTCGACACCCAGATCGCTGCGCTGTGGCAACGCATGGGTGGCCTGCCCAGCCCTGTGGAAGCCGGAGCCATCTGGAAGGGCATCTGGTTCCAGGAGTCGCATCACTCCACCGCGATCGAGGGCAACACCCTGGTCCTCAGGCAGGTGGAGGCGCTGCGGGCCGAGGGCCGGGCGGTCGGCGGCAAGCTGCTGGGGGAGTACATGGAGGTCAGCGGTCGCGGATAGGGAGGTGTTTTTTCAGCACCCCGACGGTGCGTGGGAGGGTGACCGCCAGCCGGACCAGATCGTCCTTGAGCATGTGCTGAGGCTTGAGCCCTTGCGGGCCAAGGTTCGCAAGCATGCGCAGCAGGGCCGCGATCCCTCGCTCGCCGGTCGAGTTAAGCGGCGCCGTGGGGTGATGGGATCCAAGCCAGTCCTCGCCGGCACCCGGTACCGGTATCGGCCTTGTTCCCCTACCTGCGAAGAGGCCACACCGTCGAGCAGATCCTCAACGCCTTCCCGCAACTGGAGGAGGCAGACGTCGAAGCGGCTCCCGTGAGCTGGCGATGACGGAAGCCTCATAGGTGCGTTTCCTGCTGGACAACGACGTCGATGCAGTGGTCGGACGGGTGTTGCGGAGCGCCGGGCATCAGTGTTGGAGCGTCTTTGAGGCGGGGTTGGCCGGGGTCGCTGCGGCCGATGACGATGACCTGTCTGTGTACGCGGATGAGCGGGGCGCCGTGGTCGTCACGCACGACCGTGAATTTTCGCCCCAGCGCATGGCCAACACCTTCGGTCGCCACTTGGCTGCGGTGTGAGCAGCTCGATGCGGCCGACCTCGTGGCGACGTACTCATCAAGGCGCTTCGGGCGCGGTCTGAGCTGGTCGTGACCCTCAGCGCGGATCAGGAGTACGCGTTCATGGCCCACGCTGGCAGTGAGGGCCGCACTTCGTCAGGAGGGTGCCTTGGAAACGGCTTGCTCAAGGGGCTATCGGGACGTCTCACAGGGCAGTCAGAGGGGGCACCGGGACTTGACCTGGCTGTCTTGTTCCTCACCACCGCCTTCTGCTTGTCCGCGGAGGCTGCGGCGCGGTTGGAAGCCGGTGACGGCGGGTCCGACGGATCACCTCGCCATGTACCGGCAGGTGCGGGCCATGCTGCCCGACCTGCTCGGAACGCCCCTGAAGGGCCGGCCGCTCCGGGTCGGCGGGGGCCCGGCGAGAATGTCCACGCCGAGCGCTGCTCATCCGATGCGCCGCCGCCGTCGCCCTCTGCCTGTACGCCATCGCAGTGAGGACGTGCCCGCCTGTTACAGGGGGGCAGGGGACAACCCTCTTGTGTCATGATGGGCAACGGCTCAGAATGGGGTGAGCCCACCCCGAGTAGTGGATCCTTGTGGAAGGACCTGGGATGGCGAGCACGGTGGGAGAAACAATCGGGTTCGAGCTGGTTACCGAAACCGAAGTCGATGGCCGCGGCCGAGTGAGCATCGCGAAGGCCGGCGCGCAGCCTGGTACGCGCTACCGCGTGTCCCGTCGGCTGGACGGCGAGATCTTGCTCACCCCGGTCGTGTCGATCCCGCGGCGTGAATTGCTGGTGTGGGACAACCCTGAGCTTGCCCGCACCATCCTCGCCGGTCTCGCAGAGGCAGAGCGTGGCGAGACCGTCGACCTGGGCGATTTCACGCGTGACGTGGACGATGAAGGCGACCGATAGGTGTACGAGCTGCGTTTCGCGAAGGCAGCGGCCCAAGCCCTCACCGATCTCGAGCAACGCGACCGCACGCGGCTCCGGCGTGTCCGCAAGACGCTCGGGCTGCTCCAGGCCAACCCTCGCCACCCCGGGCTGAACTCTCATCGCTACGAGAGCTTCCCCGGCCAACCCACGGTGAAGGTGTGGGACTCGTATAGTGATCAAGGCGCGGGCGCATCGCGGATCTTTTGGACCTACGGGCCCGACGAGAAGCGTGGCGGTGAAGCGGTCCGCGTCATCACCGTCCTGGCGATCACGCCTCATCCGTAACCAGCCTGGCCGTTGCGCCCGAGCGCTGCGTCAACGTCGTGACCGCCAAGCGTTTTCCCCGGCCGGATCCCATGCCACGGACCGGATCTTCCCCACGTCAGTGGTGCCGCGCAGAGGCGGCTGATCAGCTTGGGCATCGGTCCAGCGCGCGACCGAGCCGTCGGCCATCCCGACCGGTCAGTCCCCTCGCGGGGCCAGTCCAGTGATTGCGCCGGTGCGGGAAGCTCGAAGTCCTTGAGGGATTCGCCACCGTCGAGCTGCCAGAGTCCCAGGAGCCCCTCGGCCGTGCCGAACGCGAGTGTGCGGCTTCCTGGCTCCCAAGCCAAGGCGGTCATCGGACCGTAGGAGCCTGACAGAGCAGCCACGCGCGCTCCCGTATCGCCATCCAGGATCGCGCACGTCCCACCATTCGTTGCCGCCGCGAGGTGGAGTAGGTCGGGGCTCCACACCACCGCGGTCACGGGCGATCCGTCCAGCTCCAAGACGTCGAGGGCCTCACCCAGGCGCGGGCTCCAGATCCGCCCGGTGCCGTCGGCGGACGCGCTCGCGGCACGCTCACCGTCGCCGCGCCAGGCGACGGCGCTGACAGGGACGCGCCAGGCGACGAGGACACGGACGAGCCTTGGATCGGGCCGGTCGGGGAACGGGAACTCGGCGACCAGCGCGCCGCGCAACGCCTCCCCGACGTGACCGAGCCCGGCGATCACGGCGGACTCGGCCAACACGCGGCTGTGCAGGGCCGCGGCGGCGTCGCGCCGCCTCCCGGAACCGACGAGGAGGTGCGCCTCGCACCGGAGGGTATCGAGCAGGCCCTGGATCAACGGGTCTCCGGGATGGAGCGTCTCCGCCGCCTGGACGTCGTGTTGCAGTGCGCCCGGTCCGTCGGCGTGGAGACGCGCGGCCATGAAACGAAGGTCCGTGACCGTGCTGAGCAGCTCGTCGTGCCGCCCGGCTTGCGCGAGGTGGAAGGCCAGGGTGTCACAGAACTCACGCTCCTTCGGCGGCAGGGCGTGCCATCCCTCCACAGCCGGTTCGCGGGACGCGTCCAGCAACCCGGCGCTGAACTCCGGAAGGCGGCTGGCCGCTCGCACGCGGAGGTCGTCGCGAATCACGTCGTGGAGTTGTACGCCTGCGGTCGTCGCGGTCGAGAGCAGTGAGCGGTTCGCCAGCTGCTCGCATTCCACACGGGTCGTCACTGGGTCGGTGCCCCACAGCCGCTCGAGCAGGTGGTACGGGATGACGCGGTCCTCGGGAAAAGCCGCGAGCGTGAGGTAACGGTCGGCCGTGGCCGAGCCCGAGGGCGCGGTCGCGGCAAGCTCCTCGAGGCTCAGCTCGATGGGTGCCGCGATGGTCTTCGTCGCGTCCTCCAGGCGGAGCGTGTCCATCGCGGAGGCGCCCCGCCGCTCCAACTCGTCAACCGAGTGGCGCACAACGTCCGTCATCGGCAGGTCGTAGCGCTCGGTCATGCCGCGGAGCACGCCGTTGATGAGCCCGATCAGTAGGGGCCAGCGACCTGACCGCTCGAACAGCGGCAACAGGTCTTCGTTGCTCGCTCCATCGACATCCGGCGCAGCGCCGTCATCGCTTCGGCGGCCGTCATGGGTGTCCACCCGAAGCGTCGCTGCGTCGGGCGGCAGGAGGTTGGGACGGCGGGTCGTGACGAGCCGGACGCAGTGGGCTCCGCCCTCGAGGAACGGCGCCAGGTCCGCCGCCGACCACACGTCGTCGATGACGAGGAGCACCCGGCGGTCGGCCAGTGCCGCCGAGAACGCGTAGGTGGCGGCCGGGATCGACGCGAACGGCGCCGACGGCTCCCCCACGAGCAGCCGCGTCAGGTCCGCGAGCAGCTCCAGGATCCGCGCGTCTCCCGGCTCTTGTCCCAGATCGGCCCAAAGCACGCCGCCTGGAAACGCGGCGACGACCTCGGGCTGGTGGCACGCCCAAATCGCCAGCGTCGTCTTGCCGAACCCGCCGGTCCCGTACAGCGCGGCGGACGTCAGCCCGAGCGTCGACCGGTGCGGGTTCTGCGCCGCCTCAATCAGCGTGGCGAGCAACCGGTCGCCCTCTTGTCGGGGAACGAAATCAGGGCGGAGTCGTGGAGCCAGGCGGGGCGGGGGGATGTCCCGGTCTGGCGCTCCGGGTAGGGCGAGGCGACTGGCCGCGGCGAGCCCCGGGCCGAGCGCATGGACCGCCTTGGTCAGCTCGTCGAGCCGCGCCGCCATCTCCCTCATCCCCGCGTGCTGGAGGTCCGCGTTCAACTGAGCGGCCAGCGGCGCGAGCTTGCCGCACCACGCGGCCTGCTGCTGGACGGCGAGGATGATCGCGGCCACGAGGTCCCTGTGCAGTGACACCGGGTCAACCCCGTCGTCATCCAAGAACGATGCCCCTGCGCGGGTCAGGGAGGGCTCGGCCAAGGGCTCGAGGCGCTGTCGCACGGCCGTGCTCAGCTGCTCGAGCACACTGGACATAACCACGACTTCCCCGGGCTCGGGAGGGACGGTGAACCTGTCGTGCAGCACCGCCGCGAAGAACTCTCGGCGCTCGTCCTCGACCCGCGAAGCGATGAGTTCGACAGCGCCGTGGAGCGCATTCCGCAGCCCGCGCTCCTCCTTCGACCCGAGCGCGATATTGGGGTCCTTTGTAGCTTCTGTAGGTCGCCAATTTTGCCATATCTCGCACTCATACCACAAAACACGAAGAGCGCAAAAAATGAAATTGTGGCGAGCGGAGATGTGAGTGCACAGCCTTCACACGCGTC
>JBOGEA010000078.1:0-19066 GCA_050743205.1 Egibacteraceae bacterium | reverse complement strand
GTGCGGGGCGTGGCGTTCAGCCCCAACGGACAACGCCTCGCCAGCGTCGGCAACGACAGCGTAGTGCGCGTCTGGGACCCAGCTGGTGGCGCCCCGCTCGTGCTGCGCGGCCACGACGGCACGGTATTCGGCGTGGCGTTCAGTCCCGATGGGCAGCGGCTGGCCAGCGCCAGCGACGACGGCACACTGCGCCTGTGGGATCTGGCGGGCGGCGGCGACCCGATCGTGCTGCGCGGCCACGACGGCAGAGTGGCCGGTGTTGCGTTCAGCCCTGACGGGCAGCGGCTGGCCAGCGCCGGCTTCGACGGCACACTGCGCCTGTGGGATCTGGCGGGCAGCGGTGACCCGATCGTGCTGCGCGGCCACGACGGTCCGGTGGTCGGCGTGGTGTTCAGTCCCGATGGGCAGCGGCTGGCCAGCGCCAGCGACGACGGCACACTGCGCCTGTGGGACCCGACGGACGGGTCAACTCCCCCGATCGTGCTGCGCGGCGACGACGGCACCGTGTTCGGCGTGGCGTTCAGTCCCGATGGGCAGCGGCTGGCCAGCGCTGGGGGCGATGGCACGGTGCGGCTGTGGGACCTGGCGGACGGTCGCGACCCCATCGTGCTGCGCGGGCACGATAGCGAGGTGTTGGGTGTGGCGTTCAGCCCCGATGGGCAGCGGCTGGCCAGCGCCGGCACCGACGGCACACTGCGCCTGTGGGACCCGACGGACGGCGGCGACCCGATCGTGCTGCGCGGCCACGACGGCCCGGTGGCCGGCGCGGCGTTCAACCCCGACGGGCAGCTAGCCAGCGCCGGCTTCGACGGCACGGTACGGATATGGACCTGTGAGGTGTGTGGGTCGATCGAGGAGGTGCTCACGCTCGCTGAGACGCGGGTCACGCGCCCGCTCACCTGCGAGGAGCGGGCAACCTTCCTGCACGAGCCGCCGTGCTCGTAATTCAGGACGACCAGCGCGTTGCGAGGGTGTCGTGATGCCCGCGAACCGGCGGCGGCTGCGTGGTTTTGGCTTCGTGGTCGGCCGCTTCCCGCCCGGTTCCTGTAATGCGCTGGTCGATGTGCCGGGTGTGCCGCGTGGGCCTTGTCGAGGATCTGCCCGACGGACGGCTGTGCGGACCGGGGTGACGGGATCCTGTCGCATAGGGGCGACGTGCTCGGCGCCTGTCACGTCATCCACCGGCCACGGGAAGATGACCGGTTGGCACGCCCGGCCCTGCTCACAAACACGTTGTCGATCGGCGCGGTCTGGGAGAGGCGGGCTTCGTCACCTGTTGGAGCGCAGCCCGGACGCCGCTCGAGACACCCGACACGGTCGACGTCGTGGTGGCCGAGCGCTTCGACGGCTACCCGAACGATGCGCGCGGCCTGCACGTACGCCCCCATCACGCGCTGGCAATCGAGACCGCGAGCGAAGAGGGGGCCCGCGAAGGTACGGTCGGCACGGCGCGGGCAGGACCTGCCCCGGCTTCAAAGCCGGTGTGGGCACCGGCCTTACGGCTGACCCCTCGCCAGCGGCGCGTCGGAGCGCGGCTCGGTGACTCGGCGTATGTTGGGGCCGGGCACGCCCGCCATGAGTCGCTGTCCACATCGCTCCACTGGATGAAAGGGCGCGTGATCGTCCGCGTGAGCGCTGTCGAGCCCTCCGAGGCTTCCATGTGCGCGTCGCCTTCACCGATGGGACCGAGCGCGTCATCGACCTCGAGCCCTGCCTTTGGGGTGCGGTCTTCGGACCGCTGCGGAGAGATCCTGCGCTGTTCCGAGCGGTTCGCGTCGACACCGAACTCGGCACGATCGTGTGGCCGAATCGTGCCGACATCGACCCGGATGTCCTGCACGGGGACGCTCAACCCGAGTGGATGGACGACCGCATCGCGCAGTGACCCAAGGCGAACGCCAGTGGCTGACCGGCGAGCCGCCCTGCTCGCGGGCCGAAGCAGACCACCGGACGCGGGAGCAGCACAGCCGGGCAGCGTGATCGTGGGAACGGCCAGGCTCATGGGATTGCTGAAGGATCGCGGGCACGATCTCGGGGCCGTATAGCGGCAGCCTCGACGCTGGCTGGTGCCCACCGAACGTCACGTCATCGACAATCTCATTGCGGGTCCTCTCGCAGGTCCGTGGACGGTGTCAGCCCCGTCCGGTGGGAGCGGGACACCGCTCCACTGAGACCTCCACAGCCGATCAAGGCCGCTCCCACATCTGAGCAGCAGACCCGAACAGAGCGCAGCCACACGACGCAGCCAAACACTTGGACCAGCCCGACATCCTCACATCATCGCCCATCAACTTCCGGAAACACTTGCGTAACCATCTCAGCCGTGCCATAATCAAACGTATGTACGAGACGGTGGTGTTGGGAGAGCGCCAGGCGGCGCGCGGCGCCGTCGATGCGCTCGCGCCGCTGCTCGACACCCTCGCCGCCATCGCTTGGGACACCCTCGACGGTGACACGCTGAGCCGCTGCGTGGTGGACCTGACACGCCACCGAGACCGGCTCGACGGACTGTGCGCCCTCGCCATCGCCGCCCACGACCGCGCCCAAGCATGGAAAGCCGACGGCTGCCGCTCAGAGAAACAATGGCTCGCCGCACACTGCCGCACCAGCATCGGCGAAGCCGCCGGGCGGGCCGAGACCGCCAGACGGCTGTCCCAACTGCCGGAGACCGCGCGGGCGCTGGCCGACGGGACGATCACGCCGGCCCATGCCAGGGTGGCCGCCAAAGCGATGCGCGACCTGCCCGCCGAGGCGGTCGAGGGGCTGGACCGGCTCGTCGCCGAGCGGGGCGCCCACACCGACGCCGGGCAGCTACGCGCCGCGCTCAGCGACTACGCCCACCGCGTGGCGCCCGACAGCCTGCAAACACGGCAGGAGCGGGCGTGGGCCACCCGCCGGCTCACCGTCACCCCCACCGCCGATGACGGCGCGATCCTGGAGGCCAAACTCGACAAGGTCGGCGCTGAGACGGTCCTGACCGCGCTCGCGCCGCTGGCCGCCCCAACGGGTGAGGACGACGCGCGCACCGCCGAGCAGCGGCGCGCTGACGCGCTGGTCGAGCTCGCGCGACGCAGCCTCAACGGCGGCGGCCTGCCCGACGCCGGCGGCGTCCGCCCCCATATGACCGTGATCGTGGACCTGCCCACCCTGCTGGGCCAGCCAGGCGCGGCGGCGGCGGCCAGGTTGGACCGCCTCGGCGCGATCAGCGGCGAGACCGCCAGACGGCTGGCGTGCGACGCGGCGGTCAGCCGGGTCATCACCAACGGCCCATCCCAGATTTTGGACGCGGGCCGCGCCACCCGCACCGTCACTCCGGCCCAGCGGCGCGCCCTGACGGTCCGCGACAAAGGCTGTGTGGGCTGTCAAGCCCCGCCCGCGTGGTGCGAGGCGCATCACATCGTGCCGTGGGCGAAGGGCGGTCCGACCGATTTAACCAATTTGACCTTGCTGTGCTCTGTGTGTCATGGGAATGTGCATGAGCGGCGGTGGCGGCTGGCTCGGGAGCCGGATGGGCGGTGGCGGCTGCACCCGCCGGACCGCCAATGACCACCCGGCCGGCAGCGGTCGCGGATGTCGCCGGTGGCCTCACCGAGGCGCGGCCACCGGCACCGGGTCCGCACGAGCCGCGGTCGGGCCTGCGGGGTCCGCACGAGCCGCAGTCGGGTCCGCGGGTCCGCCAGCGTCCCACCGCGCGCCTGCAGACCGCGCGCTTGATGTGCGACGGTCTGCACGCCGGCCGTATCGGCAAGAGGTTGCTGCTCTCAGTGGGTGCAGCCACCCACGCGGGCAGAGCCCTCATGGCGCGGCTGAACGACTCTGATCCCGAGGTTCGCCAGTGGGCGGCCCGGGTGCTGGCGGGCATGGCCAACCCGCGGGTCTGGCCGGTCTGGCAGCGCTGCTGCGCCACCCCAATCCAGAGGTCGGCTGGTCGGCGGTATGGACGTTGTCGTTCGTGCGCGACCAGCGTGCCGCCCCGGAATGCTGTGCCTCC
Source organism: Egibacteraceae bacterium (assembly GCA_050743205.1). Taxonomy (GTDB): domain Bacteria; phylum Actinomycetota; class Nitriliruptoria; order Euzebyales; family Egibacteraceae; genus JBOGED01. The sequence goes on along the minus strand of JBOGEA010000078.1, from coordinate 15,075 downwards.
GTGTCGGGCTGCGGGCGGGGGCTTCCGCCGAGCCGCGCGAACGCATCTGCCGCGTGCTCGCGGCGCTCGGGCCCCGGGTTTACCGCGCCGTGCCTGTGGGGCCGATCGCCCGGTGGCGCGCAACCCTGGCCGACGTCACTCGCTCGGCCTCTTGGTGAGAGAGCGTCGCTTGGCGGGTGTCGGCGACGGTTATCGGGCGCCGGGCAGGAGGGGGAGGAGGAATTTGCCGGTGTAGCTCTCGCTCACTTGGGTGATGTCCTCGGGGGAGCCCTCGGCGACGATGCCGCCGCCGCCGCCGCCGCCCTCGGGGCCGAGGTCGATGACCCAGTCGGCGGTTTTGACCACGTCGAGGTCGTGCTCGATCACGATCACGGTGTTGCCCATGTCGACCAGGCGGTGCAGTACCTCCAGCAGGCGGCGGACGTCCTCGAAATGCAGGCCGGTCGTGGGCTCGTCCAGGATGTACACCGTGCGCCCGGTGGAGCGTTTGCGCAGCTCAGACGCCAGCTTCACACGCTGCGCCTCACCGCCGGACAGGGTCGTGGCCGGCTGCCCCAGCCGCACATAGCCCAACCCGACATCGTTCAACGTCTCCAAATGACGCCCGATCGCCGGGATGTTGGCGAAGAACCCCAACGCCTCCTCCACCGACATGTCCAACACCTCGGCGATCGTCTTGGCTTTGTAATGCACCTCCAACGTCTCGCGGTTGTACCGTCGGCTTTTGCAGACCTCGCACGGCACGTAGATGTCGGGCAGGAACTGCATGTCGATCTTGATCGTCCCGTCGCCCCGGCACGCCTCACAGCGACCGCCCTTGACGTTGAAGCTGAACCGGCCCGGCTGGTAGCCGCGGACCTTCGCCTCCGCCGTGGAGGCGAACAGCTTGCGGATGTGGTCGAACACCCCGGTGTAGGTGGCCGGGTTGGAGCGGGGCGTCCGCCCGATCGGGGACTGGTCGATCCCCACCACCTTGTCGATTCTGTCGAGGCCGTCGATCCCGCGGTGCGCGCCAGGCGCCACCCGGCTGCCGTACACATGCCGCATCAGGCCGGCGTGCAGGATGTCGTTGACGAGCGTCGATTTGCCCGACCCCGACACCCCCGTCACGGCCACGAACAGCCCCAGCGGGAACCGCACGGTGACATCGCGCAGGTTGTGCTCTCGCGCGCCGCGCACGACCAGCGCCTGCCCCCGCACCGGTTTGCGCCGCACCGGCGGGACTGGGATCTCCCGCTCACCCGACAGGTAACCGCCGGTGATCGACCGCGGGTTGCGTTTGAGCCCGTCGAGGTCGCCGGAGTGCACGATCTCCCCGCCGTGCTCCCCGGCGCCGGGGCCGATGTCGACGAGGTGGTCGGCCGCCTCCATCGTCGCGCGGTCGTGCTCAACCACGATCACCGTGTTGCCCAGGTCACGCAGCCGCAGCAGGGTCTCGATCAGCCGCTCGTTGTCGCGGTAATGCAGCCCGATCGACGGCTCGTCCAGCACGTAGAGGCACCCCACCAGCCCCGAGCCGATCTGGGTCGCCAGCCGGATCCGCTGCGCCTCCCCACCGGCCAGGGTGCCAGCCGCGCGATCCAGCGTCAGGTAGTCCAAGCCCACGTCGATGAGGAAGTCCAGCCGCGCCCGGATCTCGCGCAGGATGCGCTCGGCGATCAGCCGCTCACGCTCGTCCAGCTCCAACCCGTCGAAGAACCGCCGTGTGTCGCCGATCGACTGCGCGCAGGTGGCGGCGATGCTGTTGCCCCCGATCGTCACCGCCAACGGCAGGGGCCGAAGACGGGCGCCATTGCAGACGCTGCACGGCACCTCGCGCATGTACTGCTCAGCCTTCTCCCGGGCAGCATCCGACTCACTCTCCGCGTGGCGGCGCACCAGGTGCGGGACGACGCCCTCGTACGCCGCGTCGTACTCACGCCGCCGCCCGAACCGGTTCTGGTAACGCACCCGCACCTTCTCGCCATCGAGCCCGTAGAGCAGCATCCGCTTGTGCGCCGGGTCGATCTTGGCCCACGGCGTCTTCGGGTCGAAGCCCAGGTGCTCGGCGACCGCGCGGAGCAGTTGGTCGTAGTAGGTCGACTGGCCGCCGGTCGCCCACGGAAGGATGACGCCCGCCTCCAACGACAGCTGCGGGTCGCCAACGACGAGGTCCGGGTCGACCTCCAGGCGGATGCCCAGGCCGGAGCAGGTCTCGCAGGCGCCGTACGGGGTGTTGAACGAGAAGCTGCGCGGCTCCAGCTGGTCGAAGCTCAGGTTGTCGTAGGGACAGGCGAGGTGCTCGGAGAACGTGAGCACCTCGCCGGGTCCCTCACGCTCGATGATCTCCACCTGCGCGATGCCCTCGGCCAGCCGCAGCGCGGTCTCGATCGAGTCGGCCAGCCGCCGGCGGATGCCGGGCTTGGCGACGAGCCGGTCGATCACGACGTCGATCCAGTGCTGCTCGTAGCGCTCGAGCTTGGGGGCGCTGGCGAGGTCGACGACCTGCGCTTCGCGGGTGCCCGACCTGATCCGCGCCCGCGCGTAGCCGCGGGAGGACAGATCGGCGAGGAGGCTCGCGTACTCGCCCTTGCGGCCCCGCACGACCGGGGCAAGCACCTGGAACCGGGTGCCCACGGGCAGCCGCTCGACCTGGTCGATGATCTGCTCGGCGGTCTGGCGCTGGATGGGCCGGCCGCAGACGGGGCAGTGCGGCCTGCCGATCCGGGCGTAGAGCAGGCGGAGGTAGTCGTAGACCTCGGTGATCGTCCCGACCGTCGACCGCGGGTTGCGGCTGGTCGACTTCTGGTCGATCGAGATCGCCGGCGACAGGCCCTCGATGAAGTCGACGTCCGGCTTGTCCATCTGCCCCAGGAACTGGCGGGCGTAGGCGGACAGCGACTCGACGTAGCGGCGCTGGCCCTCGGCGTAGATCGTGTCGAACGCCAGGCTCGACTTGCCGGATCCGGACAGGCCGGTGAACACGACGAGCGCGTCCCTGGGAATCTCCAGCTCGACGTTGCGCAGGTTGTGCTCGCGCGCGCCCCGGACGTGGAGCGTGTCGCGGCGGGAATCGGTCGTGGGCATGCTGATGAGAAGGGTACGGCGGAAAGAGAGACGCGAAGTCTACCGGGTTCGACGCCGGGTAGGCTCCCCGGCATGAGCATGAGCGAGTACAGCGGCCATGTGGACCCCCAAGGCCCGGCGGCCAGCCGCCTGGTCGCGCTGCCCGGCGGGGCCGACGTGGAGATCAAAAAATTCTCCGTGGGACCCTACGACAACAACGTCTACCTGCTCACCGACCGCCACTCGGGTCGGGCGCTGCTGATCGACGCGGCGAACGACGCCGACCGGATCCTTGAGGAGGTCAAGGACGTCGAGGTCGCCGCCATCGTGACGACCCACGGCCACAGCGACCACTGGCAGGCGCTGGACCAGGTCGCCGACGCCACCGGCGCGCCGACCTACCTGCACCCCGACGACCGCGCCATGGTGCCGCGCCCCTCGGACTGCATCGCCGAGGACGAGCAGCGGGTGCTGTTCGGCTCCGCCGAGGTCACGCTGCTCCACACCCCAGGGCACACCCCCGGCAGCACCTGCGTGCTGCTCGGCGACCGCCACCTGTTCTCCGGCGACACACTGTTTCCCGGCGGGCCGGGCAACACGTTCGGCAGCGCCGATGCGTTCGAGCAGATCATGCGCTCACTGCGCGAGCGCCTGTTCGTCCTGCGCGACGACGCCTGGGTCTACCCCGGCCACGGCGACGACACCACCATCGGCCGTGAGCGCCCCCACCTCGACGAGTGGCAGCAGCGCGGCTGGTGACCGGCTGTCAGGCCGCGAGGCGAAGCCGCTCGTCCAACTCGCGCACCACCGCCAACCCGATCCACTCCTTATGGAACGACCGGCGCGCCTGACGGACCTTCGGGGAGATGGTCCCAAGCTCGTAGGCCTTGGCCCCGTCCAACGCGGCCGTCGCATGCGCGCACGCCCGCTCGGGATCCCCGAGGGCCACGCACGAGTTGGTGAGATGGTGACGCAGCATGGCCTGGCCGACCGGCGAATAGAAGGGGAGCGCGGCCTCGAACACCCCGACCGCCTCGGCGGGGCGGCCCAGCCACATCGACCGGCCCGCCGTGTGCACCTCGCGGCGGATCCCGTCCCAGCCGGCCAGGCACCCGTGGATGGACCACCAGCCCCAGCCCGGCTCGGCGAGGGGAATCAGCGCGGCGGCGGCATGCGCCTGCTCAAGAAAGCGTCCGGAGACCAGGTCGTCGCCGAGGGCGGCGCGCTCGCAGCCGAGGCCTCCGAGCACATACGCCCGCTCCGCGGGCTGCAGGAACCCCTGGAGCTTCGCCGCGGCGGTGAGCGCCTCGACGGACGCGGTGTGGTCGGGCACGGGCAGGGCCCACGCGATGGACGCGAAGGACGCGATCGCGAGCGCCTCGAGCCGTCTGTCTCCGGCCTCGTGGGCCAGCTCGCGCGCCTTGGTGAACCAGAAGTCCGCCTTGTCGAACCGGCCCGCGGAAAGCTGGCCGGAGCCGGCCAGGGACGCGGCGTCGGAGGCGATCGACAGCAGCCGTCTCCGGTCGCTGACCTTCCCGGGGTCGAGCTTGAGGAGGGCGAGGAGGCTGTAGGCGTGCGCCTCCGCCGCGAACCGCGCGTCGGCGTTCGGCTTGGCGGCGTAGGAGACGGCGAGGCGGGTGGCGGTGTCCTGCGCATGGTCGAGGTGGCCGCCGCCGACGCGACGGACGCCGTGGAGGTGCTGCGCGGAGGCGACGATGTCGGCTACGGGCAGCACGATCGTCGCGCCGGCCATGACTATGCCCTTCAGTGCGTTTCGACGGTTCAGCATCTCTCGCTCCAGTTGGTCGGGGGTCATGGGGGCGCGCCACCGCGCGGCCTCGAAGCTCTTGGCGAGTCCGAGCAGCTCGACTGACTCGACTCCGAGCTCTCCGGCCAACGCCTCCGCGTTGTGGTCGTACGGACGGCTGATGAGAGCTTGCCATCGCTGCACCTCACGCGCCGCGAGGCTCGCGTTCGGCCAGTTCGTTTGCAGGCGGCAGACGAGCTTGGGAATGGTGAGCGCCAATGCCTCCCGGCGGATCTCCAACTCCGTCACTATCCGCACTGAATGATCCATTTCTCTTCCCTTCTGTCGTATTCATCCTTTCCTTTGCTGCGTGATCAGGAGCGTACGCGGGCGGCAGGGTCCGCGGAAGGGTGAGTTGTCGCGAATCGTGACGGCAGGAAAGACGGCCAAGTTGAGAGCCGAGTTGAGGTGGCGCACAGCACCTGCGGGCAGCGCCGCTGTGTCAACGTCGCCACATGAGCGAACAGAGCGACAACAGGCCGGACCCTGGGCGGGTGGAGCGTGTGGACGGCGCGGTGGCGGTGGTGACCCCGTGCTGCGGCGTCCAGGTGCAGTTCCCGCCCGACAAGGCAGTCCCCGACGTGGTCCTGCACGCCGTATGCCCGGAGGACGGCCAGGGGTGGCTGCTCCACCTGATGGCCGACGCTGGGGCGGAGTCGGGGTTGCGTCTGGTGTGGACGCCCTTTGCCGAGGGGGAGGCGGGACGGTGAGCGGGTGGCGTGATCGGGCGGCGTGCGCGCCACCGGACGTGGACCCGGACATGTTCTTTCCTGTCGGGGTGTCCGGGCCGTGGTTGGACCAGATCGAGCGGGCCAAAGAGCTCTGCCGTCGTTGCGACGTGGCCGCCGAGTGCCTGGAGTGGGCGGTGGCCACCGGGCAGGACTATGGGATCTGGGGCGGGTTGGACGAAGAGGAGCGCCGCCGGCTGCGTCGGACCAGGCGGGCGCGAAGCCGGCGTTGCGACCAGTTGCACCAGCAAACCGGCGAGGCTGGGGAGCCGGGCCGGTGAGGGGGTGTTGGCTGGCGGTGGCCCGCGGACCGGACGGCGACGTCCTCGCGGTCGGCCCGTACAAGCGCAGCGAGCAGGCGACGATGGCGCTGCTCGGCCTGCTCAACGGCTGTCACCGTGTGGAGCGGGTCGCCGTCGCCGAGCTGGTCGCGCCGGCCAAGACCGCGAGGCTGCTGCGCGGCTGGCGGGCGCTGCGCGAGAACACCCGCGAGCGTGAGGAGGGGCAGTGATAGGCCGGCCGAGCCCGTACCAGGTCTGCCTGAAAGTGACCGGGCGGTGGTGTGGCCGCCATGACCGCGCCCGGCCGAGGCGTGAACGAACGACGGTCCGGGAGGCTGGTGTGGGGCGGGATTGACGAGGGCGAGCGGCGCGTGCTGCTCGGCGACCGCCACGTGTTCGCTGGGCCAGGAGGCCGGCATGGCCCTCGGGCCCGCCTCGATGGGGACCGGGCGCTCGCCGATATCAGTCCAGATCGGTGCGGGCCAGGAAGCGGTCGAGCGCGGCCCGGTCGCCGTGGACCTCGAGCTGGTCAGGCGCGCGCCGGCGCCACAGGAGCAGCAGCAGATCACTGGCTGGGGCGCGGACGGCGGCGTCGCCCTTGCCGTGGGTCCGCTTGACCTGGCAGGCGCCGTCGCCGGCCCGCACCACCCATTCGCCGTCGGTGTCGGTGGCGTGCAAGTGCACGGTCTGCCCTGAACCTTCCAGATGGGAGGGCCGGCCCGGCAGGAACAGGTCGAGGAACTCATCGACGCCGTCGACGGCAAGCGCGGCGTCAATCGGCTCTTCCCGGCCCGCGGCGTGGAGGGCGTCCCAGCAGTGGACCGCGGTCTCCTGAGCCACACGCCGCTGGATGAAGCCCACATCCTGCTGGCGGGACCAGGTCCACACCGGCAGGGCAGGATCGAGCGCCTCAAGCTCCCGCGCCGTCTCCTCCACGCCGGTTCGGAACCGGGCCACCAGCTCGCCATCGGCCGGTCGGACTGGTTCCACATAGGCGTCAGGCTCTGCGATCACCCGTGACGCGATCTGCCGCCAGAACGTGTGAACGTCGGCCGTGTGCCAGACCAGGTCGGCCACCGTCCACGCCGGGCAGGTCGGCACCTGCCGGTCCAGTGTGTCCTCGGCCGCCTCAGCCATCCGCCGGCCGTCCCGCCGAAGCGCCGCCATATAGCCCGCCAGTTCCATGGCCGGGGAGTCTAGCTCGGCTGCGCCCCGGCCGACGGGTCATGGACGGGAGAGCCGGTGGTGGGCACGGCTCAGCCGAGGGCTTCGTTCATGCCGCGGAGCTCGCGTTTGAGGTCGGCGGAGGCGGGCGGCGTACTCGAACCTCAGGTCGGCGGCGGCGGCGTGCATCTCGTCGGTGGGCTGCTGGATGAGGGTGGCCAGCTCGGACTGAGGCAGGTCGCTGACGTCGGGCACGGCGTCCGCGCCGGCACGGCGGCGTTTGCCGCGCAGGTTGGGCACAGCGGAGCGGTAGGCAACACCGGCCTCGGCGGCGCGGGCCATCTGGATGATGTCGCCGACCTTCTTGCGGATCGACTGCGGGTCGATGCCGTGCTCGACGTTGTAGGCCACCTGCAGGGCGCGGCGGCGGTTCGTCTCGTCCAACGCCCGGCGCATCGAGTCCGTCAGCCCGCGCTGCGCGCGTGGGCCATGGTCCCGGGTTTCGTGTCGTGTTGGTTAGGCGGCGTCGGCTAGGCCTAGGCGGATGGCGTGGCGGCGGAGGCAGTCCAGGCAGCGGCCGCGGGTTGGGCCGATGCTGCCCATGGGGACGCCCAGGACGGCGGAGACCTCGGCGTACTTCGGTGACCGCTCGCTCATCAGTGCGCCGAGCAGCCGTTGGCAGTGGGGAGGCAGCGCCTGCAGCGCCTGGCGGAGGAGTTCGTCGCGCTCGGCGGCGAGCGCCGTCGCCTCAGGGAGTGGCTCGGGATCTGCCGTCTCGCCGGATCCGAGCGGATCCGGCGCTGGCTGGGTCCGGCTGGCGGCCCGCAGCATCCGCAGGCACTCCCGCCGCGCGGTGGTCGCCAGCCACGCGCCCAGCATGTCCGGGTCGCGGATGCGGTCGCAATGCTGCAGCAACCGCAGCCACGTCACCTGCACGACGTCGGCGGCGTCCGCATGCCCCAGCCGGTACGAACGCGTGACCGACCACAGCAGCCCGTTGAACCGGCTGATGATCTGCTCCCACGCGCCTTCGTCGCCCTGCGCCGCGGCCCGCAGCAGTTCGGGGAGCTGGTCCGTGCGCTCCATGGAACCTGCCCTTGTCAGTCCGTCACCCCACGCCGACCGCGGGGCTGTAGGCGGACAGCTTGCGCAGACCGCGGATCGCCCGTCATGAGTGGGGCGCTACTCATGTTGGCCGCCCGCCGTACCTCCCCAGCTTCGCCTACCCAGACACGGCACCATGGGAAGGGTTATGACCACTGCCTGGCCCCTCGTGGGGCGGGATGACCAGCTGCGGGTGGTCACCGCAGCCATCGGCCGGCGCGACCTCGCGGGGGTCGTGGTCGCGGGCGCCCCTGGACTGGGCAAGACCAGGCTCGCCACCGAGGCGCTCGCGCTCGCCGCCGCGAAAGGGTTCGTGACCGGGTGGGCCGTCGCCACCCACGCCGCGGCGAGCATCCCGTTCGGGCCGCTCGCGCACCTGCTGCCGGACGCGGGCACGGATGCCGAATCCAGGTTGGAGCTGCTGCGCGAGGCCGGACGGACGATGACCCGCCGGGCGGCGGGCAAGCCGATCGTCCTGGGCGTGGACGACGCGCATCTGTTGGACGACGCGTCGGCGGCGTTGGTGCACCATCTCGCAACGACGTCGACCGCGTTCATCGTGGCGACGATCCGGACGGGGGAGCCGATGCCCGACGCCGTGCGGGCGCTGTGGAGGGACGCTGAGTGGCTGGAGCTGAGCCCCCTCGGCGAGGCCGAGTCCGCGCAGCTGGTGGAAGCCGCGCTGGGCGGGCAGGTCGACGGCGCCACACTCCACCAGCTGTGGCGGCTGTCGCTGGGCAACGCGATGTTCCTTCGCGAGCTGATCAGCGGCGGGTTAGAGACCCGATCGCTGACGCAGGTGAACGGTGTGTGGCACGCGACCGGCACGATGGCCGCCGGCACCCGCCTCGTCGAGGTGGTCGAGGCCCGGCTCGGCCGGCTGGCTCCAGGAGTCCGTCAGGTCGCGGAGCTCGTCGCGGTCGGCGAGCCGCTGTGTCTGGCGATGCTGGAGGCGATCGCCCCGCCCGAACACCTCGACGCGTTCGACCGGGCCAGCCTGCTGGAGATCATGTCTGACCGACGTCGGACCCGGGTACGGCTCGCCCATCCGCTCTACGGCGAGCTGCTCCGGGCGACCACGCCGCCGCTGCGCGCGCGGACGATCCGCCGCCGGCTCGCCGAAACGCTCGCCGCCACGGGCGCACGCCGGCGCGACGATCTGCTGCGCCTTGCGGTCTGGCAGACCGAGGCAGGGATGCGGCCAGAGCCGGAGCTGCTCGTGAGGGCGGCCAGCCAGGCGAGCGCCTGGTTCTTCGACGAGTCGCTTGCCGAGCGGCTCGCAGCCGCGGCGTACGAGGCCGGCGGTGGGCTGCCCGCTGGGCTCATCTGCGCGCAGGCCCGATCAGCCCAAGGCCGGCCTCTGGAGGCCGAGCAGCTGCTCGTCGAGTTGGAGCCACAGGCGGCTGACAGCAACGAGCGCGCCCGTGTCGCGCTGGTGCGCGCGGCCAACCTGCTTCGGGGTCTCGGCCGGTCCGACGAGGCGCTGAACGTGATCGCCGAGGCGGAGGCGGCCGGGCCCGAGCCCCGTTGGCAGGACGAACTCGCGCTCTTCCGCGGTAATGTCTCCCTACTCCACGGCCAGCTCGCCGAGGCGCTCGACGCGTCCGCGCTCGTGCTGGCGCGCGACGACCCACATGCGCGCGCCGCGCTGCGCGCGTCCGTCATACGGGTTTTTGTCCTGACGCACCACGGTCGTACCGGTGATGCCGTGACCGAGGCCGACCGCATGCTGCGCCTGCTCGGCACGGCTGAGCCTGACCGGTTCATCGACCAGCTCTTGGCGGCACGGTCGCTCGCCCAACGGCTCGACGGGCTCCTTGAGGAGGCCGAGGAGTTCATGCTCGCTCGCTACCAGCTCCTGCTCGAGCGGCGCGCCGACGACCTGCGCGCGGCGTGTGCCCTTGTGCTGGGCGAGTCTGCGCTGGCCCGGGGCGCGGTCCGGACCGCAATCCGCTGGCTGCGTGAGAGCCCCCTGCTCTGGCGTGAGCGCATCCGGGTCTTCGGTGTCCACGGACTGTGCTGGCATCTGGGCGCGCTCGTCCAGGCGGCCGTGGCTGCCGGCGACCGCGCTACCGCGGAGGAGGCGACCGCCGAGCTCGATCGGGTCCTCCGGCCGCGGTTCTACGTCCCAAACGCCGGTCTTGCCTCCGCCTGGATGGCGGTCCTCTATGGCAGCGTCGCCCGTGGCCAGGAGCTTGCGTTGGACACCGCCCGCCGCGCCGCGGCGCGGGGCAGCCTCGCGTTCGAGGCCGTGGCGCTGCACGACGCCGCCCGGCTGGGCGGCGCTGGCGTGGTCGCGGCCCGGCTCGCGGAACTCGCCGGGCAGGTGGAGGGCCGGCTCGTCCCGGCGTACGCGACGCATGCCGCCGCCTTGGCGGCGGGGGACCCGCAGAGGTTGGAGGAGGCCGCTGAGACGTTCGCCCGGATCGGCGCCCTGCTGCTGGCGGCCGAGAGCGCGGCCGAGGCCGCCGACCGGTACCGGGCCGCGGGAGCAGGTGGACGCGCCCTTGCCGCGGCCTCCCGTTCTCACGCCTTAGCGGCCCGCTGTGAGGGCGCCAGCACCCCCGCCCTGGCGCTCGCCGGTGCCCGTCACGATCTGACCGCGCGCGAGCGGGAGGTTGCCACGCTCGCCGCCCAAGGCCTGTCGAACCCGGCGATCGCCGAGTCCCTCGTGTTGTCGGTGCGCACCGTCGAGAACCATCTCCAGCGTGTCTACCAGAAGTTGGGGGTCACGAGCCGGGCACAGCTGAACGACGTCCTGTAGCCGGGACGGTCCACGACGAGAGGAGCCGGAGTGTCACTCCCGCAGGTGGTGTTGGGGGATGGGACCAGGACGTGGCTGGTGACTCGCTATCAGGATGTCCGACGGTTCCTGCTCGACCCGCGGTTCAGCCGGTCGATCGCCTCGGCCGCGCTGGGACCCGCGGGCCCGGCGTCGGTGATGTCGGTGACGGAGATGGACCCGCCGCTGCACACTCGGGTGCGGGGTCTGGCCGCTGACGCCTTCAGCGTGCAGGGCGTCGAGCGGCTGCGCCCGCGTATCCAGCAGGTCGTGAACACGCTGCTGGACGGGCTGATCGCCGCGGGACCGCCGGCCGATCTGGTCGCGCGGTTCTGTTCTCCGTTGACGTTCGCGGTCCAGTGCGAGCTGTTGGGCGTCCCTGCCGCTTATCGCCGCGCCATCCGCGCTTCGTCGCTGGTTCGGTTCGGTCCGCCGGGCCCCACGCCTGAGGAAGCCCGCGCGGCCGAGCTTGCGCTCTACGCGTCCGTGACCCAGGCGATCGAGGAGAAGCGGCGCCAGCCGACCTTGATCACAGGGCTGTTCGATCATCTCATCGCCGCCCGAGATCGGCACGGCCTCATCGACGAGGCGGAGCTGCACTGGATCGCCACGTCCTTCTTCCGTGACGGGGCGTTTCTCACCGGCATTCAGATCGCGAACTCGGTGCTGTGCCTCCTCGGGGCACCTGACCATCTGCGGTGGCTGCGGCAGGATGCCGCGCAGCTCGGCCCCGCGATCGAGGAGCTGCTGCGTCTGCACCCAGCGGTGAACCACAGCATGGCCAGAGTCGCCACCGTCGATGTGCGGTTGGGTGGGATGGTGTTGCATGCCGGGGAGACGGTCACCGCCGCGCTGCCGGTGGCCAACCGGGACGACGCTGCGTTCGCGGATCCGGACCGGCTGGACCTGGCGAGGCCCATCAACCGCCACCTGTCGCTGGGCCACGGCATCCATTACTGCCTGGGCGCACCCTTGACTCGCGTGCAGGTGCGGGTCGCCCTGGCCACGCTGCTGGATCGCTTCCCCAACCTGCGCCTGGCCGTCCCGGCCGATCAGCTCCGCCGGTTTGCCATTCAGGGCGCCCGCGGCGTGCTGAACCTGCCGGTCTCCTGGTGATCCAGAGCTACGCGGTTACCTCGCTGGCGGTGGGGGGATAGAAGACTTCGCCGACGGCGGACGCTCGGCGCAGAGTGCTCACCGTCTCCTCCGGGGTGGCCAGGACGGTGAGCTTGAGCGCCTGGTAGGCGCCGGTCGCATAGCCGATCATCGCCGCCGTGTGCGCGGCCTCGGCATCGGGGAAGTCCACGACGACCATGAAGTGCCAGTCTGCATTCCGGACGAACCACCAGTGCAGCACCTTGCCGTCGACTGAGCCGTAGAGCTGTGACACGGCCTGCTCCAGGCGGGCGGCCAGACCGTGCGGATTGTCCAGCAGTGTCTTGAGAACGGCCGGCTCGTAGCGGCCGAGAACCATGTATTGCATCTTCCGCTTCCCATAGTTTCGGACGATTAATACGTGAAATCTACCCTTGCCGGCGGCTGGTCGCCAGGGCTGGGCGGCTTCGCCGGCTCCACGGTCGGCCCGTGAGACGTCAGCGGCGTGGGGACAGCGGCCGATATGCAGCTTTCCTCCGGATACGGAGGAAAGCCGTGGTCGAGCTGTCAGCTCGCGGGCTTGAGCTGCAGCTTTCCTCCGGATGCGGAGGAAAGCTGTCGTCGTCATGTGTCGGGCTCGTCCGTCGGTCAGCGTCATGCTCTTGTGTTATTGAACGACGCGCATTTAATCTCGTTGTGTCTGTCCAGCGGCGGGAAGGATGCGGGCGATGGGGCGCGCCAGGCGTGTTATTTTGCCATTTATTTTAGTTTTTCTTACCGCATGCGTATCGACTGCCCAGCCGGACAGTCGGGACATTGTCGTTCTCGGTGTGCAGAACGAGCCGGATACGCTCAATCCGATCTTGGGGTACGCACCGGACGGGACATCGAAGATCTTTGACGGGCTGCTGGCCCGGCGGGCCGATCTCACGTTGATGCCCGCGCTCGCCGAAGCGCTGCCCGAGGTCAGCGACGGCGGCCTGACGTATGCATTCCGCCTGCGCGACGGCGTCGAGTTCCACGACGGTGAGCCGCTGAGGGCGGACGACGTGGTCTTCACCTACGAGACGATCCTCGACGCGCGCACCGAGTCGCCGTTGCGCGGCGGCCTTGACATGATCTCCTCGGTTGAGGCGCCTGACGAGCGGACCGTCACCTTCCAGCTGGCCTACCCGTACGCGCCGTTCGCGCAGCGGGTGCTGATCGGCATCGTCCCCCGCCACGCCTTCGACGGCGTCGACGTGCGCGGCGCGCCGTTCAACACCGCGCCGGTCGGCACCGGCCCGTTCGCCTTCGACGAGTGGGCGCCCGGCGACCGGCTGACGCTGCGGGCGAACGAGGGCTACTGGGGAGGCGCCCCCGCGGTCAAGCGGCTCGTGCTCGCGTTCGCGCCCGACGACAGCGTGCGGGCGGCGCGGATGGAGCGCGGCGACTTCGACGCGACGCACCTGCCTCCCGAGGAGGCCGCCCGGTTCCGGGACCGCACCGGCCTGCGGGTGTTCGACGTGCCATCGGCCGACTACCGGGGCGTGATGTTCCCGCTGGAGGCGCCGGTGACCGGCGACCCGGCGATCCGGCTGGCGCTGGACCGGGCGATCGACCGGGACGCGATCGTCCAGGAGCTGCTGGACGGCAGCGGCGAGCCGGCGCACGGCCCGATCGCGCCGAACAGCCCGTTCTTCAACCCGGCGGTCCTGCCCGAGCGGGAGGGTGACGTCGAGGCCGCCCGCGCGATCCTCGACGACGCCGGCTGGGTGCTGGGGCCGGACGGGACGACACGGGCGCGGGACGGGCAGCCGGCCGTCTTCACGCTGCTGTACCCGGCGCGGGACACGCTGCGCGAGGGCCTCGCGATGGCGGTGGCCTCGGCGGGGGCGCAGGTCGGGATCGACGTGCGGGTCGAGGGCCTGGACTGGGCTGCGATCCGGCCACGAATGGCCTCCGACGCCCTGATCATGGGCTGGGGCACCCCCTACGACCCCGACTTCACGAACTACGAGCTGTTCCACTCGCAGGGGTCCGCCAACCCAGGCGGGCCGCGTGACCCCGACGTCGATCGGCTGCTCGACGAGGGACGCCAAACCGCCCACCCGGAGGCACGCAAGGCGGCCTATGACGAGCTGCAGCTGCGGCTGTCCGAGCATGCTGTCTGGACGTGGCTTGTCTACCTCGATCACATCTACGTCGTCTCCGACCGCTTCGACGGGTTGGAGGTCCAGGTCGATCCCCACGAGCACGGCCTCACGCATGGGATCTGGTGGAACATCGAGCGGTGGAAGCCGCGGCAGTGAGGCAAGGCGCGGGAAACCGTCGCATCCGACGGATTGCTGCAGGGGGGCAGGGATCAAGGTCTGAGGTGGAGTGTCGCTGGCCGCGCCGCGACCGGGCCACCGCCTAGAGTGGGCAGCCTATGCGAGTGCTTGTGGCGGACCCGCTGGCTGACCTCGGGGTGGCGGCGCTGGCCCGCGACTTCGACGTGGATGTGTGCACGGGGTTGGACAAGGCGGCGCTGCTGGCGGTGATCGGCGGCTACGACGCGATCGTCGTGCGCTCCGCGACCCAGATCGACGCCGACGTCATCGCCGCCGCCACCAACCTCAAAGTCATCGCGCGCGCCGGGATCGGACTGGACAACGTCGACGTGCGGGCCGCCACCGCCAAAGGCGTGATGGTCTGCAACGCCCCTCAGTCCAACGTCATCTCAGCCGCCGAGCACACCATCGCGCTGCTGCTGGCGCTGGCCAGACGCATCCCCGAAGCCGACCGCAGCGTGCGCGCCGGCCACTGGCGGCGCGCACAGCTGGAGGGGGTGGAGCTGCACGGCAAGACGTTGGGCGTGCTGGGCCTGGGCAGGGTCGGCGCGCTGGTGGCCCAGCGCGCCCACGCGTTCGGGATGCGCCTGATCGCCTACGACCCCTACGTCGCCCCCGAGCGGGCCGCGCAGATGGGCGTCCAGCTGTGCGACACGGTGGACGAGGTCTGCGCGTGGGCCGATGTGGTGACGGTGCACCTGCCCAAGACGCCAGAGACGGTGGGGATCATCGGCGAGGCGCAGCTGCGGGCGATGAA
>JBOGEA010000077.1:0-19091 GCA_050743205.1 Egibacteraceae bacterium | reverse complement strand
GGCTTGAGGCGCAGCTTTCCTTCATGTTGAGGCTGTTGCAAAATCTCGCGGGGCCGCCGGTCGGGGGTGCTCGAGCCAGAGATGCAGCTTTCCTCCGGATGCGAAGGAAAGGTGCGCCTCAAGCCCGACAACACGCGCCTGACCTGCGACTTTCCTCCGGATACGGAGGAAAGCTGCAGTGTCGCTGGCCCAGGGGCGTCTACAGGCCCCGCGACGGGTTGGCTGCGCTCACAGCCACGCGCCGTGATTTTGCAACAGCCTCCATTCGGAGGAAACCTGCATCTTTGGCCTGAGCGCCCCGACTGGCGGAGACCCAGATTTTGCAACAGCCTCGATGCGTGCCGAATCCTGGCCGTATGCCGGTTCCCAGCCATCAGCGCTTGCGATGATGGCCACAAGCTGACCGGCCTGCGGCTTTCCTCGTTAAATGCCAGGATTGCCGCAGCTCAAGAACGTGGCCTCTGCACTCGGCAACCACGGTTTTCCGTCGGATCCGACGGAAAACCGGCAGTCAATCCGGCGGCCCGCGCACCCCTCCCGCCGCGCTGGAGCGGCTATACCAGGCGAATGCTGCAACAGCCTCCAAGTGGGAGGAAAGCTGCCGGTCGGCGGCCGGAGCGTCCGGTTAGAGGCGCGGGGGGTCCAGGCGGGAGCGGAAGCGGGCGGCGGCGGCGCGCAGGGCCTGCTCGGCGTCTACGCCGTGCTCGCGGGCCAGGGCGACGGTGGCGGCGAGCAGGTCGCCGAGGGCGTCGCCCGGGGCCTCGGCGCGCTCGCCGGCCTGGGCGAGCCGGTCCAAGGCGGCGCGCTCGCCGGCCTGGGCGAGCCGGTCCAGCGCGGCGCGGACGCGGGCCTCGGCGCCACCGGCGGCCACGAGCCCCGCTCGCGCGGCGCGGGAATAGAGCTTCGACATCAGCTGCAGGGCCGGCAGCGCCACGGGAACACCGTCGAAGACACCCTCGCGCTCAGGCTTCTCGGCCGCCTTCAACGCCTCCCAGTTGGCCATGACCTGGTCGGCATCGACGGCCTGCTCGTCGCCGAACACGTGCGGGTGGCGGCGGATGAGCTTGGCGGCGATGCCAGCGGCGACGTCGTCGATCGTGAAGTCACCCGCCTCCTCCGCGATCTGGGCTTGAAAGACGACCTGCAGCAGGACGTCGCCCAACTCCTCGCGCACCGCCTCGGTGTCGCCGGAGGCGATCGCGTCGGCCAGCTCGTAGGCCTCCTCGATCGCGTACGGCGCGAGGGTGGCGCGCGTCTGGTCCCGATCCCACGGGCACCCGCCGGGCCCGCGCAGCCGCTCTTCGATCCCGACCAGACTCAGCAGCTCGAGGCCCTTGGGCGCGAGCATGAAGTACACGACCTCGACCTCGACGCCCTCGCGCGCGGCCTCCAGCCCGAGGCTGCGGGTGAAGCCCTCGTCGTCGTCCGGGCCGAACAGGTACGCGACCTCGCCCTCGGCCTGGGCGCGCCCGACGACCCATTCGGCTGGGCTCGGGGGCTCTCCCACCGCCTCCCACCGCAGCTCGGCGAGGTGCAGGTGCGGCACGAAGGGATGGTCCGCGGACCGCACGAGCACGAGATCGCTCGACATCAAGGCCGACCAGCTGTGGACGGGCAGCAGCCCGGGCAGCTGGTCGGCGGTGTCGATCAGGACGAGACGCGCCAAGCTTTGATCAGCCCTCGGGCTGCGCGCCGAGCTGCTGCGCGGGGACGATGTGCCCGGTTTCGGGGTCCCACTGGCCGAAGCGGGGGTTCACCTCGACGGCGGACTTATCCCGCTGCTCCTGCACGAAGGCCTCGAACACCTGCGCGCGCCTGCGCTCCAGCAGCCGCTCGCGGATGCTCGCATCGACCTGGGAGTGCGGAGGCCGGGGGCCCAGCCGCTGGATGACATGGAATCCGTACTGGGTCTCCACCGGCCCGACGATCTCGCCGTCAGCGGCCGCATCGACCGCCTTTTCGAACTCAGCCACGAGCTGACCCGGGACCACTTGGCCGACCAGGCCACCAGCTCCGGCGCTCGTCCTGTCAGTCGAGCGGTCACGGGCCAGGTCTGCGAACGCCGCGCCGTCCCGCAGTTGGGCCATGACGTCCACGGCCTCTTCCTCGCTTTCCAGCAGGATGTGGCGCGCGATCGGAGCATCGCCGCTGAACTGCTCCTCGTAGGCGGACTGGACATCCTCAGCGCTGATGTCCGCCGCGCTGACCTCCTCACCGATCCGCTCTTGGATCCGCTCGCCGAGCATCAGCGCACGCAACTGGACGCGCACGTGACTGTCGGTCAAGCCCTGCTGCCCGAGGAGCTCCTCGTACCGCTCGCGGCTGCCGAACTGATCGCTGATCTCCTTGGAGAGGCGGGCCTCCAGCTCCTCGTCGCTCACGGACACATTGATGTCCCGCGCCGCCTGGTCGAGCAGGGCCACCTCGACCATCCGGGTCAGGATCTGCGTCTCGACCTGCCGGCGGGACTCGCCGTCGCCTTCGACCTGTTGGGCGATCTGGGGATTGTTCAGCAGCAGCTCGAGCCGATCCTGGAAATCGGCCATCGAGATCGTGACCCCGTTGACGGTCGCGGCGACGTCAGCGATTCCCCCGCCCCCAAGGCCACCGCACGCGGTGAGGACGAGCCCGATCAACGCGGCAAACATACGTGAAGACAAAGCGACCGTCCTGGTAAGCGTCAGATCTGCGCAGCGAGGGGACAGGATGGCACCGAGCCGCTCGGCCGTGAAGCCGACCAGGTCACCGGTGCGCGGCACGCGCAACTCTAACGCCCCCGCGCCCCGGTCGGAGCTGGCCGTCAGGTCGGGGCGGGGCGGCTGTCGCAGGTGAGCGCATCGACGGCGCACGCGGTACCGGGAGCATTGGCCAACCGCTGGTCGGCTGTCATCAGCGGGCACACGAGCGTCTCGGCGAGCGCCACGTAGACGGCGTCGTACGCGGTCAGGTCGTCGCCTAGCTGCCAGATCCGGGGTGCGAACGGCCCTCTTCGCCGTCGTCGGCCAGCGCGTTCACCAGAACGGACGCATCGACGACGATCATCGAGCGTCGCGCTCGGCGCGCAGGTGCGCCGCGGCGGCGGCGAGCCCTACCCGACCGCCAGCACGCCCACCCGCTCTGGCCAGCACCTCACGCACCGTGGGACGCCCGGCCACCTCGTCGAGCAGCATGCGCAGGTACTCCTGCAACGACATGCCAGTCTCGGCGGCGCGCCGCCGGAGGACCGAGTGCGTCTCTTCTGATACAGCCCGGATCCGGATCGACTTCATGGGCGCACCGTGCCTGCGCCGCAGGCAGAACGGGTGCAGCCTCTCGTTTCATCGGGCGGTCATTGAGCTGTGGGGTCAGTGACACCGCCTGGGCAGGCGAGGCGGGCTGTGTCCCAGCCGGCGAGCCGGGCGCCGGCCTGGTAGGCGCTCTCAAAGAACGCCAGGACAGCGGCTCGCGGGTCAGGCGTGGCGCGGGCGTCGTCGTAGCGCAGGACCGCCAGGTGGCTGCCGTTGCGAGGCAGCCACTCGGCGGCGTCGGGCTCCAGCGGCTGGTCAGCCAACCCGTCCGGCTCCGGGGCGGTGTAGGAGTAGAACGCGGGCTCCGCGAATTTCTCGTCGCCGAACCAGAACCCGCTGCTTGAGACCTCCCGGGAATAGGCCTCGCGGGTGACCGGGTCGACCTCGGGCGGCTGCGCCACCTCCCGGTCCGAGAACCGGGTCACCGCGATGTCGAACGTGTGCCAGAAATGGTGGACGGGGCTCACCTTGCCGGAGAACCCGGCGGCGAACTCCTCCAGCACCAGGCCGACCTGGCTGAGCACCCGCCAGTAGCGCGTGACCCAGATGGGGTCGTAGGCGGCATGGCCGACGTCGTCGGCGAACGGCGTGGCGTCGCCGAGGTCGAACGGCTCAGGCCTGTCGATCGCGACGTCGACGCCCAGCGCGTCCAGCGCCGCGAGGGTCCGCTGGTAGAACGACGCCACCGACTGCCCCACCAGCGGGAACGAGACCGTCTCCCCCGTGATCGAGTGGGCGAGCAGCCGATGATCCACGAAGTCGAAGTCGATCGTGAAGATCGGGTCGGTGCCCATCGGGCGCGTGGTGATGCCGCGCCCGGTCAGGTGGAACGTCACGTTCCACCAGTGGTTGCGCCGGATGCTGGCCGCCAACCGGATCTTGCCCACGACCTGGGCGAACCGGTGCAGCGTCGCCCTCGTATCGCTCCAGGCCGCTGGCGGCATGGGCGGGAACCACCCTGTTTGCTCGACCATCGCTGCCTCCTCTGTATCGACGACCGATCGTCAACGCCGCGGGCCGAAGCCGGCGCCGTGCACCGCGCGCAGCACCCGCCTGTCCTCGCGGGCCTGGACACGGACCGTCCGCGGCTCGGCGGCGGGCGGCGCGAGCACGGTGTCGTCGGCGCCGGCGATCACGGTCTGGGCGTCCAGGGACACCGTCACCTCGCCGTCGACGACGAACAGCAGCGCGCCCTCATTCTCACCGATTCGCAGCGCGACGCCCGAGCCAGCCGCCATCAGGCTGTCGGCGAACTCACGGACGTCCCCGCCCAACCGGCCGCTGCCGCGGGTGATGAGCTGCTTGGTGACGACCCCACCGGCCTCGACCAGCCGGGGCGCGTCGGCGTCGCGGACGGCGTCGAAGCGCGCGGTCGGCGCCAGCGGGTCGTTGGGGTAGACCAGGATGTACGCGCGGCCCGGCTCGTCGGCGACGTTCCACTCGGAGTGGACCATCCCGAGCGCGCCCTCGGTCAGGATCCCCAGGTCGCCGGTGTCCATCCGGCCGCGGATGCCGTTGCGCGCGTCGTCGTGGCTGACGGTGCCGGCCAGGATGTAGAACAGCCTCTCCATCCCTCGGTGCGGGTGGTACCCGATGCCGCGGTTGGCGTCGAAGCGGCCGTCGTGGACCATCAGCAGCGGGCCGCTGGCGCGCAGCGACGTGTACGGGCCGATCGACTCGTAGGCGCGCAGGCCGGGGGCGTTGAAGTCCTCAGGCCGGATCTCGTGGTAGTCGGCGGGCGTGAGGTGAACGAGCGTGGCGGGCATCGGGTGTGCCTTCTCAGTCGTGCAGATAATACGCCCTACAACTATTGCGCCTGCAACGGTATTCCTCGGTTGCGGGTAGGCTTCCCACGACATGGCCAGGCGCCCCTCGGCTCGCGATCTGACAGTCTGGCGCGCGTTCCTGCAGGCGCACGCGGCCGTCGTCCGCGTGCTCGAACGTGAGCTGCTCACCGAGACCGGCATGCCGCTGGCCTGGTACGACGTGCTCATCCAGCTACGCCAGGCGCCTGCTGCCCGGCTGCGGATGAGCGCGCTGGCGGAGGCGGCCCTGCTCAGCCGCAGCGGTCTGACCCGGCTGGTCGACCGGCTGGAGCGCGAGGGCCTCGTGCGCCGCGAGCGCTGCGCGACCGACGCGCGCGGCTGGTTCGTGGTCCTGACCGAAGCGGGCGGAGACAGGCTCAAGCGCGCCGCGCCCGTGCACCTGCGTGGCATCGCCACCCACTTCACCGACCGGCTGACCCCAGAGCAGGCCGAGACCCTGCGAGCGGCGCTGTCCGCGGTCGCCCGAGCCGCCCTCGACGACTCGCGCGCCGCCCGCTGATCACCGGCGCTTCTTGGCCGTGACCAGATGGCCCTCGATGGGAAGTCGAAGCGCGCCGGTCGGGCGGCAGAAAGAGCGCGCCGCCACGTGGGAGTCTCGCGGATCCGGCGGTGGACCTCGTCAGTGATCCGCTCGACCAGCGGGGGGTCGGTCCTGCCGGACATGGACAACGATCCAGGCGACCGCCGAGGCCGACGAGGCCGATGCGATCGTCACCCACAACGCCATGACTTCAGAGGGGCTGCCCGTCCGTCGCATACGGCTTTCCGCCGCCCCTTGACGGAAAGCCGCGTTCCAGTCGCCATCTTGGCGTTTTGAGCTGCGGTTTTTGCGTTGAATGCGACGGAAAGGTGCGTGGGGGGCGGGGAGGCGCCCGAGCGGGGGTTTACGGGAGGGGGGCGCAGCCGCCGCTGCCTGGGCGGACGGTGTGGTCGGGGTTGGCGACCAGGACGCAGAGCTGGGTGGCGCCCGCCGGGCGGTCGGCGGGGCGCCAGCCGGTGAAGGGGCGGCTGGGACCGAGCTCCCACCAGGGGCCTTGACCCGGCGCGCCGGCCTGGTCCGCGGGCACGGCGTCGAAGTAGAAGTGGACGTGCTCGCTGTCCAGCGCCGATGTGAAGCCGGACGACTCCCAGTCCACGACATAGCGGTCGCCCGCGACCGTGATCCCGTTGATCCGCGCGGTCAGGGGCGCCGGTGGCTCCAGCCAGCGCAGCAGCAGGAACACGGCCGACGCCAGCACACCGGCGAGGACTCCGATCCGGCCCAGCCGTCGGACACGGCCACGGCGACGGCTGCGGCGCGGGCGGTGCTGCCCCGTCAAAGGCGGCAGGAAGGCGCTGCCCGCGTTGGGTGGGAAGGGCAGCGACCGCGCCGGTGCGGGCGCGTCACGCAGCCCCGTCTGTCGCAGCAGCTGCAGAGGCGGCGGTTGGGATGGGGCGGCGGAGGGCTCGGGCACCGGAGGCACCGTTGCCACCGCCGAGCCGAAAGCGCCTCCTCTCAACCGCTCGCGTTCCAGCTGAGATGCCGGCGCGCGGCCACTGCCGTGCGCGGCGGCTATGGCCGCGCCCAGCGCGATCGCGTGGGTGGGACGGGCGTGCACGGTGGCCACACGGCCGAACTCGGTTGACAGCATCTGGGCAACCAAGGGGATCCGCGCTGACCCGCCGATCAGCAGGACCGTCCGCACCTCGTCAGGGGTGACACCAGCGCCGTGCAGCGCGCGCTTCACCGCCTCGATCGTCTCGCCGATCGCGGGGCGGATCAACGACTCGAACTCATTGCGGACCAGCCGGACCTGCGTCACCACCTGCGGCAAGAGCACCGGGATGCGCACGTCGACGTCGGTGGACAGCGCCTCCTTCGCCTCGACGCACTCCTGCCGCAGGCGGGCGACGGCGGCGGCCGTGACGGGGTCCGACAGGTCGAGCCGGCCCAGCGCGCCGTCCAGCGCCTGGTTCACATGGGCGAGAATCGCGTCGTCAAAGTCCATGCCGCCGAGCCGCTCGATGCCCTGGGGAGGACCGAGCGCCTCGAACACGCCGGAGGAGGCCCTGCGCAGGACCGCAGTGTCGAACGTGCCGCCGCCCAGGTCGTAGACGGCGACGATCTCACCGGGCTCTATCCGCTGCGTGGAGGCTGAGAAGATGGCCGCCGCCTCAGGCCCAGTGAGCATGAGCGGGCCGTCCAACCCAGCGAGCTGAGCGGCCTGGCTCAGAAGGCGCCGCTTCTGAGAGTCCCAATGGGCGGGGCAGGCGATCGCGGCGCCCTCTGGAGGACCGCCCTGACGCTCGCGCACGGCATCGAAGACCCAGCGGAGCAGCTCGGTGGTCAGGGCCTCGGCGCTGTGGGAAACACCGCCGATCGTCAGCGGGACGTCCTCGCCGATACGGCGTTTGAACTGGGTGGCCACACGATCGGGGTCGGTGACCCCGCGACGGTGGGCGGCGTCACCGACCAGAATCGAACCGTCCGGTCCGAGGTACACCACCGAGGGCATCTCGGAGATCCGGCTGCCCAGCGCGACGACCTCCGGCCGGCCCTGGTGATACACCGCCGCGGCCGTGTAGGTCGTTCCCAAATCAATTCCGAGCCGGTAGCCCATATGTCTCCCCTCGTGACATTGTCCGTTAGGGTAATCCCTGAGAGGTCACTAGACGAAATCCCCGAGTGATCACCTTTATCCGTTAAAGTCCGCAAGTCCAGAAAACATCAGCCGCCAGCCGCTCCACGATGCGCCAGACGTGCCAGCGACTCTACCGCCGCGCAAGCGAATGGCCTCGCCCGACCACCAGCAAGCGCCATCAATTCGTCGAGGCAAGCGAGGGGAGGAGTGCCTGCCGGCGGGCTCGCTCGCTGACCGCCCGCGGGCCAGTGGACTGGCGTGAAGACAGTCGCCATCCCGACCCGTCTTCACGCTGATCTCCGGGAACGCCGAGGACGCGTGACAGGCAGCCGTCGCAATGATGTGAAGGCCGTAACGTCTCGGTTTTGTTCGTGCCTGAGCCATCCATCGCCACTACACCTAGAGGTGACTCGTTTTCGGCGGTTTGAATTCGGGCGTATCAGCGAACCTTTGATGGTGCTCACAATTGGGCAAGGCGCGCGCTGGGGGGCTGTACCCCCCGAGCGATGGCGCATCGCAGTTGTAGGTAGGGTAGGTGAGTGGATCGTGTGTGACCTCTGCCGAGCGGGCGGGGCACTGGTGGAACCGGTGGACTGGTGCACGTGTCCCGTCTGGGAGCCGTGCACATGCATGCGGGAGGCCCCGATAGCCAAGGGCTACGCCGACGCGCACCCCTGGCGGGTGGACCATGAGGCTGAGCGACGGCGCAAGCGCTTGCTGTGTCACGGCACCGCGGCCTGAGGGCCGTCAACCCCGGGAGAAACCGATGTCCTCGTAGATGACGCTGGCGAAGCCGCGCGCGCCGAAGTTCGCGAGGGTGGCTTTCGCTCCGACCAAGCCGGGCACCTGGTAGAGCGGCAGAGAATGGACCTGCTGCCAGATCAGCGCGTCGATCCGGTTGGCCAGCTCGATCGCGCGCTGGGGGTCAAGCTCGGAGGTCGCCTGCTGGTACAGCCGGTCGATCTGGGCCGAGCCGACCCGCGCGAAGTTCTGCTGAACGTCCAATTCGCCGTCAGGTCCCGGTCGCGGAGCCTGGTAGATCGACTTGGTGGAGCTGATCGGGAACGGCGTTCCGACCCAGCCGAACGGGGCCAGATCGTAGTTGCCCGGGATGATGTACCTGCTGAACTGGTCCGCGCTCGGAACCACCTCGATGGCCACCCTCACGCCGATCTGGCCGAGCATGCCCTGAACCAGCTCGGCGACCTGCTGGGACGCGGCCACCTGGGTCGGGATCACCAGCCGCAGGACAAGCTCCGCGCCGTCTCTCCCGCGAACGTCGCCCTCCAGCCGCCAGCCGGCCTCGTCGAGCAGCGCCGCCGCCCTCTGCGGGTCATGGACGCCCAACTCATCGGAGTTGTCCTGGTAGCCGGCCTGGTTCGTCATGAACAGGTGGTTGCCCAGCGTCGTCGTCGGCACGCCGAGCGGGCCGAGCAGCGCATCGGCGATCACCTGCCGGTCGATGCCCAGCGCGATCGCCTGGCGGACCCTGACGTCCCGGAGCACCGGGCTGGTCCCGTTGATCGTGATGTGATTGAAGTTGGGACCCGCCGCGCTGCGGATCTGAATGCCGACGGTCGTCTGGGCGCGTTGGAATTTGTTCACGTTCGAGCGGATGTAGATGAAATCGATCTCGCCGTTGGCGAGCGCGTCGGCCTCGGCGTCGTCCTCCAGCGCCCGGAAGATGATGCGGTCGAGCTTGGCCGGCCTGCCCCACCACCCGTCGTTGCGGGCCAGCGTGATCGTCTGGGCGGTCCGGTCGATGCTGTCGAGCCTGAACGGCCCGGCGGTCACCAGCGGCCTGTCGACCCACCCTTCGTTGAAGACGACCGGATCCGAGTTCGTCGACGCCGGGTACAGCGGGCCGAACAGCCCCTCCCAGTCGGCGTACGGGTTGGCGAACATCACGACGGCCTCGCGCTCGTCGGTGCCCTGGGCGACGCTGGAGATCTGGTCGTACCCGTTTGACGAAGCGATGCTGAACGCGGGGTTCGTCCCGTTCAGCGCCCTCCACTGAGCCTCGAAGTCCCGCCACGTGATCGGCGTCCCGTCAGACCAGACCGCCCTGGGGTTGATCCGGTAGGTGACGACCTGGTTGGGCGCCGTCGCGGTGATCTCAGCGGCGCTCAGGAGGTCGGGGTTGAGAAAGACCTCACCCCTGGCGTTGGAGTAGAACGCCCGTGGCATGAGCGCGCCGACGATCTCGAAGTTGGCGAAGTCCGTGCCGTCGAGGTGGTGGTAGTTGAAGTTGGGGGCGAGGTAATCCGAGGGCCAGCGCAGCGTCCCGCCGTCCTGCAGTTGGTCACGTGGGACCGGGTTGATGTCGTTCTCGCCCGCCCCCGGCTCCGGGGACGGCCCACCGGCCTGCTGGCCGCCCGCGGTGCAGGCGCTGGCCGCCAGGACGAGCAGCAGCAGGGCGGCTGCGATCGGAACGCGTCGTGAACGGGTCATGCCGGCTCCTCGCTCTGTCTTGATCCCCACCCACCGTCGGACGCTCCGCGCCCGTCTCGCCCTCGATCCCCACCCACCGTCGGACGCTCCGCGCCCGTCTCGCCCTCGATCCCCACCCACCGTCGGACGCTCCGCGCCCGTCTCACCCTCGATCCCCGCCCACCGTCGGACGCTCCGCGCCCGTCTCACCCTACGGATCACCCTACGAAGCCGATGTCTTCGTAGATGACCGGCTGAGCGAACCCGAAGGCGCCGAAGTTCGCGATGGCTGAGTTGGTGGCGACGATGTCGGGACGCTGGTAGGTCGGGACTGACAGGACGAGCTCCCAGATCATGGCATCCGCGGTGTTGGCGAGCGCGATCGCGCGGAGCGGGTCGAGCTCGGTGATGGCCTGGTCGAGCGCCGCGTCGATCCCAGGCGAGCCGATCCGCGCGAAGTTCTGCCGGATGTCCATGCCGTCGGGTCCCTCCACCGGGGTGGTGAACAGTGACTCATTCGCGCTGATCGGCAGGGGCACGCCCTGAAACCCGAACGTGGTGAGGTCGAAGTTGCCCAGCCCTATGTATGCGTCAAAGAAGTCGCTCACCGGGACCGTCTCGATGGCCACCCTCACGCCGAGCTCGGCGAGCATGCCCTGGACCAGCTCCGCCTCCTGCCGCGACTCCGCTACGCTGCTCGGGATCACGAACCGCAGGACCAGCTCTTTGCCGTCCTTGCGCCGGATTTCGCCCTGACGCGTCCACCCGACCTCGTCGAGCATGGTGCCCGCGACCTGCGCGTCGTAGGGGACCACGTCTGAGTTGTCCTGGTAACCGAACTGGTTGTTCATGAAGAAGTGGTTGCCCAGGGGCACGGCGGGCACGCCGAGCGGGCCGAGCAGCGCCCGCGCGATCGTCTCGCGGTTGATGCACATCGCGATCGCCTGGCGAACCGTGACGTCGTCGAGCATCTGGCTCTGGCCGTTGAACGTGATCGCCCGGAAGTTCGGGCTGCCGGCGGCCCGCAGGTCGACGCCCGGGAGCGTCTGGGCCAGCCGGAGCTTGCTCACGTTGGGACCGACGTCGGCGAAGTCGATCTCGCCGTTGGCCAGCGCGTCGACCTGGGCGTCCCCGTCGATGGCCCGGTAGATGATCCGGTCGAGCTTCGCCGGCTGTCCCCACCACTGCTCGTTGCGCACCAGCGTGATCGTCTGCGCGGTCCGGTTGAGGCTGTCGAACCTGAACGGCCCAGCGGTGGCCAACGGGCGGTCCACCCAGCCGGTGTTGAACACGTCCGGGTCGCTCATCGCCGATGCCGGGTAGAGCGGGGAGTACATGCTCCGCCAGTCCGCGTACGGCGTGGCGAAGGTCACGACGGCCTCACGCTCGTCCGCCCCCTGCGCAACACGCGAGATCCGGTCGTAGCCGTTGGTCAAGCCCACCCGGTAGGCCGGGTTCGCACCGTTCAGCGCCCTCCACTGCGCCTCGAAATCCCGCCACGTGATCGGCGTCCCGTCAGACCAGACCGCCCGCGGGTTGATCCGGTAGGTGACCACCTGATCCGGTGAGGCGGCGGTCAGCTCGGCGGACTCCAACAGGTCGGGGTTGCGCAGCGGCTGACCCGCCATGTCGAAGCGGAACGTCCAGGGCATCAGCGCGCTCATGACACGCTCGCCCTCGTAGATCAAGCCATCAGCATGGTAATAGTTGAAGTTCGGCGTGATCGCGATGACCGGCCAGCGGAACGTCCCGCCGTCCCGCAGCTGGTCACGTGGGACCGGGTTGACGTCGTTCTCGGTCAGCTCAGGCGCGCGGGCATGCTCGGCGACCTGCCCACCGCCAGTGCAGGCGCTCGTCGCCAGGGCGAGTGCGAGCAGCACGGCGAGGACGCCGCGGGACACTGTGCAAGAACGCATCACGACTGATCCCCACCCCCCTGATCCCCACCCACCGTCGGACGCTCCGCGCCCGCCTCACCCGGCCGCGCGTACCCGATGTCCTCATAGATCCAGTCGGCGAAGCCCTTGGCGCCGAAGTTCGCGAGCGTCGCCTTGCCCGCGAAGATGTCAGGCCGCTGGTACATCGTCACCGAATGGCCGGCTTCCCAGATGAGGGTGTCGACCTGGTTCAGCAGCTGGGTGGCCAGGCCGGGGTCAAGCTCGGCGTTTGCCCGCGTGAACAGCAGGTCGATCTCGGGGCTGCCCACGCGCGCGTAGTTCTGCTCCACGATCGGCTGGCCGTCGGGCCCGACCCGCGGGTTGAGGTAGATCGACCGTTGAGATCCGACCGGGTACGGATCGCCGAGCCAGGTGAAGATCGTGAGGTCGAAGTCCCCGATGTTCACGTAGACGGGGAAGAACTGGTCTGACGGCACGGCCTCGATGCTCACCCGCACACCGACGTCCGCGAGCATGCCCTGGGTCAGCTCGGCCTCCTGCCGCGCCTGCACCACCCCGCTCGGGATCACGAGCCGCAGCGCGAACTCCTGGCCATCCCTGGAGCGCACGTCGCCGTCGAGCCGCCATCCGGCCTCCTCCAGCAGCGCGCGAGCCTGGTCGGGGTCGTAGGGGACGCCGTTGTCCTGGTAGCCCGCCTGATTGCGCATGAAGATGTGGTTGCCGAGCGCCTCCGCGGGGACGCCGAGGGGCCCGATCAGCGCTTGGGCGATCGCCTGGCGGTCGATCGCCAGGGAGAGCGCCCGCCTGACGGTGACGTCCCGCAGGAACTCGCTCGTGCCGTTCATCGTGATGTGCCGGAAGTTCGGCCCGCCCGCGGTCCGGATGTCGATGCCCGGGATGCCCTGGACACGCTGGTAACTGCTCACGTTGGGGCCGACGTCCATCCAGTCGATCTCGTCGTTCGCGAGCGCGTCGCCCAAAGCGTCGGAGTCGATGACCCGGAAGATGATCTGGTCGAGCTTCGCCGGCTGGCCCCACCAGCGCTCGTCACGCACGAGCGTGATCGTCTGCGCCGTGCGATCGACGCTGCCGAACCGGAACGGGCCGGCGCTCGCCAGGGGTCCATCCATCCACCCCGTGTTGAAGACCGCCGGGTCGCTGGTCGTCGAGGCGGGGTAGAGCGGGCGGTACATGCCCTCCCAGTCGGAGTACGGCGAGGAGAACGTGACGATGGCCTCGCGCTCGTCCGCGCCCCGCACCACGCTCTCGACCTGGTTGTACCCGTTGGACTGGGCGATCAGGTACGCCGGGTCCGTGCCGTTGAGCGCCCGCCACTGCGCCTCGAAATCCCGCCAGGTGATCGGCGCCCCGTCCGACCAGACCGCCTGTGGGTTGATCCGGTAGGTGACCACCTGCTTCGGTGAGGTCGCGGTGACCTGGGCGAACTCCAGCAGCTCGGTGTTCAGCCGCGGCGTCGCCATCGCGTCGGCCTCGAACGCCAGCGGCAGCAGCGCGAAGACGACGTCGCGGGTCGGGCCATACATCCCGTCGATCTGGTGATAGTTGAAGTTCGGCGGGAGCCCGGCGATCGGCCACCGCAGCGTCCCGCTGTCGGCCAGCTGCTCACGCGGGAGGGGGTTGGCGTCGTTCGCGGTCGCCGACGGCGCCTGGCTCTGTGCCCCCTGCCCAGGGTCCCCACCCCCACTGCACGCGCTCGCCCCCATGGTGAGCGCCACCAGCAGCGCGATCGCTGCCCATACCTTTCGTGCATGCATCACGGCTTCTCCGTCTTCTCACACCACGGCGCGCGCCTCCGCATAGTGGCAAGCGGCGTGGTGGTCCTGGTCCTGCCGCATCGGCGGGGGGTCGTCGTCGATGCAGCGCTGGCGGCGCTCTTGGCCGAGCACCGCGAAGAGGGGGCAGCGGGTGCGGAAGCGGCAGCCCTCCAGCCGGTGGGCGGGGTTGGGCGGGTCGCCCTGCAGGATGATGCGGCGGCGCTCGCGCTCCTTGCCGGGGTCGGGCAGGGGGATCGCGGAGATCAGCGCCTGCGTGTAGGGGTGAGCGGGAGCGTCGAAGACGCGGTTGACCTCGCCGATCTCGACGATCCGCCCCAGGTGCATCACGGCGACGCGGTCGGCGATGTGGCGCACCACCGACAGGTCGTGGGAGACGAAGACGTAGGACAGGCCCAGCCGCGCCCGCAGCTGCCCCAGCAGGTTGAGCACGCCGGCCTGGATCGAGACGTCCAGGGCGGACACGGGCTCGTCGAGCACGACGACCTTCGGCTCCAGCGCGAGCGCCCGGGCGATGCCGATGCGCTGGCGCTGGCCACCGGAGAACTCCTGGGGGTACCGGCTGGCGTGCTCAGGGCTGAGGCCCACCAGGCTCAGCAGCTCGCGCACCCGCCCGGCGCGCTGATCCGCGGGCACCCCGTGCGTGCGCAGCGGCTCGGCGAGGATGTCGGCGACCGGCATCCGGGGGTCCAGCGAGGCGAGCGGGTCCTGGAACACCACCGAGAGGTCGCGGCGGATCTCCATGCGCTGTGTCGAGGTGAGCGTCGCGGTGTCGCGGCCGAGCACGACGACCTCGCCGGCCGTCGGCTTGCCCAAGGCCAGGATCTCCATGATCGTCGTGGTCTTGCCGCAGCCGGACTCGCCGACGATGCCGAGCACCTCGCCCTCGCGCAGGTCGAAGCTGAGGCCGTCGACGGCGCGGACGGTGCCGATCCGCCGGCGGAAGACCGCGCCCTTCGTCAGCGGAAAATGCTTGACGAGATCCCGCACCGCCAGCACCGTGGCGCGCCGCTCGCGTGGGATCCGTGCAGCCGTCGGCTGCCCAGGCAGGGGCGCCGGGAACACGTCGATGCTGGTCAGCTGGCGCTGCTCGATCTCGCCTGAGCGGTGGCAGGCCGCCAGGTGGCCGGCGTGCGGCGTGGGCTCCAGCTCAGGCTCGACCTGGACGCACCGCTCGATCCGCAGCGGGCAGCGGGGCGCGAACGGGCAGCCGGGCGGCAGGTCGATCAGGGAGGGCGGGATGCCCTCGATCGGCGTGAGCGGCTGCTGGTCGCCGACGTCGAGGCGGGGGATCGAGCCGAGCAGCCCTATCGTGTAGGGCATGCGGGGCCGGGAGAACAGGTCATCGACGGCGCCGACCTCGACCGGCTTGCCGGCGTACATCACCAGCACCCGGTCGGCCAGCCCGGCCACGACCCCCAGGTCGTGGGTGATCAGCACGATCGCGGCGCCGGTCGCCCGCTGGGCCGTCTTGAGCGCCTCGAACACCTGCGCCTGGATGGTCACGTCCAGCGCCGTGGTCGGCTCGTCGGCGATGATCACGTCGGGGTCGTTCGCGATCGCCATCGCGATCATCACGCGCTGGCGCATGCCGCCGGAGAACTCATGCGGGAACGCCCTCGCCCGCTGGGCCGGGTCCGGGATGCCGACCAGATCGAGCAGCTCGACTGCCCGCCGGGCCGCCATCTCCTTCGAGACCCCCTGGTGGATCCGCACCGCCTCGGCGACCTGGTCGCCGACCGTGTAGACCGGCGTCAGCGCCGACAGCGGGTCCTGGAAGATCATCGAGATGCCCCGCCCGCGGATCTCGCACAGCTGCTCATCGCCCAGCCCGAGCAGCTCCTGGCCCTTGAACCGGACCGAGCCGCTCACCCTGGCCTGGCCGGGCAGCAGCCCCATGACCGCGAGCGAGGACACCGACTTGCCCGAGCCGGACTCGCCGACGATGCCGAGCACCTCGCCGGGCTCCAGCTGGTAGCTCATCCCGCGGACCGCCGTGACCTCACCCGCCTCGCTGGGGAACGACACCGTGAGGCCGCTGACCCGTAAGAGGGGCGCCATCAGCGCGTCCTCGCGTTCGGGTCCAGCGCGTCGCGCAGCCCGTCGCCGACGAAGCTCACCGACAGCACGGTCAGGATCAGCAGCCCGCCGGAGAACAGGAACAGCCACGGGAACGTCAGCGCCGACCGGGTGCCCTCACCGATCAGCGTGCCGAGCGAGGTGTCCGGCGGCTGCACGCCGAAGCCGAAGTAGGACAGGCTCGTCTCGAGGAGGATCATCGTGGCGACGTTGATCGTCGCGTCGATGATCAGCAGCGAGGACATGTTCGGCAGCAGGTGGCGGAAGATGATCCTCGGCCCCGACACCCCCATGAACCGCGCCGCCTGCACGAATTCGCGCTCCCGCAGGGACAGCGCCATCCCCCGCACCACCCGCGCCGTGATCATCCAGCTCAAGGCCGCCAGCAGCGCGACGAACAGCAGCCAGCTCCTGCCCCGGAACGCGGGGCTGAGAATCGCGATGATCAGGAGCGCGGGCAGCACGAGCAGCAGGTCGGTGAGCCACATCAACGCCCGATCGATCCGCCCGCCGAAGTAGCCCGCGAACGCGCCGACCACCGCCGCCAGGCCTGTGGAGAACACGGCGGCGCACAGGCCGATGATCAGCGACTTCTGCAGCCCGCGCATGGTCTGGGCGAACACGTCCTGGCCGATCTGGGTCGTGCCGAACCAGTGAGTCACCGACGGCGGCCGCAGGAACGCGCTGAAGTCCTTGGAGGTGTACTCCCATGGCGTCAGATAGGGGCCGACGAAGGCGAGCACGAACAGCGCCGCGAGGCAGGCCAGTCCGAACAGCGCGAGCCTGCGGCGCAGGAAGCGGCGCAGGACGAGGCGGCCGCGGGTCACGCCGCCGAATTCGACGGGCTCGGCCGCCTGGTCCGCGGGCTGCGCGGCGTCAGCGGCGTCAGCGGCGTCAGCGGCGGCGATGCGCGCGGGGTCGATGTGCGTGGTCACGGCGGCGGCCTCTCTACCTGATCCGGACCCGCGGATCCAGCGCGGCGTAGGCCAGGTCGGCGATCAGGCCAGAGATCAGCACAAGGACCGCGGTGAACACCGTGAACGCGGCGACCGCGTTCACATCGTTCGTGGAGATCGAGTCGATGAGCCACTCCCCCATCCCATGCCACGCGAAGATCTTCTCCGTGAACACCGCGCCGGCCAGCAGCAGCCCGAACTGGTAGGAGAAGAATGTCGCCATCGGGATCAGCGCGGTCCGCAGGCCGTGCGTGAGCAGCGCCCGCCGCCGCGACAGCCCCTTCGCCTGGGCGGTGCGCAGGAAGTCGCTGCCCAGCACGTCGAGCATCGCGCTGCGCTGGTAGCGGCTGAAGAACGCGACCAGCGGCAGGGCGATCGCGAGGGTCGGCAGGACGAAGTGCTGCGCCCGGTCCAGGGCCAGTCCCCAGAAGCCGGCCTGCAGGCCGGGGGTGTACTCGCCCGTGTAATAGAACAGCGTCATGCCGGCCGCTTGGTTGACGTTGAGCCCGCCGAACTTCAACAGCACGCCCAACAGGAACACCGGCGTCGCCAGGATCAGAAACGAGATCAGCGTGATCGCGTGATCGGACAGCTTGTACTGCTTGACCGCGCAGACCACCCCCGCGAGGACCCCGAACACCCCGCCCAGGATCGTGCCGACCAGCAGCAGGCGCAGGCTGACCCCGATCCGCCGGCCCATCTGCTCGTTGACGTCGCCGCCCGTGACCGTCCTGCCGAAGTCACCCCGCGCGACCCCACCGGCCCAGGTGAGGAAGCGCTCGACGATCGGCGTCCTGTCGTTGAGGTTCAGGTCGTCGAGGATCGCCTCGACGACCTGCGGCGGTGGAGGCGGGTTGCGCCCCGCGTAGTTCGACCGGGGGTTCAGGCTGGACGCGGCGAGGAAGTACCCGATACAGGCCGCCAACAAGACCAGCACAAGGGAGCTGGCGAGCCTGCGGAACAGGAACTTCACCACAGGCGCCTCACACTTCCCGCCCAAGACCACCCAAAGTAGCCGGGCCCCCGTTTGCTACACACTTCGGCACCCCCACCAGGGTTACCTGAGACACGTTGAACTGTATCGGATGCACCCCTCACGCGTGACGCCGATCACCCGATCGGGGGAAAACCTGTCCTGAAGTGCCGACGACCGCGACGAGCCGCAGATGACGCAGCGCAACTCGCAACTCAAGCGAGCACCGCGGCCGGGCCAGGGTGGGCCAGCCGCTCGTTGACCATCCGCAGCGTCCGCGCGGTGTGGCCGCGGAGAAAGCCCAGCTGGCGCGCCGTGAGCCGGTCGCAGACCCAGCCCCAGTGCAACGACACCCAATCGCCGGCGCGCAGATCGGTCGCAAACCCCAGACCGTCCACGGCCGCCGTCGCGGTCTCCAGGCTGCTCGGACCCAAGCCCAGCCGGCTGTGCTCATACCGCAGCGCCCGGGAGGAGACCACGACCTCGCCGGTTGAGACAGCGACGACCTGCCCCCACCGGATGCGGCACTGGTCGAGGATCCGCAGGGGCTCACCGGCGCCGCGCCCCTCGCCCAGCATGCCCACCCACGGGTAGACGCACAGCACGTGGAAGCCGTGATGCGCGGTCGCTCCGGCGGGGATCGCCTCGGCGAGGTTGCGCCACTGGCGGCCGGCGGGCCCGCGGAACCGCTCGGTCAGCGACTCACCGAGGGTTGCCAGGTCGACCCGGTCGAGCAGCTCGTTGCCGACCCAGTAGGCCTCAACCACGCGGCGGTCGAGGGGATCGCCGATCCGGTTGGCGCCGGCGATGAGCCGCAGGTACGGCCACGCTCCACCGAACCCCCGCGCCAGCTCGCGAAGCCCGCCATCAACGACGCCCCCGGCACCGTACTCGAGCATCGCCCGATGATCGGCCGGGCCGCAGTACCCAAGCTCGTTCGGCGCGTACGCATACCGCGCGAACAGCAGCGGACCCGCAGTGTCACTCATCACCCCCACCCCTATACCCGCCCCTGCCCCGTGGTATGTGGAGCACTCAGAACGTGTTTGAGAATCGCGGCGCTTGAGTCACGGGCGAAGCGAAGCGGAGCGCGGTTCAGGCGGCCAGGGGTCCGGGGGAGTCCCCCGGATACCAAGACCGCCTGAACCGCTCAGCTTCATAAACACACGACGGTAGGTGGGCAGTGGGGTCGCGCCTCGTCGGGTGCAGCGACCGACCGCACCAACCT
>JBOGEA010000076.1:0-19121 GCA_050743205.1 Egibacteraceae bacterium | reverse complement strand
CTTCGTCGGGCGCAGCGACCTAAAAGGCTCTTCGCGAGCGGAACCCGACGAAGCGCGCGACCCAGGGACCCTGAGGCGCAACGCGACCCTGCTTTGGACTCTTAAGCACTCAGACGACCACGGTGCAGGCCCTCGGCACAGACTGCAGCACGAGGTGGTCGGTCTCGCCGATATATTCCCCATCCACTTGGACCGCCACCGCAGCCGTGGCCCGCAGCTCGTAGGACTGGTGGTCGTGCCATTCCCGAACGTGGTCGAGCCGGCCGGCGGTCCCTCCCATCAGCGCCCGCCGTGCCACGCGGGCGATCTTGAGGAAGCCGAGGCTCGTGAGACCGGTCAGGTCCAGCCCAGCGTCCAGATCGGCACGCGGGCACAGCCGCGCCGGCCACGTCCCGAAGAAGGTGTACGGGTCGCTGTTGCAGGCGACGACCGTGCGGAGCGCGTCGTCGACGCATCTGCCGTCGACGGACAGGCTGATGCGCACGTCGGTCCGGATCGTGCGGAGGTAGGCGAGCAGCCCGCACCACAGAAACGTCGCTTGGCGCACCGTGCGTTTGAGCAGCAGGCGTTCCTCAACCATGCGGACGACAGCGCCGTCGTATCCCCAGCCGGCGCAGAAGCCGAAGTAGCGGCCGTTGGCGATGCCCAGGTTGACGGTGCGGCTGCGGCGCTCCCGCAGGTTGCGCAGCGCGATGGAGGTCGCCTCGACCGGGTCGCCCGGCAGGCCGAGCGATCGCGCCCACACGTTGGCCGAGCCACCGGGGATGATCGCGAGCCGCACGGCCGTGCCCGCGATGCCCTGCAGCACCTCGTTCACCGTTCCGTCTCCGCCGACGACGACGACGACCTCATACCCGCCGTGGACGGCCCCCGCCGACAGCAGGGTTGCGTGAGCCCGCCGCTTCGTCGCCTCGACGTCCAGCTTGAGGTGAGCCGCCAGCGCGTGCGTGATCACGTCGATGACCGCTGGCGTGGTCGTTGTGGCACTCGGGTTGTACAGCAGAAGCGCGCGCATCAGTACTCCGCCTCTGTCCGCATCCCCTCACGCAGGAAGGTGAGGATGCGGGACAGCAGACGTG
Organism: Egibacteraceae bacterium; assembly: GCA_050743205.1. Lineage (GTDB taxonomy): Bacteria > Actinomycetota > Nitriliruptoria > Euzebyales > Egibacteraceae > JBOGED01. Next base: position 18,042 of record JBOGEA010000076.1, on the reverse strand, counting down.
AGACGTGCATCTGGCTGATGCCGACCCGCTCGGCGATCTGCGACTGGGTTCGGCCGCCGAAGAAGCGCAGGTACAGAATCAGCCGCTCGCGCTCGGGAAGCTGCTCGATCAGCGGGGCGAGCGACGCGAAGTACTCAAGGTTGTCGAGCCGCAGGTCCTCTTCGCCGATGCGGTCGGACCGCAACGGCGCGTCATCCTCGTCACTCGAGGGCGCATCGAGCGAGGTCGTCGTGTAGGCCTGGCCGGACTCCAGAGCCTCGAGCACCTCCTCTTCGCTGACCCCAGCGGCCTTGGCCATCTCCTCGACGGTCGGGGCCCGGCCCAGGTCCTGGGTGAGCTGGGCGACGACCTTGTTCAGGCGCAGCGACAGCTCCTGCAGGCGGCGGGGGACGCGGACCGCCCAGCCCTTGTCCCTGAAGTAGCGCTTCAGCTCCCCGACGATGGTGGGCGTGGCGTACGTGGAGAACTCCACACCCCGGTCCAGGTCGAATCGGTCGATCGCCTTGAGCAGGCCGAGCGAGCCGACCTGGGTCAGATCCTCAAGCGGCTCGCCGCGGTCCTTGAATCGTTTCGCCAGGTAGTCGACGAGCGGCAGGTGCAGTCTGGCCAGCGCCTCGCGGTAGGCGGGGTCGCCGCTCTCCCGCAGCATCGCGAACAGCTCCCTCGTGTCCGCGCGGGTGTATTCACGCGGGCTGTGGGGGACAGCCCCCCCGACCCCTGCGTTGTGGGGGGACGTCCCCCCTGCCCCCTGCTTTTGGCTCATGCGCCGCCCTGCGCGATCAGCCGATGTTTGGAGAGCACGATGGTGCTCACTGACTGCTGTGACTCGACCCGCAGCTCGTCGGCGAGCTCACGCAGGATCAGCCAGGAGAACGATGACTCGTCGATGACCTGGTCTGAGGTGTCCACCTCGGCGAGAAGTCGCACCTCGATCCCGGTGTCGGTCGGCACGACAGTCATCTCGATCCAGCCCCCGCTCACGTGGTGCAGCAACTGGTTGGCCGCCTCGTCCACCGCCATCCGCAGGTCTTCGACCTGGTCGAGCGTGAACCGGTCGCGTGCCGCGATGCCGGCGACAGCGGTCCGAAGCACCGCGAGATAGGCCGCGATCGGCGCCACCTTGACGACCACACCGTTGTTGTGCACAGCCCCCCGAGTCCGCGGGTTCCCAAGGCCTCCTGCCTGTTCTGGGCGGGAAGCCTACCGTAGGGCCTGTCACAGGCCCCGCCTATCCTGCAGCGTATGCCCAAGGATCCACTGAGACGGTTCGCTCCGGCCACGCGCGCCTGGTTCGAGGCGGCGTTCGCGGCGCCGACGCCGGCGCAGGTGGAGGCGTGGGAGGCGAGCGCGGCCGGAGCGAGCGTGCTCGTGAGCGCGCCGACGGGCTCGGGTAAGACGCTGGCCGCATTCCTCGCCGCGCTCGACCGGCTGCTCTGCGCCCCAGCGCGACCGCCCCGGCAGGCGCGGACGACGGTGCTGTACGTGTCACCGCTGAAGGCGCTCGCGTACGACGTGGACCGCAACCTGCGGGCGCCGCTCGTGGGGATCACCCAGGCGGCGCAGCGCCTGGGTCAGCAGATCCGTCCGGTCCAGGTGGCGATGCGGACCGGCGACACGCCTGCCGAGGAGCGCCGCCAGCTCGCGCGGACCCCGCCTGACATCCTCATCACGACGCCGGAGTCGCTGTACCTCCTGTTGACCTCGAGGGCGCGGGAGACCCTGGTGAACGTGTCGACCGTGATCGTGGACGAGGTCCACGCGGTGGCGGGAACCAAGCGCGGGGCGCACCTCGCGCTGTCCCTTGAGCGGCTCGAGGCGCTGCGCGCGACTGGGTCTCCACTGCAGCGGGTGGGGCTCTCAGCGACGCAGCGCCCGCTCGATGAGGTCGCCCGCTTTCTCGGCGGCGGCGACCTCGACGGCGACGACGGGTGGAGGCCTCGCCCGGTCACCATCGTCGACGTTCCGTCGAGCAAGGTCTTCGACGTGGAGATCGTCGTGCCCGTCGAGGACATGAGCCGCCTCGGTGAGATCGTGGAGGAGCCGCCGAGCGGACCCGCGGCCGGCGCGGGTGAGGCGAGACGCTCGATCTGGCCGGCCGTCCACCCCAGAATCCTGGACCTCGTGCGGTCGCACCGCTCGACGATCGTGTTCGCGAACTCGCGGCGCCTGGCCGAGCGGCTGTGCGCGAGCCTCAACGAGCTGGCGGGAGAGGAGATCGCGAAGGCGCACCACGGGTCCGTGGCTCGCGAGCACCGGGTGCGGATCGAGGAGGACCTCAAGGCCGGACGCCTCAAGTGCGTCGTGGCGACGAGTTCACTGGAACTGGGCATCGACATGGGCGCGGTCGACCTCGTCATCCAGGTCGAGTCGCCCGGCTCGGTCGCCTCAGGCCTCCAACGCATCGGCCGGGCAGGCCATCAGGTGGGCGCGCCCAGCCGCGGCAAGGTCTTTCCCAAATACCGTGGCGACCTGGTCGAATGCGCGGTCGTCGTCCGCCGGATGCGCGACGGCGCGATCGAGGAGACCCGCTGCCCGCGCAATCCGCTCGACGTGCTGGCCCAGCAGGTCGTGGCCATGTGCGCGCTGGACGAGTGGCCGGTCACCGACCTGCTGCACAGGGTGCGGCGGGCGGCGAACTTCGCGGACCTGCGGCGCAGCCAGCTGGATGGCGTTCTCGACATGCTCTCGGGCCGCTACCCGTCTGACGAGTTCGCTGAGCTTCGGCCACGGCTGGTCTGGGACCGCGTGGAGGACCGGGTCAGGGCTCGGCCGGGCGCCCAGCGGATCGCGGTCACCTCCGGCGGGACCATCCCGGACCGTGGCCTCTACGGCGTGTTCATCGCGGGCGAGGGACCGGGCCGCAGGGTGGGCGAGCTGGACGAGGAGATGGTCTACGAGACCCGGCCGGGCGAGACCGTGATCCTGGGGGCCTCGACGTGGCGGATCGAGGACATCACCCGCGACCAGGTGCTCGTCACGCCCGCGCCCGGCGAGCCGGGCAAGCTGCCGTTCTGGCACGGCGACGGGCCTGCCCGCCCGATCGAGGTCGGGCGGGCCGTCGGCGAGTTCCTGCGTGAGCTGTCCGGTGCCCCTGCCGCGCAGGCGGTGCAGCGGCTCGTCGAGCGCTACGGCCTGGACGAGCTGGCCGCCCGCAACCTCGCCCAGTACGTGGAGGATCAGCGTGAGGCCACGGGTGCGGTGCCCGACGACCGCACGATCGTCGTCGAGCGGTTCCGCGACGAGATCGGCGACTGGCGCGTGTGTGTCCTGTCCCCGTTCGGCGGGCGGGTGCACGCGCCTTGGGCGCTGGCGATCGAGGCGCGTGCCCGCGAGCGCCTCGGCCTCGACGTGCACACCATGGTGTGCGACGACGGCATCGTCGTGCGGGTGCCCGAGGCCGACGAGGCCCCGCCAGCCGACCTGGTCGTCGTCGACCCGGACGACGTGGAGGACCTCGTGGTGGGGCAGCTGGCTTCGTCGGTGCTGTTCTCCTCCCGGTTCCGCGAGTGCGCCGCACGCGCGCTGCTGCTGCCCCGCCGCCGGCTGGGGGGCCGGACCCCGCTGTGGCAGCAGCGCCAGAAGGCGGCGGACCTGCTGCACGTCGCGAGCCGCTACGGCAGCTTCCCGATCCTGCTCGAGACGTATCGCGAGTGCCTCGGCGATGTGTTCGACGTACCCGCGCTCGTCGGGCTGCTCCGCGCGGTGGAGTCCCGCCGTGTGCGGGTTGTGCAGGTCGAAACCCCGCTCGCCTCGCCGTTCGCGTCGTCTCTGCTGTTCGACTACGTCGCGAACTACCTCTATGAGGGGGACGCGCCGCTGGCCGAGCGGCGTGCGTCGGCGCTCGCGTTGGACCGCCAGCTGCTCGCCGAGCTGCTCGGCAGCGACGAGCTGCGCGACCTGATCGACCACGAGCTGCTGGCGGAGCTGGAGCTTGAGCTGCAGCGCCTGGCCCCCGAGCGCCACGCTCGATCGCTGGACGCGGTCGCGGACCTGTTGCGAGAGGTCGGCGACCTGCGGGCCGACGAGGTCGCCGTGCGGACCGACGGTCCCGCCGACGACTGGCTCGCCGAGCTGGAGCGCACCCGTCGCGCGTATCGGGTGCGCCTGGTCGGTGAGGAGCGGTGGGCGGCGGCCGAGGACGCGGCCCGGCTCCGCGACGGCCTCGGCGTGCCGGTCCCGCCGGGTCTGCCGGAGGCGTTCGCCACGCCCGTCGACCGCCCCCTGCTTGACCTCGTCGCGCGTTTCGCCAGAACCCATGGGCCCTTCCTGCCCGCGGACGTGACCCGCCGGCTCGGTTTGCCCACAGACGCGGTCGAGCTGGCCTTGGCCCAGCTGGAGCGCGAGCGCCGGGTGGTGGCGGGCCGGTTCAGGCCGGGTCCGGGTGAAGGCGCCGCGCGCGAGTGGTGCGACGTGGAGGTGCTGCGCCGGCTGCGGCGGCGTTGCCTCGCGGCGCTGCGTCGCGAGGTCGAGCCGGTTGAGCCAGCCGCGCTCGTCCGCTTCCTGCCCGCCTGGCAGCATGTGGGGTCACGCCTGTCCGGGCCCGACGCGACGCTCGAGGCGATCCGGCAGCTGCAGGGGGCGGCGGTCCCAGCGAGCGCGCTGGAGGCCGATGTCCTGCCGGTGCGGGTCGCGCGGTACACCTCGGCGTGGCTCGACGAGCTGTGCGGGACCGGGGAGGTGGTGTGGGTCGGGCGGGGGCCGCTCGGCCCAGACGACGGGCGCGTCGCCCTCTATTTCCGTGACCAGGCGCCTGCCCTCGCTCCCGCGCCGCCGAAGCCGCACGACGAGGAATGGTGGGCTGACGTCCACGCCCGGCTGTTCGAGCATCTCCAGGGGCGGGGCGCGTCGTTCTGGCCGCAGCTCTACGCGGCGGCCGGCGGGGACGAGCGGCCCGTGCTCGACGCGCTGTGGGACCTGGTCTGGTCAGGCGTGGTCACGAACGATTCGCTGTCCGCGCTGCGCGCCCTCTTGGGCGGGAGCATGCGCAGAGGGCGTGTCAAGGGGCGGCGGGCCAGGCCTGGGCGGGTCGTCACCAGGGCGGGACCGCCGAGGGCGGCCGGCCGGTGGTCGCTCGTCGCCGACCTGCTGGAGCCTGCGGTCCCGCCCACTCAACGGGCCGCCGCGCTGGCCGCCCAGCTGCTTGACCGGCATGGCGTCCTCGTGCGCGACGCGGTCGTCACGGAAGAGGTTGCGGGCGGTTTTGCTTCCGTCTATCCGGTGCTGAAAGCGATGGAGGAGGCCGGGCGGGTGCGGCGCGGCTACTTCATCGAGGGGCTGGGCGGCGCCCAGTTCGCGCTGCCCGGCGCTGTCGACCGGCTGCGCGCCGCGCGAGGTGAGGCCGAGGGCGCGGTCGTTCTCGCCGTCACCGATCCGGCCAACCCGTTCGGAGCGGCGTTGCCCTGGCCGGACAGCGCCAGCGCCCATCGTCCACGGCGCGGTGCGGGCGCTCGCGTCGTGCTCGCCGGCGGCGGTCTCGCCGCGTACCTGGAGCGCGGCGGCCACTCGCTGCTCACGTTCACCCAGGACGAGGGCCTGCTCGCCTCGTCCGCCACCGCCCTGGCGGACCTGGTCAGCACGGGCCGCGCGCCGCAGCTGAGGGTCGAGCGCGTGGACGGGGAGGCGGCCGGCTCACAGCCGATCGTGCCACACCTCCGCGCGGCCGGGTTCGCCGACCATCCGAGGGGACTGCTGCGGCGTGGCTGAGGGCGACACGATCTACCGGACCGCGCGCGTGCTCCGAGCGGCGCTGGAGGGCCAGACCGTGACTGCGGTGCGCACGACCGTGGCGCAGATCAGAGGGCTGGGGCCACAGCGGCTCGTCGGGCAGACCGTCGCCGAAGTCGAGTCGCGCGGGAAGCACCTGCTCCTCTGGTTCGCGCCGAGCCGGTTGGCGCTGCACTCGCACATGATGATGAGCGGGTCGTGGCACGTGTACCGGACCGGTCAGCGGTGGGACTCACCGGAGCGACTCGCCCGCATCGCGCTCACAGTGGGCGCGGGGGAGTCCTCCGATCAGGCAGGCCGCACGGCGGTGTGTTTCGGGGCGCCGGTCTGTGAGCTGCTGTCCACAGCGCAGGTCACCGCGCATCCAGTGCTGACACGGTTGGGTCCCGACGCGCTTGACGAGACGCCTGACCTGGCCGAGGCGCGGCGGCGGCTCGACCGGCTGGGGAACACCGCGATCGGGGAGGCGCTGCTCGACCAGCGGGTGATCGCCGGCATCGGCAACGTCTACAAGTCAGAGATCCTGTTCATCCACGGCGTCAACCCTTGGACGGCCGTCGGCGAGTTGCCGGAGGCCGCGCGGGAGGCGCTGTTGGACACCGCGGTGCGCCTGCTTCGGGCGAATGCACTCAAGGGCTCGGGCGCGCGGCGGACGACGACGTCTGGACAGCGCGGCGAACGGCTTCACGTCTATGGCCGGACCGGCCGGGCGTGCCCGGCCTGCGGCACAGCGATCCGCAGCCGCGCGCAGGGGGCACACGCCCGCCGCACGTACTGGTGTCCCCGGTGCCAGGGGTGAGAAAAGCTTCAAGCCCCGACCCTGTTGGGCCGGGGCTTGAAAGTGCACGCCGAGTGCTACCCGACGACCTGGACGTTCGCGGCTTGCGCGCCTTTGTTGCCCTGCGTGATGTCGAACGAGACCTTCGCGCCCTCTGCGAGGGTGCGGAAACCGTTCATTGCGATTGCGCTGAAGTGGACGAACACGTCGTCCTGGCCGTCATCACGCGAGATGAAGCCGTAGCCCTTCTCGTCGGAGAACCACTTGACGGTACCTGTCGCCATTGCGTTGCCCTCGTTTCAGTCGTTACTTTCTGGTTGCGAGCCGGCCGACGGGGCTGGCTTGAGGGGCCGCAACAGCGATCAAGCAGTACAAGATCCACGCGGTCCGTGCCCTCGGCGCCCTACGCTAGCAGGCCGCGACATCCTTCGGGAGGGGTAGAGCGGACATTTGCCGACGGGTCTCTTCGCCCGTTGACGGGTACTACCCATGCGATGCGTGATTCTGTACAAGAGCTGCGGAAGGGCCCCGGCCTGCGCTGATCCCGCTCGAGACGCCCCGCCGGCTCACGGGGCGGAGGGCGCGGTGGACAGATGGCAGGATAGAGCCCGTAGGAGGAGTACACAGATGAGTGCCGTGATGAACTGGAACCCCACTCCCGGGGTTGTGCGCTGTTGGGCTGATCGTACGAACGCAATGACCGGCCGGACCGATGACTGCGGTCGTCCGTCCGAGACGACCCTTGGTCTCTGCCTGATGCACTACCGCCTGATCATGGGTCGCGACCCCCACGCCCAGGCCTCGTGAGCTGAGCCCACTCCAGCGGCTGGCCATCACAACTATTACAAGTGGTGCAGCTCGCTGGCCTCACCGTCGATGGTTCGCTCGCATGTTGGGCACCACCACCGCGCCTCGGCTGGTGTGCCGCACGCCTCGTGCCGGAAGGCCTCGTCACTCGCGGCACGGTCAGCTCCCCATTGGCTGAGCATTCGCAGGGCGCTGCCCAGCTCGAGGCCGGCGACCGTCAGCTCATAGGCGAAGCGCGGAGGGCGGCGCGAGTAAGGCGTGGAGAGCAGGACTCCCGCAGCCTCCAGGTGTCGTAGCCGCTGGGACAGGATGTTCGGGGAGATCCCCTCGACCAGGCCTTCCAGCTCACGGAAGCGTTTGGGGCCGTCGAGCAGCGCGTGCACGAGGAGCAGACTCCAGCGGTCGCCGACCTGCTCGACAGCGACAGCCAAGGGGCTCTTCCGCTCTGACGGGTTCACGCCGTCACCTTATCGGTCAGCCCCAACGCTCCACCGGTTGCTTCTGCTTCCATAGTCGCTACTCTATTGCAAGTTAAAAGTCACAGGGAAGGTGGGAGTCATGAGTCAGCTGGCAGCACTGGGACAGGAGGCGGGCGGCGTTGTCCGAGCCGTTGGACCGAGCGTCGTCACGATCGGGCGTGACGGACGGGGAGCTGGCGCGGTCGTCGCCGATGGGCGCGTCGTGACGAACGCGCACAATCTGCGCGGCCAGCAGGTCACCGTGACGTTCGCGGACGGCCGCGTCGCGACGGGGACCGTGGCGGGCGTGGACGTCGACGCGGACCTCGCGGTCGTCGCGGTCGACACGGCTGGGGCGCCCCCGCTGCAATGGGCCGACGCGCGGGATGAGCAGATCGATGCGGGGATGCTCGTGTTCGCGGTGACGAACAGCCCTGGAGGCGGCCCGCGGCTCACCTGGGGCCTCGTCTCGGCGACTGGGCAGGCATTCCGCGGGCCGCGCGGGCGGCGGATCGCTGACGCGCTGGAGCACACGGTGCCGCTGGCCCGCGGCTCGTCGGGCGGGCCGCTCGTCGATGGCGACGGCCGGCTCGTCGGGATCAACACCCATCGGCGAGGCGACGGCTTCTACCTCGCGGTTCCGGCCACGACCGAGCTGAGCCGGCGGTTGGACGCGCTTGGAGAGGGCCACTCGCCGTCCCGAGTCACGCTGGGCATCGCCGTCGCACCCGCGCACGTCGCGCGGCGCCTGCGCAGCGCTGTGGGGCTGCCCCCGCAGGATGGCCTCCTCGTCCGTGGGGTCGATGACGACGGTCCGGCGGCGCGGGCAGGGGTACGCGCGGGCGACCTCATCATCGAGGCGAACGGGCAGCCGACGACCAGCAGCGACGACCTGTTCGCCATACTCGACCAGCTCGAGGCCGGCACGATCGTTCGCCTGAAGATCGTGCGCGGCGTCGAGCGCGTCGACGTGGCGGTGACGTTCGGCTCGACAGAGCAGGAGGGCTCGGCGTAATGCCGGCCTCCCCGGAGGCCGTCGCGCTGGACGCTTACTCGCAGGTCGTGACGAGGGTCGCGAAGACGCTGACGGCGTCGGTGGCCAGCCTGGACGTGCGGCGCAGGATGGGCGGCCACCTGCGCCGCGCCGGGGCCGGCTCGGCCGTCGCCCTTACCCCTGACGGCTTCTTGGCCACGTCCGCTCACGTCGTGCAGGGCGCTGAAGGCGGGACGGCGGGGTTCGCAAACGGCATCGAGCTGAGCTTCGAGGTCGTCGGCATCGACCCGCTGTCCGACCTGGCCGTCGTGCGGGTCGGCGGCGATCTGGTGCCGGCGACGCTCGGCGACGCCGACCAGCTCCAGGTCGGCCAGCTCGTCGTCGCCGTCGGGAACCCCCTCGGCTACGCGGGGTCGGTGAGCGCCGGGGTGGTCAGCGCCCTCGGCCGTTCCCTCACGAGCCACCACCAGCGCTCGTCCCGGTTGATCGAGAACGTCATCCAGACCGACGCCGCGCTGCATCCAGGCAACTCCGGGGGCGCGCTGGCCGACAGCGCCGCGCGGGTCGTCGGCGTCAACACCGCGCTGATCGGCCTGGGGGTGGGCCAGGGTCTGGGTATGGCCGTGCCGATCAACGCGACCACCCGTCAGATCCTCGCCGCCCTGATGCGCGACGGCCGGGTGCGGCGTGCCTACCTGGGCATCGCCGGCGGTTCCCGCCCCCTGCCACCCCGCGCCGTCCACTCCACCGCGCGCCAGCGCGGCATCGAGATCCTGTCGATCGTCGAGGGCAGCCCCGCCGCTGCCGCTGGCCTGCGCCCCGAGGACATCGTCGTCACCATCGACGGCATGCCGACCGAGCGTGTCGGCGCCCTCCAGCAGCTGATGACCGACCAGCGCATCGGCAAGCCCGTGCTGATCGAATACGTCCGAGGCGGCCGCCTCGCCCGCACCCACGCCATCCCCATTGAACTCCCCGACTAGCACAGCCAGCCACAGCAGGAGGCGGTTTCCGTCGCATCGGTGGTAGAGCAGCGCCCCGGTCGGTGGCTCGAACGCAGCTTTCCGTCGCATTTGACGGAAACCTGTAGGTCAGCGTGGCGGAGCGGCAGTTGGACCGCGGCTTTCCGTCGGATCCGACGGAAACCTGTAGGTCAACGCCGGTGGTTGCGCTGACCGCCACCGGCCCTCTCGTCCATGACTCATCGGGCTGGAGTAAAGCCCCGTTAGGCCTACAGGCCGAGGACGCTGCGGGCCCAAGCGTCCTCCTCAGCGGTCGCGGGCCCGTTCTCCGCTCGCATCCCGGCCAATAACGCAACCAGGTCGTCCCGGCGCGCCTTCTCCCGCATGGCTTGGTCCACCCAGGCGCTGACAGAGGGCGCTCGTTGGCGGGCAACCTGCGCCTCAGCAGCCGCGAGCGCTTCAGGGCTGACGGTGATGGTGACGCGAGCCTTTGTCATACGATCATCATGCCCGCCGCTGGCCCGGCGTCCGCGCGCGCTTCAAGTTGATGTCCGAAATCCGCCAGCGGGCTGGTGGCGGGCGTGCGATGCTCGCCGCCGTGCACACCGACTTTGAGCGCTGCTACCGGGCCGTGCAGAGCCGAGACGAGCGGTTCGACGGCTGGGTGTACACCGCCGTGACCTCGACCGGCATCTACTGCCGGCCGAGCTGTCCAGCCGTGCTCCCGAAGCGCGCGCACGTGCGTTTCTACCCGACCGCCGCCGCGGCGCAGGTCGGGGGCTTCCGTGCGTGCAAGCGCTGCCGGCCCGACGCGGTCCCGGGCTCGCCCGAGTGGGACCAGCGGGCGGATCTGGCGGCCCGGGCGATGCGCCTGATCGCCGACGGCGTGGTCGACCGCGACGGCGTCGCCGGCCTCGCGCGGCGGCTGGGCTACAGCGAGCGGCACCTGCACCGCCAGCTCGTGGCCGAGGTCGGCGCCGGTCCACTCGCCCTGGCCCGGGCGCAGCGGGCGCATACGGCTCGGGGGCTGGTGGAGACGACCGCCGTGCCGTTCGCCCAGGTCGCGTTCGCGGCGGGGTTCGCGAGCGTGCGCCAGTTCAACGACACGATCCGCGGGGTGTTCGCGGCGACGCCCACCGAGCTGCGGCGCAGAGCGGGTCCCGCGTGCCAGGGGCCGTCGGGGGCGATCGCGCTCCGCCTGCCTTACCGGGCGCCCTGCCACGTCGCCGGTCTGCTGGGCTTTTTGGGCGCGCGGGGGGTGCCCGGCGTCGAGGAGGTCTCGGGCCAGGTCTACCGGCGGACCCTCCGCCTGCCTTATGGGACCGGCGTGGTGGAGCTGTCGGAGGGCGGCGCACACGTCGCGTGCCGGCTGTGGCTGGACGATCTGCGTGACCTCGGCGCGGGCGTGCAGCGGTGCCGGCGCCTGCTCGACCTCGACGCCGACCCGGTGGCCGTTGCGGAGCTGCTGGGCGAGGACCCACTGCTCGGCCCGCTCGTGCGTGACTGCCCGGGCAGGCGGGTGCCGCGCACGGTTGACGGCGCAGAGCTTGCTGTGCGCGCGGTGCTCGGCCAGCAGATCTCCGTGGCCGGTGCGCGGACGCTGGCCGGGCGGCTGGTCGCGCGGTACGGCAAGCCGCTCACCGCGCCGGACGGCGGCCTCACGCACCTGTTCCCGCAGGCGGAGGTCCTCGCCGAGGCTGACCCGCGCGAGCTGCCGATGCCCCGGACCCGCGCCGACACCCTCACCCGTCTTGCGCGAGTCCTCTCCACCGGGGATCTTGTGCTGGACCCAGGCGCCGATCGTCAGGCGGCCGTGGCCGCGCTCCAGGCGCTGCCCGGTATCGGTCCCTGGACCGCCGGTTATGTCGCGATGCGGGCCCTCGGGGATCCTGACGCGTTTCCCGCCAGCGATCTGGGGCTCCGCAAAGCCGCGGAGCGGCTGGGGGCGCCCGGCCGAACCGCCGCGCTCCAGCGCCTTGCGGAGCGCTGGCGTCCGTGGCGGTCCTACGCCGCCCAGCACCTGTGGTCCACATTGAGCAAGGAGCGGTGATGACACCCGGATACGTCACAACGATGCCGAGCCCGGTCGGGGAGCTGACCCTGGTGTCCGACGGTGAGCGGCTGACGGGGCTGTACCTGCCGGTGAGCAGGAGCACGCCGGTGCTCGGGCAGGCCTGGCGATCCGACCCCGGCCCGTTCCAGGCGGCCGTGGAGCAGCTCGCCGCGTATTTCGCGGGCGAGCGCACGATCTTCGATCTGCCGGTCGCGCCGCAGGGGACAGCGTTCCAGCTGCAGGTGTGGAAGGCGCTGCAGGAGATCCCCTACGGGCAGACGCGCAGCTACGGGGCGATCGCCGAGCGCATCGGCAACCCGCGGGCGGTCCGCGCCGTCGGCCTGGCCAACGGCCGCAACCCCATCGCCATCGTCATCCCCTGCCATCGCGTCATCGGCGCGAACGGCTCCCTCACCGGCTACGGCGGCGGTCTGGACCGCAAGCGCCTCCTCCTGCGCCTGGAATCCGCCCATGTGTGAGCGCAGCAGAAGATGCCCGCTGATGCCCCCTCGCGCCGTGCGTTTCTGCGCTGCGCGCGGCAACTGGTAGGGGGGCCGGCGCTCCCGTCGGCGCAGAACGAAGCGCGTTGAGGATCTTCAGGCCCGTCTTGCAAAGCCCCGGCACCATGGGCTACGCTCTCAGCCTTCCCGTTCGGGGGCACTTTGCATAGGGCCCTGTTAGGGGCTCTAATTGTTTCTCTTCAACGAGGCCGGGAATGGCTGCCTACTATGCGGGCTTTGTTGATGTTGGCTTTCTGCGAGCCGAAGGTGCCCGAGCCCTGCGTGAGCCGGTTGCGCGCATCCGGCCGGATGTAGCTGGTGTAGTTGAGTGGATGAGGCGGTGTTCAACCTCCGCAGAGCTTGCTGGTCAGCGGTTCTTGCGCGCGTACTGACCTTCTACCCAGGGCGGCAGCAGAAGGGCGTTGACACCCTCGTGACGCTCGACCTCGTGCGGCTCGCTCAACGCAACGCGTATGACACTGCCATTCTGATTGCTGGCGATCGAGACTTGGCCGAGGCCATCCGCACAGCTCAAGATTCCGGAAAGGCGTCGTCGTTGCGGTGCCTTCTCGTCAGTGCCTCGCGAAAGAGGTCGCCCAACTCGCTGACGCCGTGCTTGAACTGGACGAAGACGCTCTTCGAACGATGCTCAGCACGCGGGAGCACGACGCATAGTGCCCCACTCTGGGTGAGTGACCTGTGGACGTGAGTCCCAGACCTCCTGACCTAGCTAGAGCTGAATGTCCTGGTAGACGGGGTGGGTCCTCCGCCTTCTGTCGGTTTTGTGCGTTATTTCTCGCGGAAGCCGCGCGTGGTTCGCTGAACCTGGCCCTCAGGCGGCCCGGCGATGTGGCTGGGTGCGGTTTTCCTTCGGATGCGGAGGAAACCTGTTGCCGAGTGGAGAGGCCCCGTTCTTGAGCCACGGCTTTCCTCCATTTACGGAGGAAAGCCGTGGGGGCGAGCTTTTGGCCACCGCCGAAGTTGGCAACGGCGTTGCGTTCGCAGGTGGTGGCGGGCGTGAGAGCGTCCAAAGCCTTCGTCTGTCGCGCTCAGCGGCGTCGTGACGAAACGCGGGCTTCGTTGCTGTGCCGGCGACCGCCACGTTTGCGGTTGGTGCGCTCTCGACCGCGATCCCGGCGGCCTCGGCGACCCAGGCCGGAAGGAGCACGTTGGGTTCCGTCACGGTGACGTCCAGCAGCGGACGCGGCCGGCCTCCTCCGTCGGGCAGCTCCGTGGAGGAGACGACCACGGGGTGGAAAGCAGAGAGCCGGCCTCGGCAGGTGTTGCCGGGACTCGCCAGACCCTGGCCCGTAAGCCGTTCCTGCGAAGCCAACGCAGCACCGCCTGGGGTGAGTTGGCGTCGAACAGGACCTCGAGCCCGTCCTGGGGTGATCCATCGGCCCACGAATGGCGCGAGGGCCGCGGCCTCAGCCCCTTGATGAGGGCCCGGCCGTAGCTGCGTGACGCCGATGGACGCCGAACCCAAGCCGACGCAGGATCGACCTGGCCTGATGCGTGGTGAAATCCGCTCGGTCGAGACCGGTCGCGGCTGCCACCACCTGCTTGGGCGGGTAACGGCGCGCGCCTATGACGACGTAGTGCTCTTTGATGGGCTCGGGATCGATCGCGGCGAGCGCGCGTTCGACGCTGGAGGCATCCAGCTCGAAGTCTTCGCCAGCCACACGCGCCACGATCACCGCCGGATCCTCTCATTGCGCACGTCCAGCAATGTACCCGCAGGACGGACTATCGCGTGCCGGGTCCTGCGCGCTGACATTGGCGCGAGGGTTGACATCGGTGTGATCGAGGGCCACTCTGGGTGCGGGCGCAGCATTGGCGACGGTGCTGGCGGGGGCTGGTCGGATTCGTGTGGGCGGGGGTTGCGGTGGGCAGCGGGTGGCGGTGTGGTCGTTCCTGTTTCGTGATGGTTCTGCCGTTGGCGGTCGGCGCCGGGCTCTGGCCACCGCCGCCGGCGGCGTGGGTTGTGCTGCTCGGGGTGATTGTGCTTGTCCCCCCTGCGATCGCGCTGCCGCTCTGGGTCCACGGTCGCCGTAGGTCTCTCGGTCGCCGTAGGTCTTTCGCGAACCTGCCGTCGGTGGGGGTGGCCAGGCTGGGCTCGTTGCTCGGGCTCCTGGCGTCGATCGCGCTGCTGGCCCTGGAGTTGAGCGCCGCAGACCTGGGTGCCGCGCGGCTGGGCGCCGTTGAGATGAAGGGCCTGCTCAGCGCGGGCGCGCTGCTGGCGGCGGTGCTGGCTGCCCCATGTGCCTTCGCGTGGGAGACGCCGCTGCTGCGCATCAGCGTGATGGCCATGACCGTGACGGCTGCGGTCGTCACCGTCGTCCATCTGCCAGCGGCCCTCCAAGCGGTGGGCAGCGCGGCGATGTCACCTGCCGAGGCGCCGTCGCCCGCCCTCATCGGGATTGGCACGGTGGAAGCGCCGCCTTCCCGGGCGCCGTTCGCCCTGCTGTGGGGGCTGCGGGTGGCGCTCGGCGTCGGGGCCGCGCTGTTGATCGGCAAGCTCCTGCTGCTCCACCGCTTCGCCGCCTGCCACCGCGCCAAGCCGCGGCATGACGACAGGTCCGAGATCGAGCGTCTCCTGCCGTTCCAGAGGACGTGCCTTACGCGGCTCCAATCCGCGATCCTTTCCCTGCGACCCGAGGATGAGGCTCAGGTGATCCAGTTCACGGGTGAGGTCGGGGACGGCAAGTCGTTCATGCTCGACCGGCTCGGCCGGTTCTTGGATCACGAGCATCCCAGCCGCACCGCGGTCGTCCAAGTCGATGCCTGGGGGCAGCAGAGCGAGCCTGACCTGTACCTGGCGATGGTCGAGGAGATCCTGAGCCACTGGCGGTACTGGTTCCCGTACGGGTGGCTGCGCTACCCGCTGCCGATGTGCCTCCTGCGCGCCGCCAAGGATGCCAGGTTCGGGGTGTCGGCCGGCGGCGGTGCGACCACGAAGCTGGAGTTCCCGCTGCAGCCGCCCCGGCCGACCTGGCAGCACTCGCTCGAGCGCCTCACCGCGCGGGTGCGCAAGCTCGAGTGGCGGACGGTCCTTGTGCTCGACGAGGTGGACCGGGCAGCGCCGCGGGTGGCCCAGGAAGCCATGACGCTGACCCGGCGCTCACTGGACCTGCCGGGCGTCGTGGTCGTGCTCTCCTACGTCGACGAGCAGGTCCGCTTCAAGGTGTTCAACCCGCTCCGGGTAGGGCTTGAGGATCTGGACTCCACCATGCTGGCGCTTATCTATGAGCAGTGGCCCGAGCTGGCGGAGCCCGACCAGTTGGACGGCCGCCTGGCTGAGCCACCGCAGGATTCGGACGCATCGGCACATTGTTACGGGCCTCCTGCACAGCTGAACGATTCACTCAGGCGGGCCTATGCGAAGGTCCCACCAGAGGCGCGTCCCTCTCTCCAGAGCAGGTTCGCCGAGCGGTATCTCAGCACCCGCCCAATGCTCATCCCGCGGCTTGAGAGCCGAGACGTCGCGGAGATGGTCTGGAAGTTTCCGCAGCTGCTGGCTCTCGTCGAAGCGCTGACAGACTCATCCCTCGAGCAGATCAAAAATCAGCTGGAGGAGGCGGTCCTGCAGGCGTTGGCGGCCTGGCGCGACCAGCCGCTGCACGACTACCGGGTGGGGTCCGTCCGTCGCATGGAGGGTGAGCTGTTCCGCCGACTGTCGGCCCTCCAACAACCAGGAGCGCCACTGCGTTCCGTGGGGTTCATCGCCGCAGTCGTGGTCACGGCCTATGACGCGGCCGGCGTAAGGGCGTTCGGGAGGGCAGCCGCATGACCGATCTCTCAGCCGCAGCCTCGCCTGATGATGCGGGCGAGCAGGAGCAGGCGGTCTACCGCGACCAGCCGGCCCAGGTGGCGAAGGAGGTGGCCCCGCCGGAGACGCAAGCCGCGCCGGGACTCCAGATCCCACAGGAGCGGTCCTGGGAGGACGGGTACCGCGCCCGCCTCGAGCTGATCTGGGAGGTCGCGCATGCCAGCTCCGGCTATCAGTTCGATCCCGGCGAGCGGCAGGCCTTCCTTGACTCCATGGTCGACGTGCTCAGCGAGAGCCCGCCCGGGGAGCGCGAGGCGGCGCTGACGGCGGATATGCCCGAGGCGATTCCTGGGGATGTGGGGACCGTGGAGCTGGTCATCGATGCGCAGGTGCCCCAACTGCGGGATCCGACAGCCCTCGAGCGCTTCGTCCGGTACACGGTCGCGCCCACCATGCGGCGGCTGGAGCGCCGCGGGGAGGGGACCTATGAGCAGCGGGTCGACGCCATCTCCAGCGTGCTGTCGGCGGTCCGCGGCACTCCGGCGACCGCTGACCTCGCGTGGCAGCTCGTGGCGTACCTGCAGGGCCAGGCGCCCGAGGACCGCGGGATGGGCTTCTACACCACCATCGCGATCCTCGCGGTGAGCCTGTCCACCGTATCCCCGGCAGCGGGGGGACCGCGGAACGAACAAGCCGGCTTCTGCTACCACCTGACGGTCGAGGGCATGCGCTGGGTGGCGATGAGGGACGAGCTCGACGAGCTGGACCCCGCCAGCTCTGGAATCGTGTCGAGCGCGGCGTTCAACCTGGCCTCGGGTATCTCCACACTGTTCCAGCGGCGGGGAGGGGCCAGCGACCCTGACCTGCCCATGCTTCGGGAGCTGAAGGCGATCTCGGCGGCGACCGCGAGCCCGCTGAACATCGAGGAGCAGCGCGCGGCCGACGTGGTGCAGGCGCTCGGCTTTCACACGGACCGCCACGTTCCGTTCGCCACGGTGCTGTCCAACATGGGATCGGTCACCCAGGCCTGGGTCCAGACGCAGATCGGGCGAGCGCGGCTGGAGGCCACCAGCGGCGTCGTGGACGCCGCGTCGGATCGGCCGGAGCATCCCGCCGCGCGGCTGTTCAACGCCGGCGTCTCGCTCGGCCGCGCGCGAGACGCGGTGGCCCAGGAGCAGGTGCTCGCGATCCTGGAGGGGCGGTTCCTCCTCAACGCCGTCGGGCTCCGGATCGCCCTCACCCTGGGCGGCGACCTGATCGAGGCCCTCATCCGCTACGACGGGTTGGACTGCGCCGTCAACTTCGTCGCGACGTTCGCAGAGTACCGGCGCACCAGCGGCCCAGAGACGCTCAGGGCGCTGGAGCCGTTGACACAGGAGCTTCTCAACCTCACGACGTCGGCGCGGGTCCGCCAGGCCTCGCCGCCCGCCGACATCGGGCGGCTGCTCAACTCTGCGCAGCGGCTGAACCTTACGCCGAAGCAGCAGACTGACTTCTCCGCGCTTCCCCGGATGATCGAGCAGGCCATTGAGGCGATCCGGGCGGCCACGAACGGGCCCGCGCTCCATGAGGATCAGCTGCTCGACAGCGCCCGGCTCGTGCGCCACACCTTCGCGACGGTCGTGCCGCAGACGCCCGAGAGCGCGCACCTGCAGCAGACCGTGGACGAAGTCGTCGCCAGCCGTGACAGACCGGTCGAGACGCTCATCGATCGGTACGCGCCCTACGCGCGCTCGCCCGAGCACCCGGTCGTCGGGATCGGGCCGCTGGTCCCCGCCGGCGTCGTGGACCCGGCCACCTGGGACAGCTTCGTCCAGTGGCTCTCCGCCCCCGCTCCCAGCATGGTGCCCGCGCTGCAGCGCTTCCAACTGTGAGCAGGGAGTGGCTAGGGGACTTCGGGTCCGCGAATCCGTTGCGCGTGAGTCAAGTTCTGCCGGATCGGGTTGCACGCCTTACGCGTCTCTCCGGGCCGGTTTGGTGCTGGATCGCGGCGGAAT
>JBOGEA010000075.1:0-19248 GCA_050743205.1 Egibacteraceae bacterium | reverse complement strand
CGCGCCAATGGCGCCGGAGAACGTGGCGAGCACGCGCACGTTGCCGGCCAAGTCCATGGACAGCGGCTGCACCCGCCCTTCCGTTAAGGCGGGGGCGACGGCATTGGCAATCGCAACCGGCAACTCTGGGTACTGCGGGCCCGTGCGGCTACTCACACGACCTGCCGCACGCGATCCCAGGCGAGGCGCCACCACGCGGCGCGTTGGGTCGCTGTCCGCGAATCCCCGAGCGCCTTACGGCTGTGGGCCTGCGTGGTGAGCACGCCGAGCGCCTGCGCGGCCCGTTGGACCGATTCCGATTCGACCGCGTTCCCGGCCCACTGTTGCGCGAGCGCACGGGCGATCAAGTACCAGCGATTTTCCGGGACTGCCGGATCACCTTGGAAGCTTTGCGCGAGCACCCAATCCGGGGACAGCGGGCATCCCTCCATGAGGACGCCCAACGCTGCGACCGCGTGGGGCGGCACGTCATAAGCGCGGGCCGCTGCTTGAATCAAGAGCAGCATGTTATTGCAGCTCGCGGTATGCGAAATAGACGGTGATGCCGACGTTGACCGTTTGCGGGATGATGACGACGCCGTTCGGCCCCGAGAGAATCAGTGGCCCCATCACCGCCCCCGGCGTTTCCGATTCGGAGTGCAGCAGCGAGGTCAGCGCGGCCCCGAGTGGGACCGTCTGGGGCGCATAGGAGGCAACCCCGTCCGTCTGCTTGGCGACGTTGGTAGCTTGATTGACCACCGTGACCGCCGCCGCTTGCCGGCCATCCCGATTCCGGGTCGTTCCCGCTACACCAGCCGGCAGGGCAATCGCGGTCGTGAAAATGTCCACCAATCCCGCAGCGGTGATATCCGCCGCGTAGATCGCCTCAATGAGGATCGTGCCGGGATTCCGCCGGAGCTGGACGTGGGCAAACTCCAAGGCAACGGCTGGCGCCGCCGCATACGCCCAATAGAGTCGGACACTCGTGTCATTTGGGTTCGCCAGCTCGCGGAGCGGGATCACGGGCGCCCCCACAACGGCCGCGCGCTCACGACCTGGAACTTGGTATGCGGTGGGACATGCTCATGGACGCGGATCTTGGCCACCGCTTCCTCCTCCGTCTCGGCCGTCACCTGCAAGCAGCCGCTCGCCTCCTCGGCCTGCTTCTTCGGCTTGAAGGTGAACGCCACTACCCAGATGCGCGTCATGCGTCGAATAGGTCGCGCTGGAAACTGACGACCCACTCCCCGATGATGGTTCCCGTCATCACATAAAAGAATCCCGAACCGCCGCCGGAATGGCGTTGCGCGAAGTCCATGGGGAACATCCCGGTGGCCCCGTCAATCGTCTCCATCAGCGTGCCGGCGACGCTCGTGCCGTTGTAGATCGTGAGCTGTGCGTCGATCCCTGCCGGCCGATTCACAAGGTTGACTTGCGTGATCGTACACAGCCCCGTGAACACGAGCGTTCCGACCGACGCGGCTGTGATGCGTCGGATGCTTCCCCAATCCTTCGCCAATACTCGCACATAGCCGAAGTTGTCGAGTATCAGGGGGATGATATCCGCTGAGGGCAGCGACTCTCCCCCCAGCGACCGCGCACAACTGACGGCGGTGGACCCGGACTGAAACTCATTCGAAACAACGCGCGGCGTGACGGTCTGCGTCATCAGTAGTATCCTCCGCCCGTCCTCAACACGTCGCGCTCATACTGCGATTCCGGCCAATACCAGCCCTGCAACGCCATCGCCATGGACTGCGTGGCTCCGAGCACCTGGCGCATCCGCCCTTGCAGGACGGCGCCAGCCGGCAGCATGATGTGCGCGTAGGTATAGGTGACCCCCGGCACACCCGCGAAGGGCAGCGCGCCATGCTCGTTCCATCCCGGAATCGGCGCGCCGTTGACGAGCAGGGTGTAGAGAAACGTTGGGTCAGGGCTGTAGGCGTTCCCGTCGAGCGACGAGTTGCCGCCGAAGGCCACATACTTGACCACGCCGACGTTCCGGGCGGGCAACTCCAACCGCAGCCGCGCGAGATCGGTGTTCGCCGTGCCGATCAGCCCGCCGCCATCGAGCAGCCATTGCGTGGCCGTCGCGGGTGGCCATCCGTAGGGCGCTTCCAGCCCCACCACGTGAGGAATGACGGTCGGACGCGGGCCCCCAGCGCCTGAACCGCCGCCCCCGCCCTCGTTGCCGATCCGCGAGGGCACGACCGGCCAGGTCGCCTGATCCTTGGGGGTTGCCGGATCGTTGCCCATGCCGCGAAAGCGCATGGGTTACTCCTCGGCCAGGACCGGGAACACCTTGAAGCCCCAATAGCTAATCCGAATGTTCCGCGCCGTCGCTTCGAGATTCTGCAACGTCGTGGACACCGTGGAGCTGGCGCGGATCAACTTGGGGAATGGCCAGTAGGCCGGGAGCTGCGCGGTCCCGAACAGGTTCTGGGCGTGGACCGGGCGATCCATGAGCTGGCGACCCGAGCCTGAGTCCCGAATCGTCACGAGCGCCGGGAAGAAGTCTCCGGCAATGGCTACGTCCCCCGTGGTCGTGTAGACTCGCACGCCGGCGATGATGACGAAATCGGAGTCCGCCTGAACGGCGATATCCTGCGTCGCCGTGCCACCCGCCGCGAGCGGGATGAAGTCGGACGAGTAGACGAAAAAGTCCTTGACCTTGCGCCACAGACTGCGCGGGAGCCACCCGTAAAAGGGGCTCATGGCCAGGACGGGGATCGGCCCTTGGGCGCTACGGCCGACTGCGGAAGCGTTTGCCATACGGTCCTCTCTGGTTGAAGCGTCCCCCGACGTTCCTTCTGGGCTGGCCTGGGGCGGACGAGGGGGACCCGCCCCGGCTCAGATGGGAAGGCGGCCAGGAGGGCATCCGGCCGCAGCTTCCCGCATTGTAATCTCCCGCGTAGATGGGCGCGGGGAACCCCTTACCGAGGTTCCCCTGCACCCCTCCGGTTACAACACCCTCCGGCTCAGGACGCCGAGCATCCACACCCGCACGTTCAGCGGGGAGACGCCAAGCGTGGGCGCCGCCGCCAGGTTGATCCGCGCCGAGAAGGTGATCTTTCCCGGAATCGTGATCGCCCCACCGACGCAGTATCCGCCATCCATGACCCCGTTGTTGCCGTACTCGAAGCGGCCCGTCGTGGCGCTGTTCGAGTAGCCGAAGCCCATCGGGCCCCCGGAGCCGTGGAAGAAGCTCAGGGGTTCCGCGACGATGTAGTCCTTGTTGGAGATCGTCAGCGTGAGGATGCCGCGCTGCGTCCACAGGAACTGCGTGAGATCAGCCCACTGGCTGACCGTGACGGCCGGGGCCGCCGCGTTGATCGCGGCGAGCAGGAAGTCCACCCCGACGTAATGCACCTCAAACGCCTGGTCGGCCGGCAACTGCCCGCCCGAGACGTTCCCCATCGTCGGGTCCGTGTTGTTCCCGGCGAAGTAGGTGGCGTTAGTCGTGACGGCCGTCGTCCATGCCTGCGTGTCGAACAGCACATGCGGCAGGGCTTCCGGCTGACCGGGCGAGGACGGAGTGGTCTCCCGACGGAGTGCCCCGTAGGTCTTGGCCCGGATGTTGAAGCGCGGCATTGTCCGATTCCTTTCGGTTTATGGGTTACCGGCTGGCGCTAGGAATAGAGAAGCGCGGCGTCCAGCTCACCGCTCTCCTGGGCGTAGGCCCCGATCTGCTCCTCCCGCGCGTAGGCGCCCATGAAATACTCGGGGAACGTATCCCCCAGGGCGCCCGACAGCACCGGGATGTTCAGCGCCTTGATCGTCGGCCGCACGAGCGCGGCGAATCCGCCCGCCGTCACGTAGTCGGCTGCATTGGCGCCCACAAACTGCTTGGCCAGCATCCCGGCGACGGTCGCGGCCACGGCCTTCACGGCCATGCCCATGACCCCCGCCTGGTTCATGCCGACGAGCGACGGCAGGGCGTTGGTGGCCGCTTCGCCGACCAGCACCCACGTCCCGTTCACGACGCCGCGCGTCAACTGACTCACGATGCCGCGCGTCCCGCCCTTGAACAGCGCGGGATTGCGCCGATGCCGGCGCCGTCCGCGCGGACGATTGCGATAGCGAATCACGTGCTTGACCGTGGCCCGGCGACGACGCCGACGAGGGTTCGCCAACAGGCCCGGATTCCGGCGAGCGCGCCGGCGCTTCCTCCGCTTGGCCACAGGACTCCCCTTTCCTTTCCGTGCGCGCATGGACTTGGACCACGCGCCCCAAGACTTGAAGCCCTTCGGGGGCTTCCGCCGGGTCCGCTTCGAGCCGTGCGACGGGTTGATGAGCCAGCGGGCCATGTGCTCCTCCAAGGCTAGGGCCCCTGAAAACCGAAAGCCGCGCAGGGGTGCAGCCCTGCACGGCTCGCAATCTCCAAAGGCCCGAGTTGTCGTGTTGCGCTTCTACGTCATCCTACTCCGGCAGATTCGCCCACAGCCGATGCGTCGGATGCACGATATGCACGGTGCCGTCACTCAACAGCAACAACCGGGGGCGCTGCTCGAACGGATGCTTGAACAACTGTTGATGCCCCGGTCCCTTCGCCGTGCGCTGATACCGAATCTCCTCCACCCGGCCGATATCTTCGACCACTCGCGCCAGGGGATTCGCCCCAAGGGTAACGAGCGTGGGGTTCTTCCGCAAGCGCGTGTGTACGCCCGGATTGCCCTTCTGCTGCCAAGTAAACTCCCGACCGTCGAGTTGCGCCTTTCCGCTGTCTGCCAAACTCCGCGCCACGGCCGCCCGTGTCGGCACGTCAAACACCTGGTGCCATTTGTCCCCAGGGCCCCCAAACTCCTGCACGTACTTTTTGGCCCCACTCTCCACCAGATAGCCCCACAGCTTCGCCGCCTTCCCGTGGTCATAGACGCCCCGTTGCATCTTCCGCCAGAGGTTTTGCAGGATCGGGATCGTCTGCCGCCGATACAGGTCCCCGTCATTCTCGATGAACAGCGTCAACTCCGTCGCCGCCGTTTCATCTACCTCTCGCGGATTCTTCCCGCGCGGATACAGTTTCGCTTGCGGGGTCAGCGCCGCCCGCCCGGAGCGCGTGACGCGGCGCTCGCCCTTCAAGCGGCCCACGACCACCTTGGGGCCGCCAGGCTTCCCCGGATCAATCGTGCGGAGGCTCTCCCTGGCAAACCGACCGGGCGGCCGAAGGCGCACGCGGCGGTAGTGGGCAGTCGTCTCACGGGGGTTCACTCGTTGCCAGCGGCGTAGTTCAAGTTTCCCGCTCGTGTTCACGAGACGATACTGGTACCCACCTTCGCTGGGCAATACAAGTTCGTGGCCAAGGCGTGGGATTCTCCCATATAGCTCCTTCGCCCTCTTTCGGCTGACAGGCTTCCATTCAACTGAAAACCCAGCCGCATGGGTTGCGCGGTGCCAGCCGGCCTCGTCCACGTCGCCAGGATTCTCGCGGGGGTTCTTCAGCAACCTGCGAATCGTCTCGCGTGCTCCCCTGCGACCCATCAGCTCACGAATGATTCCCTCCGCCTCCACCTTCCCCATTCCCGACACGTGACGCTGTGGATGCATAGCGAGTACCGACTTCGCGATTGCCAGCCACTTTCTATCGAAAGACGTTAGCTCACGATTCGCCATGCGACCCCCCGGATTCTCCTGCAAGGCGGATTCGATGACCGCCTCCCGCATGTCCATCGCGCGCCGTTTGGTGCGAAACGGGCCGTAGTTGAGCCGGTCGGTTACGACGTGCCACCCGTTCCGCTCCTTGCGTACCCAGACGTTCACGGCTCACGGACCCGCAGCCAGTTGGCGCCGTTGTAGGCGATGGTGAGCAGGCCGGCGAGCCCGAGCACGGCGCGCCAGCGATCATCTAGGTCGAACCCGCGCGCGGCGGCCATGAGCATCAGCGGGCCGAGCAGCCACATATCGAGCAGGCGAATCGGTTGCGCTTTCACCGGCGTCTCGCGAAGGTCATAATCAGCAGCGCCGCGAGCGCGACAGCGGCCCCGGTGCCGAGCTTCTTCAGCAACTCCGCCAGCTTCTCTCCCACGTCCGCGATGCCGAGGCTGATCCCACTCGGTTGCTCCCGGCCCGCGATCTGATCCGCGAGGGCTTGGAGCTTGGCGAGCGCGGTCCGGTGCTGCCCCTCAATCTGCGTGATCCCCGCCTGGATGTTCGCCAGTACGGCCGGCGATTCCCCGCGCGCCTTTGCCGCCGCGAGCTGATCGCGCAACACGCGCAGTTGGAGTGCGAGCGCGTTGACGATCTTCTGCTGCGTCAGGTAGTCGGCTTGCAGGTCGCCGTACACTTTAATGCCGCTCCCCTGTTCTGCGCGGGTCCTCAAGTTGGTAGAGGAGGTAATCTACCTCCTCAAGTTCCCCGTCTGTCAGGTCGAACACTAGGTGGTACTCCCACAACGCCTCTGCGAGAAGGCCAGCTTGCCGCTCAGTCAATGTTTTCAGCTTTGGCACCGCTACCTCCGCGCTCCCGCGAACAGGCCGAGCGCGCCACCGATCAACGCGCCCACCGTGCCGAACATGAGCCCGCCAACGACGGCGCCGCCGGCCGCATACACGAGCGGTTGTACGCCCACTTTCGCCGTCGGGGCACCCCCTGCTAATGCGGCCGTTTCCGCTTCGATCTGCTTGACCGTCCGTTGCAACCCCGCGACGCCCGTGGCGAGCGAGATCGCCTGCGGAATCTGCGCGGCCGTGATCGTATGCTGCCGATAGGCCGTCATCAGGTCCGCGACGATCCCCGCGAGTCGCCCGTAGGTCGCCTGCGCTTGCGCGATGCGGTTGCGAAGGGCTTGCGCGTCCACCTGGAATTGCCCCGGCACACGGAGGAGCGCGTTGTTCGCGGCCGTCAGTCGGCCGGGGATGCGCTGGAAGTTCGCGGCTTCTTCCGGCAGGCGCGCGAGCAACGCATCCACCTGTGGGATGCCGGTGGCGGGAATCTGGCCGAGGCCCATTAGCGCCTCCGCAAGAGAAAGAGGGCGCCGAGCGCGAGTGGGATCAGCGCGGCCAATCCCCCTCCTGGCGCGGGTGCAGCGCCCACCGGCGGAGCCCCAGGTGCAGCCGGCGCGGTCGTAATCGGCGCTGTCACCGGCCCCGGCGTCGCGGCCCGGAAGGTCGCCTCCGTACTTGCATACACGGTCGTCCCCGCAATGGGGATGCCCGCCCTGCGCGAGCCCGCGAGCGGATGCCGCCAAAACTCCGCGAGCACGCCTGCCGGCACTTGGTTATAGAAGCCCTTCCACACCGCCTTGGTTTCCGTCGTCGCGGCGTACCACGACTGATCTTCCAGGATGTAGACCGCGTAGAGATCGCCCGCCTGGGCTTGTGCGAGCAACCCCGGCCCGAGCTTCTTCGCAATGTCCGTGGACGAGGGCTTGAACAATCCCCCGAGCAGTCCCGTCAACGAGCTGGCGATGGAGAGCACCGCCGCCGGCGCCAGCCCAAACGTCCCCATCCGTTCCTTCGGATACATACCTACCTCCGACTCAAGGCCATGAGGCCGACCGCGACCAGTGCCAGGATCACCCACGGTTTCGCATTGCCCGCCGCCTTTTCACTCGCGTCCACCGCCACCGCCTCCTGCGCCACGAGCGAGACCGCCGTGCCCCCGTTCTTCTGCATCGCGGTCGTGGCCTGCTTCCCGTTCCGCACCGGCTCACTCGCCGTCGGTGTCACCACGACCGGCGGGGGCGCGACTTGCGTGATCGGCTGCGTTGGTGAAGGCGTCGGCGCCACGAGGATCGGCTGCGTGACCGGTACGACGGTACCTGTTTGCGGAAACAGCTCCGGCCGTGAGTATTCGAGCCACGTCTTATAGAGGCTCTCTTTCGTCGGCACGATGGTTTGCCCGTAGCTCATACCGCTACCTCGTAGGCGCGGGCCGCCGGGGGGATGGGCCGCGACAGGGGTTTCGTCGGATCGAGACGGACCCACCGGCCACCGGCGTGCAAGAGGGTGTAGACGTGCGTGAGCGGCCCGTTCGGGGCCGCGAAGCCCACCGCGCGATATTTCGCGCGCAAGCCCACCGCTTTCCCCAGGGCCGCCGCGAGGATGGCCGCGTCATCGCAATCTCCTTCCGCGAAGCTGTGGCGTTCGATGCGATCCAGTAAGTAGCGGGGCGTGGCCAAGGTCTCCACGCCACGAGGGTCTGGGACGAATTGGAAGTGATCTTGCAGGTAGTCATAGATCGCGCGCACGATCCCGAGCAAGTCGCGCGGCGGGGCTTGAGCGGCGATCCCCCGCGCGGTTTCGATGATGACCGGATCGCGGAGACTGTGGTTCACCACATCCCGCATCCGCTGCAAGGTCTGTTGGGCGCCCAGGTCGCCGCCCGCGATCCGCTGAACGCTCGCTGTCGCCATGCCGCACGGATGCATAGCACAACGCCCGAGACCTGGCAAGCCTCGGGCGTACAAACCGTTACTACACCCCGCTCCTTACATGCGGCGCCGCGCGAATCCGAGCGCGAGCACGTCTCCGCCAGTCATCGCCACACCCACGACATGCGAAGCGGGCGGGCCGTGTACACCAGTGCGACAAACATCACCGACCGAGGCAAGTGCCCGAGCATGTGCCCTGCCTCGTCCGCCGTCACGTGTTGCCATTGCGCGGTGTTCCCGAACAGGAGTACCCCTACCACCGGATCATCGCGCTGGCACCGATCATCCAACACGGTGACTTCCAGCACATTCGCGAGCAGGCTGTCCGCCGTGCCCACCGCGCACGCATAGGCCGAATCCCCCTGAAACAGCGAATCGAGTTGCGCGCGGGCCGCTTCCGCAAACACGATCTGTCCCTGCGCGTAGGCACTCACATCCACCGCGAACGGCGCGCCGATCATCCACCCGAGCGCGAGGAACAGCGCCTGGCTAGTCGTCCGCATCTTCCCCGATCCCTTCCGTGAGGGGTGGCACTTCGCTGACCTTCCCCGATCCCTCGGGCGGGACCAGTCGCAACCCCGGTCCATGCTCCGGTTCCGATTCCGGCGCTTGCTCCTCCTCACTCGCCAGCACCGCCGGCACCGCGCCCAAAAACTCGCGGGCCCATTCCGCATAGGTCCCAAACTCGGCCGGCAGAACCGTCAACGCCTTGTCCACGAATCCTTCCTGTGCGGCCAGCGCGGCGATCTGCGTGACCGCCGCTTCCGACAGCTCGTCCAAGACAAACGCGGCCGTCGTCACCGGGTCCGCATCCTTCTTCGCCCGCGCGAGGATCAACGGGAACAAGCGCGCCAACTCAACAAACCACATCGGGCCCTCCGGGGTCGGCGTCGTCGGCGTTACGGCCGGCAACGCGCGCGGCGCGGCCGCCGGGATCGCTGGCGTGGGCTGCCGTCCTCCACGCGCCGCCAACTCCACCAGCGGCGTAATCCCCTTCTCGATAATCATGCCCCACGGGGGGCCGTCCCCGCCTTCGTGCGGCGTCACTTCCTCCGCCATTTCGCGCCCGAAACTCATCAGCGTCTTGGCCAGCTCGACCGTCTCCTTCATGTTCGCCCCGGCCGACTGGCTGGTGGGGATGATCTCCTTCACGATCCCCGCGAACTGCTTGAACAGCTCCACGGGATCGAGCGCGGCCACCACTGGCGCAGCCTTCACGGTTTGCTGCGCCTCAATCGCCCGCTCCAACATCCGCTCCATGCGCGCGAGCGGGTCTACCCCGGCGAACATCGGGACCGGCCCCGCGCTCTCCACCGGGACCACCTTCGGCCGACAGCGCCGATCAATGGACAGCGTACGCCGTTCCTTCCACCGCCCGTTCGGCCAGATCAGCGACACCCGGTAGTCTCCGCCACCCCACTTGTCCCGCACGTAGTCGGGGCTATAGCTGCTGGCCGGCACCGTTTCCAGGTACGTCAGTTTGCCGTCCGCGCGGGATTCGATGTAGACGCGATCTTCCCCGCCCAGCTCCTTGGTAAACTGCCAGCCCTCCGACTCCTCCTGCTCCTCTTGGAGTGTGGGCGCGATGATCTCCGCTGACTCCTGCGCGCCGTCGTACAGCTCCGCCTCGATCACCTTCCGCGTTGGCCCCCGTCCCATACCTACCTCACCAGTCTCGGCCCCGCCTGGGCCAGTTGTTGTTGAATGGCCCCGAGCCCGCTCACGATGGCCATGGCGATCATCACCCGCGCGACCGGCCACGGCGCCTCCATGACACTCTCCACCTTCACATCCACTTTCTGCCCCAACACGAGCTGGCGCATCCCCGTCTCCGCCTGCTCGTGATTGTTCGCCATGAGGAACACCGCCGGCTCCCACCCGTCCGCCAACGGTAGGTCACGCTTCGCCTGCGGGCGCACATACGCAATCCAGCCTTGCATCCCTACCCCCTCGCGTCCGTTTCCCGTTCCGGTTGCCGCAACCGCTCCAACAGCGGTGTATGAAAAATCTCCTCGACCTTCCGACCCACGACACTCGCCAATTCCCGCGCGAGGTACTCCACCCGGTTCGCTTGCTGCCGTTGCCAGTAGTCGCGCACGGCGGTATCAATCGCGCCGCCCAACGTCCACCCGTTCGCCCGCGCGAGCGCGACCAGGACGGCGTGCGTGGCCCGCGAGACACCCACAAACTTGCGCCGCTCCTTCTTCCAGGGCGCCATTTACGGGGCCAGCCCCGCCGTGTCCCCGCACTCGCGCGACACGGGGGGCAGCCCGATCCAGACCACTCCGCCCGTCGTATCCGCCATCGCCCACGCATACCGGTAGCCGGAGCCGGCCTGCCACGGCACAGCGGCCGTGAGCACCGTCCCGCTATCCATGCCCCCGTAGGGCCGCAACATCGTGACCGTGAACCAGACTGTGGTGGGCCGCGTGAGGGCCGCGTAGCGCACGCACACGTTCCGCTGGCCTGGCTCCGCCGTCACGGTGGTCCCATCCGCCGTCACGGTCAACCGCAACGGGGGCCCATTCCCCAAGGCGTCAGCGACCGTGGCCGAGAGACTGGCGGGCATCACAGGAACCGGCGCCGTGATCTTATCACAGCCGAGCAAAAGGCCCACGAGCATTATGTATTTCACGATTCAACTCCGAGGGCGCGAAGCATGATGACACGCATTGCTTCTACTCCAGCCTTCACACAATCTTGCCATGGAGCCTTGATCTCCAGCACTGGCCTGATATGCATGCCGAAACCCAATTTGCATGTCCATCAACTGCCCGTGAGTCAACGTAGCAACCACTTCTCGTAGCACAGCGTCTCGATCAAAGCGCCACGCCGGCCCGAGCGTAGACTCATAGCAGTCAATGGCTGGTGCTCCGCAGTCCGGGCAATTAGCCACAGTAGGGCAGGCAATCCTTGCACGTCACCGCCTGCTGTACCGGCAACGCGACGTTGCGCCGTAGGCCGAAGCGCCGGCCGCAACGCGTGCGGAACGCGCGCATGGGGTCCGCCAAGTGCCACACGCTGAACGTCCGCCGCGTGGCGTTCCACCACTGAATCACAAACGGTCTCACGGATTCCTCCGATGCCACGTAAAGGTCCACCGGCTCCGACCGATCCACACATGCACGGACCACCCGAGTGTGAACCGATGCCATTCCCAGCCGACGCTCACCGCTCGCCGCGCTCAAACAGCCGTTCGATCTGCGCCAGCACCAAGTCGGGCAAGTCCAGCTCGATCTCGAAGGCGTCCGTCCGCAGCACGATCCGACCGCCCTTCTTCTTCTGTACGGTGCGCCGACTGCCCTGCTTCGCGGGCGCGACCCCACGCACCTGTACGTCTGGGCGTCGCTGCTTCTCCTCCCCGAAGTCGGTCACGGCAGTCGTACCTTTCCGCTTTGTGAAAGTACGGGCGTTTCCCGCGTGCGGCGCGAGGGCGTGGACTCCGCCGTGTTCCCCGGTCGCTGTAACGTCCATTCGAGGCAGGCCCGGACCCGCTCCGCCGTGTGCGAGGTGAACACGCCCGCGAGCACCCCAAATAAGTCCTGGGCGGTCTGCGCGTCCATGGTCACGAGCACTTCCCCCTGCTCGTTCCACCGCGATGTCACGTGTTGTTCCATGTTATCCATTCCCCCGCTGCGAGCACCCATCACAGAGATACCCCCGCGCCATGCCATCCACCCACAGTCGGCGGGCGTCTCCCGGCTCCGTGACTGCCTTGCATCCCTGGCAGATGACTGGCCGCCGGTTGCTGCGGCCCAACTTCACCTTGTCAGCCGCATAGGCTCTATCTAACTCCTCCGCCGAAATCACGCAGTGTCCCGCATCAATGGCCACCAGGGAGGAGGATCACCGACCCCGCACGCGCAATGATCCCACGTGTACGGTGGCGAGAAGGCGTTGGCTGGACGCCTCCACGTCACGCGATAGTGGTTCCGCCCCGGATGCCACAGCAGATGCCACCAGAGCCGCAGGCGTTTCACCTAGAAAGGCGCCTTCGCGTTGGGGTTCGCGTCCCACCAGGGACACCGATGACACCGGCGCCGGTTGGGCGGCGCGTCCTGCCGGCAGCGTTCCGGGCTCGTGGTCACGTAATCGAGGCGCCGCGCTTCCAGCTCCGCGACCGTGCAACCGGCGACCGCCGCGAGCCCCTGAATCGTCCGCTCGTCCGCCGCTTCGCAGGCATAGAGCCATTCCGTCTCCGCGAGTGCAGGCGGGATGTGGTCGAGGGCTGCCGGAACGGCCAACGCGGCTCGATGCACGGGCAACCGTTTTCCCTGACCCACCACGATCTGCACGCCGGCCAAGTCGTCGATACTTACACCAAGCCGTTCGGAGCGCGCGCTCTTACTTGACTTTGGTAATCTGGCACGACCTGACCGGCGTTTTCCTTGCACTTGCCCTCCAAGCGTTGGCGGGTCGGCACCAACAGCACGACGTAGCAGTTGCCCCGCATCTCGCCCTTCACGTCGTTTCGGGCCAGCGATTCCTCCGCTGACGGCCCGCCACCAGTTCCCGCCGGGGGACTCGAACCCCCGTTCAGCTTTCAGCCCAGATGCTCAGCGCAACTGTTCGCATCCTCGTGCTAAAGCCACGCTCCGCCGTGGCGACGCGGGAACCCTTACAAGTACCCCGGACTAGACGTTGGGGAACTTGGCAAGGGCATCACCCCCCTTAAAGTCACCTGGCGCTTGCAATGGAGGTAACGTACTCTCCATTGCTCTTTGCTCCCCGCTAAGCTGGGGCATTGTGCAGGACGTTACTGCGACGCGCCAGGCCGTTTCTACTTGGCCGCCGCCTTCGACCGCCGCGTGGCCTCCTTCAGCAGCCGCGCCCACGAATAGCGCGGCTCCGCGTCGTCGGCCGTGTCGGCCGCCCAATACGTGTTGGTCATCTGCGTGGTGCCCACGCGCTGGACGTTCATCATCACGAGCACGATCTGGCGTCCGGTCCACTTCGAGTAGTCGTTGCCGTAGAGTGCTGCGATCCGCCTGAGGCTGGTCACGTTCGCGTAGAACCCGTGATCGGGGTACTCGTCCGTGATGATGACGTTCGCCGGCCCCATGCGGGTTTCGACGTTCCGGCGCAGCTCCCGGAACGTGAGCACCAGCACGGCCGCGTTGTTGGTGACTTCCGGCGTGAGCTTCGCCTTCCCCTCGTTGAACGTGAGCGTCGTGCCATTGTCCGGCGCCGGCGCCTGTGCAGTCCTGCCCATGTGTTGCCTACCTTCCCTGTGAATGATGATTGGGGACTGTTCCCCGTCCCCTATATAGCACGTTCCACCACGAGCGCAAGCCCTGAGGCACGCGACGCAGCTTCGAGGCCCGGAACAGGTTACTGGCCTCGCGATACGGGTCTGAGCCGAGGATCGCTTGCAGGGCCACTACTTGCGCGGCCGTGCGGCACGCGGGATGCACCACGATCCAGGCATGCCGTCCCCGGCCGCCAGGGCTGACCCCCTCCCGCAACGCCAGCGGCCGATACCCTGCCCGCTTCAACCGCGCCACGATCTCCGATAATGAGAGCGGGCGCACCCGCGCATCCCAATCGAGGCGGAGGATTCTCATTGATACACCAACACGACGCTCGGAAACGGCGCACCGTTCTTCGCCTCGCCAAACCTCAAACGTCCTCGTAGAAACCGAATCTCAGTTGCCTGCATTGCAAAAGTGTGCCACCACCGCGTATCTGTTCGGGCGGGGACGAGATAGACGGCCAACAACGCCTCGGGCGCCTTCGCCAACCATCGGTCGATCCCTTTCCCATATGGAGGGTTGCAGTAGACCCGCTCACCCACCCACGACCGCGCGATCCCATCTTCACCGCCACCACCCAGGGGACACGGATCAAGCGTAAACCGAAACTCCCGATCTAGGACACCGTACACGTCACCGGGGGTCGCCCAATGCGTCGAAGCAGAGGAGAATAGCGGTTTCAGGGTTCTCACTCGTGCTCAACCCACCACCGAAGATGTTTCCATGTCATCGGCCGCGTATTATCCCACCACCACCGCGCATAGAGCAACCAGTAGTACCACACACGGGCACGGGCATGAAGCTGGCACCAACAGGATTCACACAGCGCGATGCCGCCTCGCCCGGTATTTCCGAACCACGTGACATGACCACCATTGGGAAGGATACGACGACACCGCAGGCAGCGTGACCACCTGCTTCGCCGGTGCCACCATGCCCACCACAGCCGGAACGGCCAGAGCCAAAGTCGCGCCAATTCACTCCCCGACAAAAACGTCGCCCTCATACCGCTCCGGATACCGCCGCCTCGCACGCTGTCCATAGTGCCGACTTATGGCACCAAGTTTTCGCGCGGCGTCGTCAATCTCGTTTTCAGTCCATCCGTGTGTACGCGCCATTCCCGCATCCAGCGATACGCTGCCAACACTGTATACCAACGTGTCAGCTCCCACTTCCCGCTCCCTTGCCATCACTCCTCCAAGGCGCCCCGTGGCACCGGCTTGATGAAGCCTTCCCGAATCTTCCCCGCTGCGAGGAGCGCGGCCGAGAAGGCGCGCAGCGCGTCCATGGCCTTCGCATCCGCGTAGTGCCCCGATTCCAACTCGTCCCCTGACCCTCGCGACCAATCCACGAAGCGGATACGCCACCCGGCCGGTACAGGCTTCCCCTCCGCGACCGCGCGGATCGTTCGGACCTTCAGCGCCATTGGCGTGCCTCGTGGGGCGATGACGCGCACCTTGATCGAGAGCGACCGTGATTTAGCCATTATGCCCACTCCGAGTAATCGAGATCGAGCGACAGCTCCGTCTCCTCGTAGTCCGCGTACTCCTCCGCTTCCTCGTACAACTCGTCCGCCAGCTCGTCATACAAGCGGACCCGCTCGCGCTTCGGCAACTCCTCGACGTGTTCGACGGCCGCCGCGCGCGTTTCCTCGCGCACGGCCTGTGCCGCACGGGCCGCGTAGCGCGGGTGCCGATCCAGGTCCACCTTGTACGGTGCCCGATCCAGCGTCTCCCGCAGCGCGCGCCAGAAGGCACGGCCCTCGGCGAGCGAGAGGCCATAGCGGTCCCGTGCGTCGCGGATGACCGGCCAGTAGGAGCGGGAGCGCGCCACCTACAACACCCGTTTCTCTGTTCTATGCCGCCAAAGATTGTGCGCCACCACCCTCACCTGATCCACCGGGGGCTGCCCTTTACACAAGCGACACCCCCGATTGACCTTGTACCGTGCGCCAGCCATCCCACACGCGAAACATGCTCCCCACCCACTTGGTGGGTCGGTATGCGGCCGAAGATCATTTGCTCGTTTCCCACAACATCCGCAAAGCCAGTAACTCATGGTTTCACCAGCTCCACCGGCGGGCGAATCCTGTTGGCGTCCGCGATCCGGCGCACGCGCTCGACCAATGCGACGAGACATGCCTCACAGATCGCCGGCTCGTGCGCCCATCCGCGCACCGCCACGTGCCCCACGACAGCCGGCGCGTTGCAGTTGGCGCAGTAGCCTAGCTCGACGCGCGTGATCGCGACGGCTTTCACGACTCCACCTTTTGCACAACCCATCCCGGCCAGATGATCGCCCCCGACAGGTTCGCCCCCGTCAGGTCCGCCCCCGACAGGTCCGCCCGCGACAGGTCCGCCCTCGCCAGGTTCGCCCCCGACAGGTTCACCCACGACAGGTTCGCCCGCGATAGGTCCGCCCACGACAGGTTCGCCCGCGATAGGTTCGCCCCCGACAGGCTGCCCCCGTCAACCTCACGCAATACCTCAGTGGTATAGCGGTGCAGGATTTTCACGACTTCCTCCGATCTGGCCACAATAAGAGCGCCAGGATGATGGTCAACGCCACCCACACGAGCACCGTGGTCATACCTGCTTCACCGCCACCCAATCCACAAGCGCCGCCGCGAGCCGCAATGCCTCCAATCGCGACAGCGAGACCCCCATGCCGTATACCGACAGATTCACGTGGGAGCTACCCTCAACCTCCTGCACCCACACATACTCGGAAATCTGCCGCTGAGGAAATGCGCTGTTGGCCACGTTACTCCTCCCACACCTGGCGGCCCGTGGCCGCGTAGAACATGCCGTGCGCCAACCCCGCGAATTGCGGGAAGGTCCGCGCGAACCCCCGGATCATCCGCGCGGGCGGCATGGACGGAATCCCCGGCACCAGCAAGATCGCCACGAGCAACTGCGCGTCCGCGACGGTCATACGAGCACCACCGTCCCGTTGCCCCACACTTCGACCCGCGCCCCGAGCACCGGGTCCCGCGCGATTCCCTCATCGTTCACCGCCCGCTGTCCTATGTACCGCGCACACTCCCGAATCCGCCACAGGGTCCACCGGCTGACGCGGACCTTTCGCACCTGTACGTGATCAGTCACCGACAGATCAAAGTGGTCCGCCACATCCGCCGCCATGCGGACTCGCTCGATTGTTCCCGTGAAAGGAGTCATGCTCCCTCTCTCTTGAAACCAGGAATCCGCACGACCTTCAACCCCGCTTCCCGAAGTGCCGTCTTGATCGCCATTGCCACATCAAAGTCGCGAGTGTAACCAAGTAGGCGCGCCCGTTCGAGTCCTGTTTCAAGAGCAACGGTGATCTCAACTGGCCGATTCATACCATTCTCCTCGTCCCCGCCAGGC
Source organism: Egibacteraceae bacterium (assembly GCA_050743205.1). Taxonomy (GTDB): domain Bacteria; phylum Actinomycetota; class Nitriliruptoria; order Euzebyales; family Egibacteraceae; genus JBOGED01. The sequence goes on along the minus strand of JBOGEA010000075.1, from coordinate 2,281 downwards.
GGGAGTGCCCGGCTGCCCACAAGATACACATGGGGCCCGTGCTCAACGAGGATGCGGCACACCAGGTGGTGGTGACGAGTGACCCCCGCCACACCTTGGGGTTTCCCTCCCTAGCCCCCCGCGCTCCGGGACGTGCGTCAAGTCACCTTTCTGCCGCAGCCAATACCGCCCCGCGTCATCGGGGACGAATCGTTGACACGCCGGGCACCACAATCCCAGGTGCCGCCGACCGCTCAGCATCACCCGAAACGCCAGGTGCCGACCCAGGTGATCGCAGGGTGTCACCGTTGCGTCTCCGGGCGTTCCACACCCTCAATCTCCCGCAACACGCGCCGCACCCCATACAACAGGGACAGCACCGTCTTCCGCACTTCCGCCCGCGCGCTCGATGACTCGATCCGCACGCTGGCATCTTGGAGCATCGCATGCGCCCGCGCGAAGTCCGCCCGATGCGCTTGCAGAAACGCCGCCACCGCCGATTCGGCGAACGCGATATCCGGGTATCGCCGATCCTTCGCCAATTTTCTACGCATGACCCCTCCCTTGACGTGCTAATCGCTGTCGCACCCCCTGTTGTCGCGGCTGCACCGGCGGCGCGGTCCCGTGTTGCCGCACCCATTCTCGTAACGCACGCGCGCACGGCGCACACACGTCCCAGACCCCACCCACGCCCGGCTCGACCGCGACGAGCGGCCCCGTGTACGTTTTCATCTGCCGATCCCGCTCTCCCGGCTCCCGTCCACACCGCGCGCACGTCTGATCGTCAAGCTGGTTCAATGCGCGCCACCGGATTCACCCGCTGTACCCGTGCTGACAACGCATCACCAAGTACCCACTCCCTAGTATACCGCATCCCACCCGCCATCCATTCCACCTGCACGCGAACCACCTGACTTCCCACAATAGGAAACTCGGCCTCCCGTGATGACCGATCCAACGGGTCAGGCCCCGCCAACTGGACCACCAATAACTTCATTGTTTCCTCCTCGCCCGTTTCACGCCCCGACTGATCTTCTGCCGCGTCGCCAGCGTATGCCGCACCGGCTTATGGGGGCGCGAGACTCCTGACCGCATCTGCACGTCCAGTCGCGCCCCTCCACGTCCCAAGGAAACACCAAACTCCTGCACCGTCTGCATGGCCTGCTCCCGTGGCCGCCCGATCATCGGGTACCACCATTGGAGCACCGCCAGCACCCGCACCAACATTTCGAGCTGGGTGACATGGTTCCCCCCTGGCTGATACTTGACCAGAGTCCGACACCGCGCCCGTTCCTCGCGCGTCGTGTCGTTCGGGATGACCCCACCCGTAGGGATCGGCGGATACGAGGATAGCTCCAAGTCCAAGAGCCGCCGCTCCACCCGCGACGTTTCCAACAGCTCTCCATCTTTCATCGCCACCAACGGCCAGAGGAAACGCCGATTCAACCCACTCACTTCCCATTGGTTAAACCGCAGGGACTGCAACGCCGGCGGCATCGCTCCGATCACCGTACAGTGCGCCGTCGTGCGATTGATCCGCGAATCCTCGAACGCCGCCGCCTGGAACCCCTCCGCCGCCATCGCCCGCAGCGTCCCCACCACATGCTCCGCCGTTCCCACGTTCCCCCGCTCATAGAGCTTCGCAAACTCCGGGAGCACGATAGTGCGAATGGACTCGGACGCGATTTGTCCCCGCAGGTCCGTCAACGCCCGCGCATTGATATCGGACAGGGAAATCGCGTTGTGATAGTTATGGTCAATCACGGACAGAAGCGCGGACTTCAAAGTTGCCGGGTCTCCGATGATGACGAGACCGCCACGCTCCCTTAACTCTGAGACCACATAGCTCGACAGATGAGCTGCGCACAGGACCTCAATCATCGTATGGGCGCGTAGAATCTCAGCCACCTTGCTCCCCCTGCTTCACCAACGTTCCCGCCAATGCCCAGACCCTATGCATTGTCTCCTCTGTCCAATCATCGGCACCAGCCAGGAGCACAGCAGCAACCAATGTTGTCAACTGTACGCGCGCCAATCGAACTAAGGGGGGCATCGGGATAGGCATACCAAACACTCACACTTTGGGTACCCACAATTCTGACCCCGAGAGTGTGCTTTGTCAAGTGTGTCAAACCCAAATGGGGTCCCAAGTAAGTGTTTCGGCCACCCCCCCCGAGTGTTTTTAGACCCCCGGCTAACGTATCCCAGTACCTGTTCCCTGTATCCCATGTATCAGTACCATGTACCAGTACCATGTACCCAGTACCATGTGTTCCCTATACATCCCCCTATATACTTATAC
>JBOGEA010000074.1:0-19342 GCA_050743205.1 Egibacteraceae bacterium | reverse complement strand
CTCGCGAACGACGACGCATGACTCGGGGTCACCGTGGGTCGCTACTCCTTCGGTGTAGAGCTCTCTCATCTCCTTCTCCATGCCGGTTTATCCCGGCGCTCCGAACGTCCAGAAAAGTGTGGAGGAAACCCCGCGGCCCGCCACATAGCCGAGCCGCCTGAGGCCCAGGTTCGGCGAACCACGCGCGGTATTGCAGGAAATAACGCACAAACCGTCAGAAGACGGAGGGCCTCACCCTTTCTACCAGGACATTCATCCCTCATAGGTCAGGAGGGCTGGAGTCCTACAGCCCGGAGGGGTCTTGGCTACTCCACTCGGGCTGTAGGTGGACAGGGATCGCTGGCGCTCTGACTCAACTTCAGATGGGTGGGATCAACGTCCTTGTCGATGGGTCGGAGTAAAGCTGCATGCGGTCGAACCACGATCCCTGGACCGATCGGGCAAGGCGGCGGCGTGCCGCACCGCGCTGATTGCCGTGGGGGGATGTATGACTCGCGGAGCGGCGCCGGGCCGCGCAAACGAGGAGGCGTGATCAGACCGGCGCCACAGGCGGCGGCGTGCCTGGTGGGAGCACACCGACCAGCACGATGTGGCGGCCTTGCGGACCGCCCCAGGCGGTAAAGGAGCGGTATGCCGCGCACGACCGCGAGGCGGGTCATGGAGCCTGCTCGCGTCTGTCGATAACGCGGCGCACGGCGAACTCGCGAGCGCACGTTCGCGGGTCGAACCGGACGCCCTGCGTCAGCGCCCGCTGGACCAGCCGCTGGACGACATCGAAGTGAGCCAGGAAGCCGCCGCGCCCCGGCTAGCCGGGGGCTAGCTCATCCAGTGGCCTCCTGCTCACTCACCAGCTCCTCAGTCGCGGCTGCGTTCCACACCTCATCGAGGCTGACCTCGGTCCAGCCCGCATTCGCATTCGCAAAATTGACGAGTTCAGTAACCTCTTCTCGGTAGGAAGGACCGAGAGGGACGAGATGCTGGAGCTGGCGGAGCCAAGCAGTGCGATCTGCAGCAACGCGGTTTTGATATGCCCAGCGCTCCATTGCTGACCGGATCGATCGGAGTCCACGGGTTGCGAGATCTCGATCATCGATATCTAGACCATGCCGTAGCAGAGACCAGCCGAGAAAGAGCAAAGCGTGGTTGTCCACCCTCGAGGCTGCCTCAAGGTACTCGGCTGCTTCCGGGTATCGGCCCTGATGATGCAGTAATTGGCCCAACAGCGAGCGTGATCGCAAATTTGTCGGGTCTTTCCGAAGACTTTGCCGCCACAAGACTTCTGCAAGCCGTTGGCGTCCATGACGGCGAGCGAGCGCTGCGGTGGCGCCCAGTTCCCGTGACGCCTCTGCAGCGCCTTCCGCCTCGCCCACCCGCTCAGCCGCCATAGAGAATACAAGGCAGGCAAGGTTGATGGCACCCTTTTCCCGCAGGAAGGTCGCGATCCCCTTGGCCGGACCGATTGCTTCCCTTTCATGCGCAAGTGCGTCAGCGACAATCTCCTCATGGGCATCGTTTGAGGCATGGCTTGCCGTAGGCAATGAAGCATCATTAACGAGCGCGCCAGACAGCAAGGTCACGATCATTTGGTTGAGTGACACACCCTCACGCTCGGCTAGCTGGCTGAGTTCGCGGTGCAGGGACCGAGGTGCTCGCACCGTAAACCGTCCACTGAAATCCTCATACGCGATGCGCGCCGGCTGAGGAATAGGAACTCCTTCTTGAACCGCCAGCTCAAGCCACTCTCGGAGGATATCCTCCAACCGCTCGAGTGCATCCTCCATGGAGCTGCCATCGATGAAGCATCCGTCAAGCTCGGGAATAGAGGCGAGAAAAACTCCATCCTCGTCGGCGACAACTTGTCGCGACCAGGGAAGCCGGACTAACTCCTCAATCCGCCGGTTATCCACAGACATTGTCATATACCTTCTCAAGAATTACCAAGACACTCGTCGTTACCCCTACCGACACCGGATCTCGACCTGTCGGAATCGGGAACCTGGGCGTGTCGGGTTGGGCCGCCCACCAGTGCGAGCCCTTTCCTCGCGATTCCGTCACCTGGTACCCTAACGCCGCCGCCGCTTGTCTAAGGTCAGACGGGGACTGCGAGCGTCGATTCCTGCGGATGTCGTCGAGGCACTGTCGTGCGCGGCGACAGTCCACAGGCCCTTCCTGTCGGGCCATCGCCCTTCCTTACCACCAGCTAAACGTTACGCACCGCAAACGGTGCTCCTCATAACGCCAAGACTATCTGTCACCACCAACGGTGTCAACCGAATGTTCGTCCGGCCGAAGCCTCGGGTCGCAGCGGGTGCGCTGACGCGTCGTGCACGTCCTTCGGTGTCCACCCGCCAGCCGATCAGGCGAGCCGGCACCCTTGTGATGCGCAGGTCAGGCGGTGTCGGGATTGGTGGGTACCGAGCATGGTCCTCCCGAACAGGGACTTCGGGGCACATATGACCCGAAGTCCCTGTTCGGGGAGCCTTCACGGAGCGACGAGCTGAGCGAGTTCGTGTTGGAGCCTTCTGGTGATGTTCATGAGCCGACCTCCTGAAGGGCGGTTGTGCGGGGGCGGGTGGAAAGGTGGAGGAGGCGTTGGAGGGTGCCGCCGAGCACGAGGGCCTCCTGGTCTCCGGGCAGGTGGAGGAGGCGGATCTTGTGCAGCTCAAGGCCGGGGTGCAGCCAGGGGCCGTCGGAGCCGAAGATCAGCTTGCCCGCGCCGGCCCGGCATACGGCCTGGGCGAGGTAGTCGAACCGGCGGACGCCGGAGGTGTCGGCGTAGAGGTTGGGGAAGCGGGACAGCTGGTCGATGAGGGTCAGGTGGGAGCGCCAGTCGTCGGCGAAGCTGCCCAGGTGCGGGACGACGAACGTGACATCGGGGTACTGGGGCACGATCATGTCGAGCGATCGGGCGGCGCCCGCGACGTCGTAGAGGATCGGCACGCGCCAGCGGCGGGCCGCGTCGCACACCTCGCGGGTCAGCGCCGCCTCGTGGCGGTGCACCTTGACGCCCCGGAAGCCCCAGCGGTCCACGGCCTGCCCGACCACCTCGCCGACCCGGCCGGCGTCCCGAGCGGCGTGCACGCAGGCGAAGCCGATCAGCCGCCGCGGGCTGCGGGCGACGATCCGTGCGACCTCGGCGTTGGCCTGCCGGTAGTCACCGTGGAAGAGGCTGAACACCACGGTCCGGTCGATCCCGGCGGACCGCGCTCGACGAAGGTAGGCGCCCAGCCGGGCCTCGGTGTTCCACGGCGCGGTCATCGCCGTGCCCCGGCCCGCGTGGCAGTGCCCGTCGATGATCACCGCGCCTTCCCCTCTCCTGGCCGTGAGGGTGGCGCCTCGTCGGGTTCCGCTCTTCCTTCAGGGTGGGTGGGTGGGGGAGGTTGGTGCGGTCGGTCGCTGCACCCGATGAGGCGCGACCCCTTGAGTTCGTCAAGCGTGGTGTTCTTATTGAAGCTGAGGCGGTTCAGGCGGCATCGAGCCGCCCGAACCACGCTCCGCTTCGCTTCGCCCATGGGTCAATGTCCCAGTTCTCGAGATGTTTCAGAGGAAGCGCGAGCCGTTGGCCGAGGCGGCGGTGGCCAGGGGGCGGGGCGGGTGGGTGGGGCGTTGGATGACCCGCTCGGCGGCGCTGCGGGTGGCGAGCCCGATCGACTGCGCGCTGGTCAGCCACTCTTCCGAGAACTCGGCGATCTGGAGAAGCAGCGCCTCGAACTGTGTGCGCTGCGTCTGCAGGACGTGGGGCTGGGCGAGCCAGCGCAGCACCTCTCGCCCGGCCACGCCCATGCGCTGGCGCGGGGAGGTGACGAGCCGCTCGTTGAAGTACTGCGTGAGGACGCTCTCCACGACGTCCCAGGAGTTGTCCGCCCCGAACAGCCGCTTCACGTCGTCCGCGTCGAGGACGCGGAAGGCCTCGTCGAGCAGCTGCATGACCTCGACGCGCAGCACGTTGAGATGGCCGTAGGACATGAACTTGAGGTTGTTGCGCAGATCGAGCCCGGAGCGGCGCACGATCGCGATGCTGCCGAAGCTGGGGTCGAACGCGCGCTCCCGCAGCACGTCCGAGATGCGCTTGTCGCGGAAGAACAGCGCGACCTGCTGGTTGAAGTGCGTGAACAGCGGATGGAATTCGGAGTTCGCGCGCGATCCGGTCGGCACGGGGCTTCTGCCATAACCGAACGCCTTGCGGTAGGCCGCCATGCGGTCCTTTCGGGTGTACCGCAGGACCTCGCGGCGGTCGAACTGGTAGAGCGCGAAGGCGCCCTTCCCGGACGACAGCTTGACCGTGCCGGCGCGGAACAGCTCCTGCAGCTTCTGGACGGCCCGGAACACGCCGAGGCACTCGTGCTGGTAGATGTAGTAGAGATCGGCGACGGCGATGACCCGCTCGGACGCGACCGCCTCGTCGTAGACCTCCACGCCGTGGGGCAGGCGGGTCGCGCCCAGCTCGTTCGCGGCCTCAGGGCCGACGCCGACGAGGGCGGCCAAGCCCTTGTCCGGCGAGGGCGGCGTCCGGTTGTCCGCCGCGACGACCGCCTCCAACAGCTCGCTGACCTGTTTGACCAGCGCCTCGGCGAGGTCCGGGCGGGCCGTGAGGTCATCGGCCAGGCGCTCCCTGACCACCGTGTCCTGCAGCGCCGCGACACGGTCGAGTAAGGATTGGAGCTGCCCCTCGGTGGTCATGACCGACCTCCTCTGTCAAACTGCCGGTATGGGTTGTTCGTCGCGAGCGTTGCCTGGATCGATCGCCCTGGCCAACGTCGCAGCGCGGCACAGTTGGCTCGCCAGCTGCGCCAAAGCGAGCTCTACGCGGGCGGTGAAGAAGGTCGGCGGGATCTCCCCGCCGGGCCGCTGTTGAAGATCCGACGCGGCTTGGACCAACTCCGCCAGCCGCCTGATCGTCGGGGTGAACGCGTTCACCCCGTCCTTGCCCGCATCGGCGATCAGCCTGGGACCCTCTTCGGTCGCGAACTGGTCGACCCAATCGAGCAGCTCGGCCAGGAAGATGGTTTCATCGACACTGCGGACACTCAGCCTGAGGAGCACCGTCTGGCGCTCGGCCGCGCCGAGGAACACCGAGTCCATGACGAAGTAGGTCTCCTGGACGGTCTCGGCCACCACCGAGAGCTGGCGTGACAGCAGCACGAGCTGGGTGCCGAGGAAGGGCTCGAACTGCCCGCCGCCGTTGTGCACGAAGAATCCCCGCACGGTCTGCCAAGATCCGAACAGCGTGCTCACGTGATCGACGATGATGAGGAAGTCGGTGAAATTCTCTTCCTCGGCGATGGTGTTCACCCGGTTGCGGGCGATGCCGAAGCGATCACGAAGCAACCTGAGTTCGCTTCCCTTTTTGAGGGTCTCGATGGTGAGGACGGGTGGCGCGCCGGTGGGAGCCGGAGGTTGTCCCGTCAGGCGCAGGAACAGCTCGTCGACCCGCTGGATTCTCGGTCCGCCCTCGAGGGACAACTCGGCCACGATGTCCGTCAGCCGCGAGCGGACGAGAGCGCGCGCCGCCTCGATGTCCTCCTGGTCCGCGTCAGCCAGCAGCGGTTTGATGCCCTCCAGCAGCGGCAGCGCCGCTTCGACAGCCACCCGGGCGCGCTCGTAGATGCTGGCCTGAGCCCCGGTGAGCGCGCCCAGGTCGGCCCGGATCGTGGAGGCGTAGTAGCTGCGCGGGGTCCAGGTGCACTCGGTGTGCCCGGCGACCTCGGCGCAGGTGAAGGACTGCGCCAGCGCGGTCACGAACCCCTTCGGGTCGGCGGGCCTCGCGCGGTACCCCAAGACGTCGCGGATCGCGGCTTCGACGATCGCGCCGGCGCCGGTCACGGCGCTCCGATCGCTGGTCCGGGCGGTGCCCCCGGTCACGTCGACGCTGCCCACCAGGATGGGGAAGGGCGTCGGATCGCCGCCCCTGTCGAAAGAGCCGCCAAGCCTGCTGCTCGAGTCAGAGGAACCGGAGGAATCCGAGGAGGACCTGGCGGCTCGCAGGTTCTGGTAGGCGACCGAGTTGATCGCCACCGGGTGGCAGCGGGCGGCGACGCCGTCATCCTCCCGGAGCGACACGTAGTAGGTGCCGGCCTCGTCCGCCCGCCACTCGTAGCGGCCGTCGTCGTCGGCGACCGTGACGGCGAACGGCTCCGCGTCGGGCGACCGGCGGATCTCGACGACCGCGTGCGCGATCGTCTGGTCGTCCGGGTCCGTCACGATGCCGCGCAGCAGGTGGAGGTCGCGCTCCAGCCGCAGCTGCGCCACGCCCTCGGGGGCCTGCGCGCTGACCGACACCCGTGGGGGCCGCCCCACAGCGGTCCACTGCACGCCGGCGACGGTGACGGACTCGTGCTCCAGCGCGACGGTGTAGTCGCCGGCGGGAACGTCGGGGAACTCAAAGCACCCGCCGTCGCGGCTGCACACTGGGCCGATGCGCTCGCCGTCGCCGCGCGGGGAGAGCATGACCGGAACGTCTTCGATCCCGCCGCCGGTCGCCTCCTTCACGACCGTGCCGGTCACGCGGCCGGTCGCGAGCACGAACTCGAAGCACCGGTCCAGCTGGACGACTTGGCCTGGCAGGACGTGCAGGCGAAGCGCCTGGGGGCAGTCGGATCTGACGGGGCGGCCGTGGAACGACGCTGGAGCCGTAGCCGTCACGGTGTACTCGCCCGCCTCCAGATCCCTGAACGAGGCGGTAGGCCACTCCGGCCGGGTCGTGCGGACCAGCGGTGTCCCCTCAAGGTCATTGCCCCGGTACAGCTGAAACTCGACCCCGGGAACGGGCGCCATGCCGTCACGCAGGTGCGGCGTGATCCGGATCTCCGCCAGATCGTTCCTGTAGCTCAGCTCCAGCTCCGTCGTACAGTCCGGGTCCAGTTGGAGCCACGCCCGTGGAGTATCCGGGACGAAGCGCACGCATCCGCGGACGAAGGGGCGTGGCTCGACCGTCGCGATGCCGGCTGGCAGCGTCCCAGTGGCGAACCCGCTCTCGTCGGTCACCAGGGTGGTCTCCTCGCCGTCCTGCGGGCACACGACCACCTCGATCTGACCGAGGCCGCCGTCGGCGTCCTCAAGTCGGATACGGACCGAGATCGTCGCCTCGCCAGCCTGACCGCTCGTCGTGTCCTCGCTCATGGTTCCTCCGTTCCGATCCAAGACAACGGCAGCGCGCGCTCGGCAAGCTCTTCCCAGCAGCCCAGCAGCGCGATGTGGACATCCCAGAGCGGCGCGTGGCAGCCGTCGACCGCCTCGGTGACGCTGCGCGCCCATGCGCGCCAGCGCGCGCCGCGCTCACGAGCCGCAGTCTCGAGCTGGGTGAGCCGGTGGTGCGCGCTGACCTCGTCGGTCCATCGACGGCTCAGGTCGAGCAGGCAGCGGTGGCAGGCGGCAAGCGCCTGGCGGATCTGCCGGGGATCACCCGCGGGCTCCGCGGCACGTACGGTCGCGGCGGCGCGCTCGATGGCGTCGGAGAGCATCCCGAACACGTCTTCGACGCCGTTGCACAGCGCGCGCACCGGCTGTGGCGCCACACCATCCGGCAGGTCCTCACAGACGAGCAGCCGCAGGCCGAGCGCCGCATCCCGCAGGCGGTGGAGCGCGAGCCACAGGCCGTGGAGGCCGGACGCGATCGTCATGTCGGCTCACCGCCTCCCGAGCGCCTCGTAGAAGTGCCGCATGACGACGCCCGGCCGCGCCAGCCGCTGATCCAGCGCGCAGCGCGCGGCGGCGATGAGGAAGCGCTCCGGGACGATGCCGGGGTCGTTGCCGGCCGCCAGCCGCTCGGCGGCCTGCTGGATGATCTCCTGCTCCTTCGAGCCGAACGGCAGCACGGCGGCAAGCCGCTTGCCTCCGAGCGCGTCCAACGGGGTGAAGCAGACGGTGTCCACGACCAGCGGCACCGCGCGCGGGAGCGTCTCCAGCAGCGACCGCGGGATCGTGCCCGCCCGGGGGTCGGGGTACAGGCGGGCCCACAGGCGCCCGTAGCGCTCGGCCTCCTGGCGAAAACCCATGCGGCGCAGCAGCTCGAGGCTCAGATGCGCGCGGAGGTACGGGGTGGGGTGGGCTTCCTGAGGGTCGTAGGTCAGCACCGTGTCGGGCGCGCGGCCGATGACGTCGAACAGCGAGCCGACGATGGCGGGCCCGCCCAGCAGCAGGCCCGCGAGATCCGCGAACAGCTCACGGTTCCATCGCAGCCAGGTGGACACGACCGACCGCGGATGGCCCGCGCTCGTCAGCCGGCGTGCCATCGCCTCTGGCACGACCCGCGCGAGGCCGAGGTCGTTCTGCAGGTTGTGGCTGACCTCGTGGAGGACCGCGCCGAGCGTCCACGGGTTGACCAGCCGGTGGTAGGGCAGCTGGATGAGCGGGAAGGGATTGAGCAGCAGTCCCAGCCGGCGCAGCGGGATCCTGCGGCGGAAGGTCGCCGGCCCGAACCCGGTCCGCATGTAGGAGAACGGGGCGGGGGCGGGGATCGACTTCGCCTTCCCGACGTGCATGAACGCGACCTGGTAACAGTCCAGCGCGACCCGGTCGCAGGCCAGCAGCCACGGCGCGAAGCGCGACTGCCGCTGGCCGAACAGCTCGAAGTAGAAGTCCCACACGCGCTCGATCGACCGGACACGAGTGTGCGCATGCTCCTTGGTCATCAAGACCCGCTGCAGGTTCGCCGTGCTCGGCTGCCGAGCGGCCTGGTGGGCCGCCTCTTTGACTTGCCCGGTCAACCGCAGCAGGTCGTTGCGCAGCGAGACCATGAGCTCGTTGACGGCCTTCACGTGCCCCCAGCTGGGCGCCGCGGCGCCGGTGCCGAACTCGCCGTTCGCGAACGGCCGCAGCGCGGTGGCGTGGCGGGTGACGTTGATCGACTGCGCGCGCAGCCACGGCTGCATGACCGGTTTCGAGCGGGGGCTCGGCGTGTCGGTCACCCCGCGGCGCTCGGCGCCGTCGGCGCCCACCGTCGGGAGGCTGTGCGTCGCGCTCATGTGACCGCTCCTCGGCTTTCGTCAGCGCGCGTAGCGCGGGCCGGGGCGGAGCCCTGTGCCCTGATGGAAGCGGCGGTCCAGCGCCTGCGACCGCCGGTACGCGTGGACGCACTGCCGCGGGCTGGACAGCGTCCGCGCTGTCTGCTGCGCGAGCAGGCGCGCCGCCTGCTGCGGGGTCGCCGGCCGGCCGCTCTCCGCTTGCCGGGCGAGGCCGCTGGCGGTGCGTTGCACAATCGTGGGCACCGCGCGGATGAGCGGCCGGGTCGAAGGGCTGGCGCGCAGCACCTTGGTCAGACCTGCCACACCCCGGATGAGCTGCGGAGCGGCTTTGACGAGCGAGGGCCCCAGGCGCATGGCGAGCGGGACGAGCGCGCCCAAGAACGCATCGGCCTCCTCCTCGCTGTCAGTGACGCTGGCGGCGTGCCCAAGATGCTCCATCAGCGCGTCGGGGTAGACCTTGCGGATCGGGTTGATCTCCTCCTCCCACTCGCCGTCGGACTCCTTATCGGGCAAAAGATCCGTGAGATACTGGCCCGCGCCGGCCCCGATGCTGGTCCCCAGGACGGATCCCGCCGAGCCGCCCAACCCCTTGCCGAGAGCCCCGCCCAGGCTCCCGAGGCCGCCGAGCGCATGCTTTGCGGCGGTCAGCCCGACGTTTCGCAGGGTCGGGCTGGCCATCGCCTTCTTGGCGAGGCTCGCGAGGCTGCCGAAGAACTCCTCTGTCTCGTACTCCTGGTCACCCTCGAACTCGTAGGCGGGTTCGCCCTCCCACTCCTCCTCGAATTCGGGGAGCGCATCAAAGTCTCGCATGCTCATGGTGTCTGTCCTCCGCGGGGTGTCGGTGTGGCTGGGTCAGTACCTGACTGGCCGGCGGACGGGAGCGCGCTGGGCTGCCACCGTCGCCGCGCTCACATTGCGCTGCATCGCGTGACCGGAAGTCCGCGGGCTGCCGAGCACCCGGCGGGTCTGTGCCGCCATGACCTGGGCTGCGGTCCCGCGGGTCACCGGCCGACCGGCGGCCGCTCTCTGAGCGAGGGTCTGCGACGTCCGGCGCACGATCGTGGGAATGACCCGAACCGCGGGCCGCGTCGCCGGCTGCTTCCGCAGGACGCGCGTGAGGGCCGCGGTGCCCCTGACGAGGTTCGGCAGGACACTGCGCAGCGCCGCGCGCTGCGCGGGCGAGATCGACAGCAGGGTGGCCGCTCCGGCCATGGCCTCTGCCTCCGCCTCGGTCTGGGCCTGCGACGCCACGGCCGCCATCAGCTCAGCGAGTGCGTCGCTCTGCGTGGTCGGCGGCGCCTCGTCCTCCATGTCCGTCTCGAACTCGCCGTCGGCCTCCCAGCTCTCCCACTCGTCATCTGCCTCGTACTCGAACTCACTTTCCAGAAGCGACGCTGCCCCCTTGGCCAACATCCCACCGAGCGGGCCGCCGACCGCGGTGCCGACCAGTGGGGCCGCGACCTTGGCGACCTGTTTGAGCACAGGCGCGGCCTTGCGGATGAAGCCCCCGATAGCCTTGAGGAACTCCTCGCCGTCGCTCTCCCAGCTCTCCCACTCGCCATCTGCCTCGTACTCGAACTCTCCAAGGCCTGAGGCGACGCCGCCCAAGGCCTCCTCATACTCGTCTTCGAGTTCAAACTCGTCCTCGAATTCGCCTTCGAACTCGGTCGCGGCCAGACCTCGCATCGCGTGCCTCCTTGGGCAGTAGCTTTCAGGCGCAACGCTACGGAGGCGTCGGGGATTCTCCTACTCACATCTTTCATTGCCGCGCGGATGAACGCGCCGAAAGCGGTGACGCGTAAGTCGGCACCCCCGATCGGGGGATGCGTACCCTTTTTGACGCGCAGAGCGATTACCCAGACGATGGAACAGGTCGTTTTGCCAACCGCGGAGTCTGCACCGACCGGCGAGAAGGCAATCGAAGTCGAGGATCTGGCGCTCGATCTCGTCAGGCGTGTTTGGGCAGACCGATCTGCTGCCCAGCCCGAGGATGCCGGTTCTGACCTTGATCAGGTCATCCTCGATATCCAGGTCGGCGACGTACGGTGTCTGCTCCTCTATACAGCACCCGCCTCACGACGTGATGCGCCGCGCTTGAGTCCTCGAGAGCTCGAGATCGCCCGCATGGTGGCCAAGGGCCACCCAAACAAAACCATCGCGTTGGTGCTCGATATCAGCACGTGGACGGTGTGTTCACACCTGCGCAGGATTTTCGTCAAAATGCAGGTGACCTCCCGTGCCGCGATGGTCGCCCGCCTGCTCGAAGACGAACGGCTCGCCCCCGATTTTGCGCTGCGCCTTCCGAACATCCATCGATAGGGCCTGGCGAAGGGCGGCAATTCCCCGGCGCTGCAGCGCTTTGACGGCGTCTGGACGTTTGCCGAGACGGCCTGCGATCTGCGCGATGGTGAGGTCGTCCATGATCCGCAGGCGCAGGACGGCGCGCTGGCCAGGGGCGAGCCGCGCGAGGAGCGCGTGCACCCGAGCCTCGCCCATTCTGTCGATCGCATCCTCCTCGGCGTCCCCGCCGATTACGGCATCACTGGTCACGTCGAGTGGCTCGACCGGAACACGCCGAGCCATGCGGCGGCGCTCGTCTACAAGTTTGTGGTGAGCGATCGCCAGGATCCACGACCGCAGCGCAGACTCGCCACCGACGAACCGCTGGATGCCGCACAGCGCTCCCAGGAACGTCTCGCCGACCAGATCCTCCGGCTCACACGCGCCCTTGCGGCGAAGGTAGCCGATCACGAGCGGCGCGAGTCTGCGATACAGCTCCTCCAAGGCCCATGGCGCCCCCCGCTGCGCGGCTTCGAGCACTTCCTGAAACGTCAGCGTCGAGCGTGGTGGGAGCACGATGTCGTCGGAAGCCCTGAAAGACGTGGCCCGCGCCGCCATTGCTTCCTCCGTCAGCCCCGTCAACGCCGGCGAGCATGTGGTCAGGCCCACGGTTCCAGCCGGCCATCACCGGCGCGTCACCACGCCGTATGCGCCGTTGTCGATCGGGTCCAACGGAGCAGTGCCTGGCCCCCTCGGCGACCAGCCGCAGCCGGGTGGACCGCCGATCTATGACCACCACGACTGGTTGGCGCCTCGCTCCCAGTGTGCACTTCCGGGCGAATGAGCAGTTCCCGCCACATCTGTCACGATGTGCTCATCACTAGGGGACTTGGGTCGGCGATCTTGTTGCGCGTGAGTCAGTCTGGCGGGTCGGGTTGCGCACGTCGCGGTCACGTCGGGGGAGGTTTGGTGCTGGATCCGCGCAGCATGCTGCGCGGATCCAGCACACAACTGCCGTCAACCGGCGCGCCATCGCCCCACCCGTCCATGGCTCGTCGGGCCGGGGCGAAGCCCCGTTAGGCCTGGGACGGCATCGCCGAGGCCGGCGTCGCTGCCGTGGGCTGGCGCCCGCTGGTCACCAGGCCTGGCCTGTGGGGTGGGGGTGGCGGTTGAGGAAGGTCATGGCGAACTGGAGGAAGCGGGCCACGTCGGCGAAGTTCGATGCCACGCCGAGCGAGACGCGCACTGCCCCGAGGTGGAGAAGGCCGAGGATGTCGAGGCGCTCCTCGATCGAGAGCCCCGCTTCGTTGGCGCCCAGCAGCGCCTCCTCGCTGAACAGGCCCTCGTGCACGCCCAACGCGACCGCCCCTGCCCCGGGATTGCAGAAGCAGCCGGTCCGCAGAGAGATCCCCCACGCTTTGGCCTCATGCTCGACGACGCGCCTGTCGACGACCTGCCCCGCGGAGTCGAGGAAGTTGCAGGCGACGGTCGCGCCGCGGCGATGGCAGTCATGGGGGCCGTAGAGCCGCACCAGCGGCGCGCCGGTGTCGTGTCGCAGGGCCAGCAGGCTGGTGAGCAGCCAGTCGAGAAGGCAGCGGACACGCGCCTTGATCGTCTCTGTGCCGATCCCCCCGATGTAGCGCAGGCCGATCTCCACGGCGGGGATCGCCAGGTAGTCCAACGTCCCGTCCTCGAACGCCTCAGGCACGCCAGCCGAGACGTGCCAGCCGCCCTGCGCGGAGGCCACCCGGACGGTTCCGCCCGCGAACCACGGCCGCCGCAGCTTGGCCACCGCGGCGCGGCGCGCGAGCAGGCAGCCCACACCCGTGGGCCAGCCGAACATCTTGTAGAAGCTGATGGGGACAAAGTCTGGATGCCACCTGCCGAGGTCGAGACGGTTGGTGGGGACATACGCCGCGGCGTCGAGCAGCACATCCCAGCCCCGGGCATGGGCAGTGGGAATCCACGACAGGTCATGCTGCACACCCGAGAAGTTCGATTGCGCGGGATAGGCGAGCAGGTTGCCGCTGCCGGCCTCCAATTGCAGCGCCATCGCCTCCGCGTCGATGCGCAGCTGCGGCGTTATCGGCAGGTAGGTGACTGCTGCCCCCCTGGCTTTGGCGAACTCCCTGATCCCGTTGACTGAATTGTGGTTATCCAACGTCAGCAGATACCGCCCGCCGGGCCGCCATGGGTACGCCTCGCCGACGAGCCGGCATGCCGCCGTGGCGTTCGCCGTCCAGATGACCACATATTCATCGGGCGCGGCGTTGAAGAATGCGAGCACGGCGGCACGGGCCCGTTCGACAAGCTCAGTCGACGCCGCGCTGGTGGGGTTGTCGGAGTGCGGGTTGCCGAACACGTGCCGCTCCAGCATTGCGGTGTGCTCGCGAAGCTGGCACTCGGCGGCCAGGCTGCCGCCGGTGTAGTCCAGGTACACATGGCCGTTTTCGTCCAGCCGCCGGTACTCACGCGCCCGCAGCTCATCAAGGCGGCTGGTGGCGGCGTAGACAGGGTGGGCTTCCGAAAATACGGCTTGCGCTGATTTCATATCATCTGACTCACAGCCCCGCGTCTCGCCCTGGATGCCCACGGAAGCCGCCAACGTGTTATCGGCCCGGCAGGAAGCTCCCACGCAGGCGGAATGCGCAATGCTCATCGTCTTCTCCAACAAATCTCGTGTAGGCCCAAGGGAGCGCCGCCCTGCAGCCAGAATGGCTGGTCACTGCCCCGATATGGGGCGGCTGCCGCCTGGAGTGGGTGAACCGGTTCTAAAGCCCGCTGAAGAGATCGGGATTTCGACCCATTGGCACCGCAGAACCGCGGATCGAGCACCGCCTGATCATCAGCAGCGTCATTATTCAGCGGCTTCCCAGAGGTTTATGAGGCGATCCTCGGCCTTTTGATACGGGAAAGTGGCCTTGCGGAAAACCGTGAAGGCCAGGCGCGCTCAGTCAGTCCTCTGTCTTCTGCTCTTGCCGGCCGAACATGTACCCGAGCACCGCTCCCAGCAGCGGCAGCAGGGGGGTCAGGATGAAGATCTGCCCCATCTCCTTGACCTGCCCGAACCACTGCGCGCGCGCCTCCTGCCACAGGGCGGGTGGCGCCGCCGCCGTCGAGGGATACGTCAGCCACGCAAACACCCCAAGCGCCGCGAAGGACAGCCCGATGAACGCGAGCAGCAGGCGGAAGACCCACCAGCCGATGACCTGCATCGGTGGGGGCGGCGCTGGGGCCAGGCCCCCAGCCCGCGCCAGCAGCTCCTCTATGGAGACCTGAATCGTGGGAGTGGGCTCGTCATCCACAGCCGCATCCTCCGGGACGCCAGCCGTGGCCGTTCCGCGCACCCGCGCCTACATTCCGGGACGGATCACGAGCTCTTTGTCCTCTTCAGGTCCCCTGACCACCACGCGTCCGCCTTTCTCCACCTCATCCTCCAGGTAGCTCAGCAGCGCGATGGCGCGACGGATGACGCTCGACTTTGTTTCGTGGTCGCGTTTCGCGAGGTCGGTGAGGATGCCGTCCATCCTGTCGCTGACGGTGAACGTGATCTTTGCCATGAGAGAGCCCCTTCGTTGACGCCCAGAGTCTTGACCACTAATATAGCGGTCATTGGAGGGCTATTCAACGGTGAATCAATGGCCATGTGCTGGGGATCGTCGGCTCCCCCGCATCCCTCCCGCGGCAGGCGGCTTGAGTGCGGGTTTCCACCGATCCGGCGGGAACCCGCACTCGACGCGGGCGCTCAGTCGGAGACGTCGAGCGCGATCGGCGTGCCGAAGATGAAGTCGTCCATCACCACGAGATCACGGTCGCCGCGCTCGTTCGGGCCGAGCACGGTGTTGCCACTGGTGATCCTCACGCGCGCCACCCGCTGTTGGAGGAAGCGGACGCCGAGGAAGGACAGGGTCTCGGTGCCGGGGATCCACGGCACCTCGAACCTCCCCAGCAGCTGATCCCACCGGTCGTAGTACTCGATCGTGGTCCCCGGCCGGTCCACATCGGTGAACACGGCGCCGAACCCGTTGGTCACGGCGGGCGTCGGGGTGCCGGGCACGAAGAAGTGCACGTTCATCCTCCTGCTGCCGAGCGCGGTGAAGAGCCGCTGCGGGCTGAACGTCCTGAACAGCCTGGAATAGGTCGGGTTGATGTTGTCGAACTCGATCGGCGCCACACCGGCGTTGGCGCTCACCTGAAAGCCCATCCCGCGGGTCGAGAACACCACGCCCCTGGGCGCGATCGTGTTGAAGAAGTCAGCGGGCAGGAGATTCGGCGCGGCGAAGTTGTCGGGCACGCCGTCCCAGTTGATCTCCTGACGCTGGCCGCCGAGATCCTGGCGGTAGGCGTCGACCGCAGCCTGGATCGACTGTGGGCTCGTGCCCGCGGCCTGCCGAACAGTGACGGTCGGAAGCGTGGCCACCTCCGCGGGCGCTTCCATTCTCACTACTTCCTGAGTCATTGCCATTTCCTTATCTGTATCTGTGCTGGGAGGCAGCCGGCCATTCCAGTGCTGGGCCGCTGCCCGCGATCAACTGGCCCCACTGTGCGCCGGGCCACTTGACGTTCACTTGACGCCCGCTGACAACTGTCGTGATGGGGTCGCCCCAACCGCGCTCCGCTTCGCTTCGCCCGCGGCTCAAGGGCGGCGGTTCTCACAGAGGGTGAGCGCGTCAGGCGAGGATGACCGTGGCGTTGCGGCCGGCGACGTCGATCAGGGCGCAGGAGGTCGCCAAGGCCGTCCTCCGCGAGGCGCCAGTGCTGAGCCTGGCGTCGGAATCATGCTTCAGCGATACCTCGCTGAGCCGAAAGCGCTGGACCGGGGCAATGCGCACCCTGGCGCCCTTGGCAACGACTTTCGACGCTTCGGTGTGGATCTGTGGCCTCAGATGATCGAGAGGGACCAGCGGACGATCGCGCGGCAGGCGCATCTCGACCGGCTGAACAGGGCCCGAAACGCCATCGCTCACAGCGACGATAAGGAGTTGGCCAGGCTACGCAAAGAGGGCGTTCGCATCACGCTGGCCGCAGCGCGGACGTGGCGGCAGGCGCTTGACCAGCTCACGCTCGGGATGGACGCTATGCTTGCAGATCACTTCGCCGCCCGCTTCGGCGGTCGGTGGCCTTGGAAGGGGTAAGACGATGGCAGAGAAGCGCGAGTTGCCCGAGATCGGCGACACCGTCGTGATCGCATGGGCGGGCGAGATCATCGAGGCGGAGGTCGACGAGATCTACGGACCGCCCGACGACCTGCACATGATGGTCTGGATGCCGGTGCACGGCTCCAGCGGTGAGGTGCTGGAGCGCCATCTGTACAACGTGCCGTTCTCCACCGTCCGGGAGATCCGGGCCGCATAGCCCCTGCCAAGGTGAGTCGATGGCAAAGAAGCGCAGGCTGCCCGAGATCGGTGACCGGGTCGTGATCGCGTGGGCGGGGAGGGTCGTCGAGGTGGAGGTCGACGAGATCTACGGGCCGGCCGACAACTTGCGCATGATGGTCTGGATGCCGATACACGGCTCCAGCGGTGAGGTGCTGGAGCGCAAGCTGCACAACGTGCCGTTCTCCACCGTCCAAGAGATCCGGATCTCGCCCTAACCGTCCGCTGGATCGGGCAGGGTGTTGGCGGCGGGGTGGAGCTCGTAGGGATGGTCGATGCTCGGGTGGTGGGCCGCGAGGGTGGCGCAGGCGTCGTCGAAGCTTTGCCGGACAGACCGTCGAGCAAGGCTTGCGTAGAAGCTTTGCGTGAACAGGCAGGCCACGTCGTCGCTCACCAGCCCATTGCAGGTCACGACGGACGCAACACCGGCCGAGACGAGCGCTGCGGCGTCGACCGAGTCACAGACGTTGAACACGGCCAGGCGGACGGACCTCGGCCCTCACGATGGCATGCCGGACATGGGTCCAGGGCACTGCAACACGCGAGCCGTGGTCGGAAGAGCCACATGCCCGCGAAGACCGCATGCGCCGAGACGTGCGGGACGCGTGGGGCATGCTCGTCGATGAGCCGGGTGATCTCGACCAGCACGACGGCCGGCCCGCAGTGCACCGGCACGGATGCAGGCCACATCGCGGCTCGCACGGCGGTCGCCTCCTGATCGAATCGAAACCCGCCCTGTGCATGCCCGGCCAGGAACAGCACACCGCCTGCCACGTGGCTCGGCACGGCGGGGACAAGAGGGCTGGAGCGCAATGACCAGAGGGTTGCGGACCACAGCGGGAGCTGCAGCGCCAACGCCCCACCTTGGGCGACTGCACGTTCCCCTTGCGCACCCGGACCACCCGCAGCCCCGCCGCCTTCCTCACGAATGCGAGCCGTGGGCGCGCTCGGTGCCCGCAATGGTGCTTTTCGGGCCGAGTCGCCTCGGTGCCCAGGGGACTTGGATCCGAGAAGTCGTTGCGCGTGAGTCAAGTTCGGGAGTCATGTTGCAGGTGGTGCACGAGTTGGCGGGCTGTGGTGACAGGTCGCGCGCCGCCTTCCCGAACAGGGATTTCGGGGCACATACGCCCCGAAATCCCTGTTCGGGAAAGGCCTCAGGTCTCATACGCCTCGTCGGGCCGGGGCGAAGCCCCGCTAGATGGCTTGGAGGGGCGAGACCTGTTGCGCGTGAGTCAAGTCTGGTGGGGTCGGGTTGCACGCGTCGCGGGTCACGTCGGGCTGGTTGTGTGCTGGATACGCGACGTATACGTCGCGTATCCAGCACACAACCTCGGTCAACTCCGCGCGCGACCGTCCCTCCCGTCCATGGCTCGTCGGGCCGGGGCGCAGTCCCGCTAGGCATTGGCGCTCGGGAGCGGTATGCTCACGTCAGCCTCGGGCATTAGCCTGAGGAAGTGAGCCCGGTCTCTCTCCGGACGGTGGGAGGTCGGGCTTCGCGCTTTCACGGGACCACGTGCTCGGTCCGCTGCCATTCGATCGGCAATCGCCGTCTCCACCTCGGGTCCTTTGCCGAGCGCCCACCCGATTGCATCAGGGAGCCACAGCAGCGGCTCCTCGTGTGGGTCTGCATGGCGATAGCGCAGCGATGCGCCCGCTTGTGCCCGTATGTGCGCGCGATCAATTTGGTCCAAGGGTTCGCCTCGCCGCTCAATGACCAGGCTGTTCAATGGACTCTTGAGCAGCATTGCGAGACACGCGCGACGAGCAGCCTCCTCCGCGCACGTGTGTGATACCCGACAAGACGCAGAGTCGACCTGAAGGTCCATCCGCGAGATGTGGTCAAGAATGAGTCGCCGTCGTCGGTCAGATTCCTTGACCAAGTGGAGTCGCCGCTGCCCGGCAAGACACCATGACCGCAACGCCCGCCGGAGCTCCGGTTGGCTCGCCTGCTGCACGCAGACCAGCACGCAGACGTAAAGGCTGCCGCGCCTGCTCTCGTCGATGTATCCCACCCGGGCGCTGTTCCACACCGACGCAGGTTAGACCGGAGTCCAACCGGCCGCGAGGAACCGCCGCTGTAGAGCCCCCAGACGGCGGGCTAGCGTCCCAGGATGTGGCGCAGGCCGGCCTCCAAGGTGCGGTGGCGGAAGGTGCAGCCGGTCGACTCGGTGCGGGCGGGAACCACGCGCTGGCTGGCCAGCGCCGTCTCCTTGGCGCCCTTGGGCCGAGCAGGGCGGCGGGAGCCAGCTTGGGCACCGGGATGAGGGCGGGACGGCCCAGCACCCGCCGCAACACCCGCGCGAACTCGGCGTTGCGGACCGGCTCGGGAGCGGCGCCGTTGAGGATCCCCTCCAGATCGGCCGCGGTCAGGGCGTGGGAGAAGATCCCCACGGTGTCGTCGATCGTGATTCAGCTCATCCACTGGCGGCCCGACCCCAACCGCCCGCCCAGCCCAACTTTTGAGCGGCTTGACGTCGCCGAGCTCGCGGCGCCAGTGGCGCGGGGTGTCGGGGCTGATCCCGAGCGCCTGGGCCAGGATGGGCCATGGCACGCCGTCGAGGCGGCGGAATTGCGCAGCGCGGACAGCGTCCGCGCGGGCACGCCGTCGCTCGGGGGTGGTGGGGGCGGCGCGGGCGGCGGCACCCAGCGCGCTCAGATTGTTTTTGAGAATCGTCGTGAAGGGTCGCGCCTCGTCGGGTTCCGCTCTTCCGTCAAGGGTGGGTG
>JBOGEA010000073.1:0-19571 GCA_050743205.1 Egibacteraceae bacterium | reverse complement strand
CCTTTGTTGGCCAAAGATCCGCCTGCGGGCACCGGCCCGCCGCCGGCCGATACCGTCCTGCGTCTGTGCCTGCACACCATCGACGAGATCGTCGACGACTACATCGACCGTGCCATGATCAAAGCCGCCTGAAAAACTCTGGAAAAGTTCTAGCCCTGGGCCCCTCAAGGAACGCTAGCCCTGGGCCCCTCAAGGAACGCTAGGTCAGGAGGTCTGGGGTCAGCGGCTCACAATCGGTTGCCGGCGCTCGGCGCGCTCGCGCACCTCGGCGAGAGGAGCGCAGATCTCGCAGTCATAGATACGGGCGGTGCCGTCCTTGCTGGCGGTGAGGATGGACGGATCGGTCGGGCTCGGGCTGAACTGCGCCGAGAGAATCTCTCGATTATGCATCATCAACAGCGCCAGCCTGCGGCCGGTGCTTGTCTCCCATATCCCCATCGTCCCGTCGGAGGCTCCGGTCACGATGTAGCTCCCGTCCGGGCTGAATGCGGCGTTCTGGAATCCGCGCTCGCTTCTCAGCCGCCGTTGCATAAGCTCAAGGCCCGTCGTCACATCCCAGATTCGCGCGGTCCTGTCCTCGCCGGCGGTCACGACGAATCGCCCGTCTCGGCTGAACTCAGCGCTGGAGACGGCGCCGTCATGACCCACGAGTATTCTTGGCGGCTGCCCAGTCGCAATATCCCAGATGCGGGCGGTGCCGTCCCGGCTGGCGGTGACCACCAGCGAGCCGTCCCGGCTGAACGCCGCGTCGGTGACAACGTCATCATGCTCGCCCAGGGACCGGGGCGGTGTTACGACAGTCCCATTCGGGCTGGACGCCGTGCCGGTGGACGCTGTTTCAACAGTTCCATTCGGGCTGGACGCCGTGCCGGTGGACGCTGTTTCAACAGTTCCATTCGGGCTGGACGCCGTGCCGGTGGACGCTGTTTCAACAGTTCCATTCGGGCTGGACGCCGTGCCGGTGGACGCTGTGCCGGCGGTCCATTCCCAGATAGAGGCGGTGTTCCCCGGTCCCGCGATGACGACGAGCTTGCCGGAGTGATCAAACGCCACCGCGCTGACCTCTCCGTCGGCAGCCACCGGAATGCTCGCCACCGGCTCTCTGCCCGCGCGCCAATCCCACACGTGCACCATGCCGTCACCCCCGCCGGCGACGACGTAGCGGCCATCGTCGCTGAGCGCCGCGCTCGTGAGCGATTCGAGATTGCCGGTGTGCAGCTGGGCGAGCTGCGCGCCCCCCTGGGAGGGCCACACCCGAACGACGCCGTACACGCCGGCGCCGACCACCAGCCGCCCGTCCGCGCTGAAGCTCGCGCTGTTCAGCCATCGCGGGTACCCGGTGAACACGGGCCCGATGGCGGGATCCCACACGAGGACGGCGCCGTCCTCACCAGCGGTGGCCACAACAAGCCGGGCAGGGTCGGGCTGGGTGGGGCTGAACGCCGCGTCGTTCACCGCGCCATGGTGACCGCGGAGGACCACCAGACCAGCGCCGGTGGCCGTATCCCAGATGCGGACGGTGCCGTCTTCACCGCCGGTGACGATACGGGAGCCGTCGTGATTGAACGCCGCCACCTTGACCTGGCCCTCGTGACCCGCCAATTCGGCGATCTTGGGGCCGCCGGCCGGGCCGTCCCACACCATGACTCTGTCGTCACGCACGGTGAGGAGGTAGCGGCCGTCCCCGCTGAGCATCGGACTGCCGCCAGCCAGTTCCACGGGCGGCTGACCGGTGCCCCACTCCCATACAGCTGTGGCCATGTCAGAGGTGTCGACGAGCACGTAACGTCCATCTGGGCTGAACACCGCCGGTGTCACGATGATCTGTGGCAGGGGCAATGACGCGAGTTGGCTGCCCGTGGCGGCATCCCATACCAGGACCCTCCGGTCCGAACCCGTCGTCGCGATCCGCGTTCCGTCCCCGTTCCACCGCGCGTCCTTCACCGCGCCCTGATGACCTGTCAACACGATGAGCTCGTCACCGGTTTCGGCGTCCCACACCAGAACGGGCCCATCGGCGCTCGCGGTCACGATCCGCGACCCGTCAGGGCTCCACCGGGCGCTGCGCAGCACATCGTTTGGACGGCCCGAGAGCGTCAGCAGCTGGCGACCTTCGGCGTCCCAGACCGTGGCGGTGGTGTCCGAGTTGGCCGTGACAATCCGGGATCCATCAGGGCCCCCAGCAGGAGCTGGGGAGGAAGGCCTCGATGCTGTGGACGCATCGGGGCTGAACCGCGCCATCGCGACGTGCGCGCCGAACTCGGCGGTCTGCTCACCGGTCGCGGCGTTCCACGTCCGAGCCCTGCCATCGCCGCTGAGGGTCACTACGAGCTGACCGTCTGGGCTGAAATCGACGCTCCTGGATGGTCCGGCGCCTTGTTTCGGACCCAGAATCGCCCGCACATGGGATGCCGCGAATGCGCTGGTCAACGCGGGATACGCCTCTGTCGCCGTGAACAGCGGCCAGCGCACGGCCGCCAGCGCCATGCGTAACGCCCCCACGGGATCCACATCCAAGACCGTCTCGGACTCCGACGCGTACTGGCGTGAGCGATCGCGCTGGACGGTATAGACCGCAGCCGCCGTCACAGCCAGTACAAAGCCGAGCATGGACGCGCTGGCAATGCGGACCCGCTGGAGGCGCTTCGCCCGTGACTCCCTCCGTGCGCGTTCCGCATAGTCACGAGAGGCCTTGAGGAACGCTTCCTCGACCGGTGAGAGCCGCCCGGGGTGCTGCTCGACCCACCGGTCCGCCTCAGCCAGCGCGTCGCCCGCCAGCAGCAGATGGTCCGGCCGGAACTCACGCTGCCACAGCGGCGCCTGACGCTGGCACCAGTGCAGATTGGCCTCGAACCACTCGGCGTTGCTGGTGCGCACCGGCTCGATCAGGCGGTCGTGCGCCAGCTCGAACCAGCGCGTGGCCCCCCGGGTCTCGGCCCGAACGAGGTGGGCGTCCTGAAGCAGCCCCAGGACCGTCTCATCCTCGGCTTCGCCGTCCAGGGGCCCCGCGAGCGCCGGGACCCGCACGCCCTGCTCGGTGATGAGGACTTGCTGGAACCAGTCGCGGACCGTGCGCTCGTTCACGCCTGTCTGCAGCGCGACCGTCTCCACCTTGCCGGCGTAGTAGCCGGCCAGGGCGCTGTCGACGTCGCCGACCTCCTCGACGTCCGCCTCCGTGATGCGCACCGCGTCCGCGCCCAGCCGCTCCCACAGCCGCTCGCAGACCACCTGCAGCTGCATCGGCTCGACATGCGGACCCAGGGCCTCGACCAGCGCTCCCGATCGCCGGACGCGCATCTGGCGCAGGCTGTCCACGAGCTTGCGGGCGGCGGCGTCGGAGAAGTCGACGCCCGCGTCACGCGCCGGACGTTGGATCGCGACCCGCGCCGCGGCCTCGCCCAGCAGGTCCAGGCGGAACGTCGTGCGCAGGCGCGTCGGCAGCAGCCGAAGGTAGGGATCGAGCCCCGCCACCAGGTCCTCACGCATCGCAAAGACCGCCCAGCGGCGCCGATCCGCCAGCGCGACTCCCAACTCGGTGAGAAAGGCCGCCTTGGCGTCCTGGTCTGTGGGGTCGGCGACGAGCAGCTCCTCGAACTGGTCGAAGATCAGCACGTCTTCGTGCTCGCCGCCGAGTTCGTCCAGGTAGCCGGCCAGCCCCATGCCGGCCAGCTCGGCGGGGTCGCGCTGGCGCTCGGGCGGCAGGCGCTTTTCGAGGCAGAGCAGCGTGCTGATCAGGTAGCGGTTGACGGCGCCGTCGTCCGAGGCCAGCCCCGCGCCGGCCACACGGATCTCCGGTGAGACCCGGAAGCCCTCCCGCTCCAGCTCCGGGACCAGGCCCGCCCTGATCAGCGAGGTCTTGCCCGCCCCCGACGGCGAGTACAGCAGGACGATGCGCTCGGCGATCAGCAGGTCGCGCAGCCTGGCGACCTCACGGTCACGCCCGTACAGCCGCTGGCCACGCTCGAAGGGACGCGGCCCGACATACGGGTTGACTCCCGAACGGGAGCTGAGCACAGCAGTCACCGCCTTGTTCGCCCGCCCACGATCCCCAGCCTAAGCGCCTTCCGCGCCAGCCACAGCTTTCCGTCGGATCGGTGAGAAAGCTGGAGTCGAACCACCGCCTCACCGCGCTGAACTGCAGCTTTCCGCCGGATGGAGGCTGTTGCAGAATCAACAAGAGTGGCCCTCAGGAATGGCGAAGAGCCCGCAGGCCGTGGGCGCCATTGGGCCAGCCAAAGATGCAGTTTTCCTCCGCATGCGGAGGAAAACCGCAGGTCAGGCGCCCGCTGTCGGGCTTGAGGCGCAGTTTTCCTCCGCATTCAGAGGAAAACTGCATCTTTGGCTCGAGTGACCCGACTGCGGCCCCTGAGATTTCGCAACAGACTCGATGCGGCGGAAAGCTGGAGTCGAACCACCGCCTCACCGCGCTGACCCTCAGGTTCCGCCGGATCGGTGAGAAAGCCGGAGTCGAACCACCGCCTCGCCGAGCTGACCTCCAGGTTTCCGCCGAATCGGTGAGAAAGCTGGAGGTCAGCAGCCGAAGCGGAGCGACGAGACGGCGTTGTTCAGGCCGACGGTGCCCAGGTCGCCGAATCCGCTGTTGGGGTTCACGCAGACGCTCGCGCCACCATAGTTGCCGTCGCTGAACAGCCGGACGGAGCCGGATGTCGCGTTGAACACCGAGCTGGCCCTGTCATTCACACCATTGCCCACGTTGGCCGTGCTGGACGAGAAAGACGCGAGCAGACCGCTGTAACCCGTGCCGTCGTACAGGCAAACCGACGAACAACCCTGCTGTCCCTGCGCGACCCCTGCCCCGGCCGCGGTGACGCCAATGACGACGATCATGGTGAGCAGAGCACATGCAAGCGTCTTTCTCACGACGCACATCCCTTCCGTAGCGATCTGTGCCGCGGCACTCGGGGTCATGGATAGGGGCCTTGTCCCTGTACAGCGCGCAGCCGGTCCTGCGCGAGGGTGCGCAGATCCGAAAGAGGGGCGCAGATCTCACAGTCATAGATACGGGCGATACCGCCCCCGTTCTCACCGGCCGTGAAGAGGAACAGGCGTGCCGGGCTGAACCGCACGGAGGTGACCGAGCGGCTCGGCGTCCGCAGCAGCGCGAGTTCACTGCCCGTGCCCGCTTCCCAGATCCCGATCGCGCCATCGGCGGCGCCGGTCACGACGTGGCTCCCGTCGGGACTGAACGCGGCATCCCGTAGCCCGCTTTGGTGACCGATCAGGGGCCGCAATCCGCGCCCGGTCGTCGCGTCCCAAATGCGCGCCGTCCGGTCACTGCTGGTGGTCACGATCAACCGGCCGTCGGGGCTGAAATCCGCGCTGTGGACCGGCTCCGTATGGGCTTGCAGCGTCTGCAGCTGCGCACCTGTGCCTGAGTCCCAGACTCGCGCGGTCTCGTCCAGGCTCGCGGTCACGATCCGCGTGCCGTCCGGGCTGAACGCCGCGTCGGTGACGATAGCTTCATGGCCGCGCAGGGGTCGCAGCGGCGCTGGGGTCCGCCAGTCCCAGAGGTACGCGTTCTCGTCTGTTCCCGCGATGACGACGAGCGCCCCGGTGGGATCGAACACCGCAGCGGTTATCTGGCTGCCGCCCGGTGGGCTGATCGCCCCCAGCTCCTTCCCTACGCCCCACTCCCAAATGCGCGCGACGCGGTCAGCCCCGCCGGTGACGAGGTACCGCCCGTCAGGGCTGAAGGCCGCGCTGCTCAGCGGTTGCGGCACCAGGGCGCGCAACTCCGCGAGGAGCTGGCCAGTCTCAGCGCGCCAGACCCGGGCGACGCCGTCCACGCCGGCGCCGACGACCAGCGTCCCGTCAGCGCTGAAGCTCGCGTGGCTCAACCCGGCCGCGTCCCCATCCAAGGCTTTTCCGATCTGGGGGTTCCACACCCGGGCGGTGCCATCCGCGCTGGCGGTCATCACGGTGAGCCGAAGGGGGTCGGGCTGCGTGGGGCTGAACGCGACGTCGCTCACCGGGCCTCGATGACCGAGGAGCTCCACGAGCGTCGCGCCGGTGGCCACCTCCCAGATCCGGACCCTGCCGTCTTCGCTGCCGCTGACGATGTGTGCGCCATCTGGGCTGAACCCCGCAGCCGTCACCCGGGCTTCGTGACCGCTCAGCTGGGTGATCGTCCCGCCGCGGGCATCCCACACGCGGAGCGCCTGGCCGACCACCGTGAGGAAGTAACGCCCGTCCGGGCTGGGCACTGGCGCGCTGCCGGTGAGCAGCATGGGCGACGAAGAGGCGGCACGCCATTCCCAGAGGTACGCGGGGCCGCTGGCTTCAGCCGCGGCCACGACGTGCTCCCCTTCCGCAAAGACAGCCGTGGAAACCGCGCCTTGGGGCCAGATGAGCTGCGCGAGCCCGCCACCCGTCCCAGCATCCCATACCCGAACCGTATTGTCCAAGCCCGCCGTCACGATCCGGGATCCGTCAGGGCTCCACTGGGCGCTCACCACACCATTGACATGCCCCCCCAACACCCACAGCTCACTGCCTGTCACGACGTCCCACACCCGGGCCGTGCCGTCCATGCTCGCCGTCACCACTCGGGATCCGCGGGGGCTGAACCGCGCCATCGAGACCTGCGCGCCGAACGACGTCATCAGCACACCGGTCGTGGCGCTCCACGTCCGCGCAATGCCGTCGTCGCTGACGGTCACCACGAGCTGGCCGTCCGGGCTGACGTCAGCGCGCGTCACGGCGGGGCTGTCTTGGCCCAGGCTCAGGATCGCCCGCACGTGGGACGCGGCGAGTGCGTTCGTCAAGGCCCTCTGGGCCTGTGGCGTGCGGGGCGGCCAGCGCACCGCCTCCAGAGCCATCTGCAGGGCACGCGCGGGATCCGCCTCCAGCATGGCCATCGACTCATACGCCAACGAGTAGGAACGGCTCGTGGCTACGTAGAACGCCGCCGCCGCCAAGACCGTCAGGACGGTGGCCACGATCGACGCGACGATCCGCAGCCATCTGCTCCGCGCCCGGCGCTGGCGAACGTGGGAGGCGGCCAGGAACCGCCGCTCAAGCGGTTCGATCCTCCCGGGATGCCGCGCGACCCACCGGTCCGCCTCAGCCAGCGCGTCGCCCGCCAGCAGCAGATGGTCGGGCTGGAACTCACGCTGCCACAGCGGCGCCTGGCGCTGGAACGGCTGCAGATGAGCCACGCGCCACTCGGCGTTGCTCGTCCGCACGGGCCCGATGAGCCGGTCGTGTGCCAGCTCGAACCACCGCGCGCCACCCCGGGCCTCCACCCGGACCAGGTGCGCGTTCTCGAGCTGCCACAGGACCTGCTCGTCGCCGGTCTCGCCGTCCAGAGGGCCGGTGAGCGCCGGGACCCGCACGCCCTGCTCGGTGATGAGGACTTGCTGGAACCAGTCGCGGACCGTGCGCTCGTTCACGCCTGTCTGCAGCGCGACCGTCTCCACCTTGCCGGCGTAGTAGCCGGCCAGGGCGCTGTCGACGTCGCCGACCTCCTCGACGTCCGCCTCCGTGATGCGCACCGCGTCCGCGCCCAGCCGCTCCCACAGCCGCTCGCAGACCACCTGCAGCTGCATCGGCTCGACATGCGGACCCAGGGCCTCGACCAGCGCTCCCGATCGCCGGACGCGCATCTGGCGCAGGCTGTCCACGAGCTTGCGGGCGGCGGCGTCGGAGAAGTCGACGCCCGCGTCACGCGCCGGACGTTGGATCGCGACCCGCGCCGCGGCCTCGCCCAGCAGGTCCAGGCGGAACGTCGTGCGCAGGCGCGTCGGCAGCAGCCGAAGGTAGGGATCGAGCCCCGCCACCAGGTCCTCACGCATCGCAAAGACCGCCCAGCGGCGCCGATCGCGCAGCGCGACGCCCAACTCGGTGAGAAAGGCCGCCTTGGCGTCCTGGTCTGTGGGGTCGGCGACGAGCAGCTCCTCGAACTGGTCGAAGATCAGCACGTCGCCGTCACGCTCGCCGTCGAGTCCGTCCAGGTAGTCGGCCAACCCCATGCCGGCCAGCTCGGCGGGGCCGCGCCGGCGCTGGGCCGGCAGGCTTTTCTCAAGGCAGAGCAGCGCGCTCATCAGGTAACGGTTGGAGGGCTGGGCCCCGCCGACCGGGGCCAGCTCCGCGCCGACGCGGATCTCCGGTGCGACCCGAAAGCCCTCCCGCTCCAGCTCCGGGACCAGGCCCGCCCTGATCAGCGAGGTCTTTCCCGCACCCGACGGCGAGTACAGCAGGACGATGCGCTCGGCGATCAGCAGGTCGCGCAGCCTGGCGACCTCACGGTCACGCCCATACAGCCGCTGGCCACGCTCAAAAGGGCGCGGACCCACATACGGGTTGAGCCCTGGCGGGGATGAGACGAGCGTGGTCACCGCTGGTTCCAGTGCTGGCTCAGCTGGCGCGCGAAGTCATCGACACTGCCCCAATAGATGCTGACCTGAAACTGATCACCCTGCGAGAAGTAGCTCTCCAGGTAACGGCGAGCGCGATCGGGATCGATCGTGCGGCTCTCCTCTGGGTCGATCTGCGCCGCGACATGCAGGTACCGGCTCCTCCGTCGCCCTCCCTCTTGGTTCAGGATGCTGCGGAACAGCACGGCGAAGTCCCACTCGTCGAGACGGAAGCCCAGAAACAGCAGCGCCGAGTCAGCGAGGGCATGACGCACCGTCTCTGGAATCAGCTCTTTGTTTTTGGTCACGCCGATCAGGTAGTCGAAGTAGTCGTCCTCGGTGATCACCAGCGTGTCGGGCTGCGCGAGATGGCCGAACAGGTGGTAGACGAGGGGACGCTGCGGGCTCGGCTCGTACGCGCTTGTGTCGTCGAACACCGACGGCGGCCAATCCGCGTCGTCCTTCCAGCGGCACAGCTCGACCCGCGGCTCCTTCCCCTCGGCGATGAGCGCGTCCGCGAGCAGGCTCGTCGGCTGCGTCGTGATGAACATCTTGAACGGCAGTCGCGCCAGGGCGGCGTAAGGCTCGTTCGGGTCGACCGAACGGCGATATGCCCCAGCCGCCAGCATCAACTCATTGAGTGACTGGGTGTGCGCACCTGCCGGCAGGTTGCCGGCGTACCGCTCGAGCAGCTCCATATGGAGGTAGCTCTCCAGCTCGTAGCGAGGAAACTCGTAACTCTGGTTCACGGCCAGGTACTGCGCCACGTGCGGCAGATCCTCCCGATGATGGCGCGCCATCGGGAAGTGATACTGGCTGGCCCACCCCTGCGCGATCTCCTGGCGCGAGCCGATATACCCGTCCATCAGACCAGGACCCAGCACCGGCGTGCAGCGCCCCCGGCGGATCTGCGCGAGCAGGCCAGGCCACTGCTCGAAATCGCGTCCCCCCGCAAACCCCGGCGCGTACCAGAAGCGCCCGGTCTTGAGACGCATGAACAGCACCGGCACCCACCAGTCGTGCCGATCCTTCACCGCACGGCGGGCCAGCGTCATGGCCCGGTCGATCTGGCCGCTCGCTTTCAGCTCGCCGAAGAAGACCGGCATGAACTCGCTCACGGTCCGCATCGACACCCGGCCCTGCATCGCCAGCACCGCGGGAACGCCGGCCTCCGCCATCCGCGGCCCCAGAGACGCCAGCACTCCCCGATCGTCACTCGACGACGCCTCCCCACCAGCCGCGCTCTGCCGCGACGCCAACACCACCGGCCGCGGGTTGTCACTCGACGACGACTCGCCGCCGGCACCCGCGCTCTGGCACGACGCCAGCACCACCAGCCGCGGCGGGCGGGCCAGATCCCGCAGCGCATCGATGAGCTCGCCGCCAGAGACCCGGTGGGCCCCGCCGGCCGGATCCTCCAACAGGATCTGCGTCTCACCCTCGACGAGGTACCCGTGACAGACCAGGTACAGGATGTCGTGGCCGCTGCGCAGCCCGTCGAGGATCCCAGCCAACGTCGCGGCACCGCCAGAGGCCAGCGGGGTGACGTGCAGCCATCCCATCGCGCGCTGGATCCGATCGACCTCCCCCTCGACGTCGATCGGCGGCAGCGCCCGCCCCTGTGCCTCGTACTCGGCAAGGTCGGACGGATTGGCGACCACCACCAGCGCGCGCAGGTCAGACCGGGGACGCACCCCGACCGGCCGCCAGTCCAGACTCGACAGATACCGGGAGAACACGATGCTCTCGTCCATCAGCAGGGCGGTGCCGTCCCGCGGGTCGCGCAGCGTCTCCCACCGCACCCCGTGCAGCTCCGGAGCGCTCGGGCCGATCAGCAGCCGCACCCGCAGCCCGAGATCATCGGATTGGGCCAGGCTGCGGGCCTTTTCGAACGCCTCTTTGACCGGCGGGATGAACAGGCTCCTGGTCAGCGCCCGCCCGTAGGCGTCAGGGTCGAACATGTGCCGCTCGAGCCGCTCCAGGTCGAACCGCACCCGCAGATCGCCCTGCTGCAGCACCTGCTCAGCGACGCTGTCGGGATGGTGGAACCGGAATTCCACCGACCAGGTCTTTCCTGTCCTGTGGTGCAGACCGATCTCAAGGTCAGCGTATTTCGGCATCGTCTCGCTCCTGGCCCGAGTTGATCACACCTTGAACAGCCCGCCACGCCGCTGGCAGCGCCAGCAGCGGACCGAGCGGAAACGGCAGCGCGAGGCGCACCGCCATCGTGGGCGCCGTCCGCATGACCAGCGCGACCATCCGCAGCAGCGTCG
This sequence comes from Egibacteraceae bacterium, assembly GCA_050743205.1. GTDB lineage: Bacteria > Actinomycetota > Nitriliruptoria > Euzebyales > Egibacteraceae > JBOGED01. The sequence goes on along the minus strand of JBOGEA010000073.1, from coordinate 8,923 downwards.
CCCGTGTCGCCAACGCCAGCGCCACCATGGACTCGTGGAGCAGCGCCTCTGCCTGCCCGCCCCCAGCACGCCAGGCGGTGCGCACCTCACCGCGCAGGCCGACCAGCGAGCGCCCCACCGCCTCGCCGCCTACACAGGTCTCGATCAGCGCGGTGGGACTGCAAGCTCGAGCCACCCGGCCAACCAGATCCGCAAGGTCGCCGCAGGCGTCCCGCCACCACCCCGCGGCAGCCGCGAACTCGACTGACCCTGCGGGCCACGCCACCAGCTCCGGCTCGTCAGCGGCCCGCGACAGCGCAGCGCGGGACTGTTCAAGCCGCGCCTGGAGGGCAGCCAGCCGGTCGCGGGCAAGACCGGTGTCTGCTGGCAGGTCCGCCCGCCAGACCTGAACGTCTGCCGCCGCCTCCTGACCGTCAAACGCGACCGTCGCCGGGTCGTCACGCCACAGGCCGAGCAGGTCAGCTGCCGATGACTCATCCGAGAGCTGGAACACCGTCATCGGCTCACCACACCCTCGCCGCACCGAGCAGCCCCGCCACCGCCGCGCCAGCGGTCTTCAGCAGCTCACCGCGCGCGGCCCGCGCCTGTTCCATCATGCCGAGATGCAGCACCCACAGGGCGCCGTCGATCCCGTCGAGATCCTCGGGCACCAGCAGCTGCGTGTCGCCGGTGATGTGGACCAGCGACAGAACGCGCAGCCGGGCGTCGCCACCGAAGCGCCCCGTGGCCTTGTCGTACGTCGCCGCGGCAAGGTCGTCGCTGGAGTAGGTGGCCACCTCAAGCACGGCGACGCCGTCCGCCGCACGCTCCAGCACGTCGCCAAGGCTGGAGGTCAGGGCCTGTAGGGCCCCCACCAGGCGCTCCCGGGCCTGTCGCATCCCGTCCCGCAGGCCGAAATCGAGGTCGCTGGGCTCGGGCTGGGGCTCGGGCTCGGGTTGGGGCTCGGGCCGGGGCTCGGGCCGGGGCTCGGGCCGGGGCTCGGGCCGGGGCTCGGGCCGGGGCTCGGGCTCGGGCCGGGGCTCGGGCCGGGGCTCGGGCTCGGGCCGGGGGGTTGTGACGGTCACGACCTCTGGCGCGGTCCGGACGTCGGCTTGGATGGCAGCGACCAGACGGACCGCAGGGTCGCCGAGGATGACGAAGTCGCGGGCGTCGTTGTTCGCCGTCCACATCCCCACCATCGCCAGGTGGTCCGGACGCCTGCCGTACTTGACCTCCTCCAGCTCGATGCTCAGGTCCGAGGCGAGTTCGGCATAGCGCTGGTTGAAGTACTCGAACGCGGACCCGATCGGATGGCCGTCCAGCAGGCGGGTCAGGCAGCTTTCGTACACCTGTGTCTGCCGGCCGGCCTGCGGCCATAGGAACGAGTAGGTCCAGGCCCGGTCGATGTGGCCGATCACGGCGAGCGCGCCGCCGCCCGGGTGGCTGAGCAGCCGCTTCGGCAGCTGGGCGACGAAGGCGTGCGGCGCCAGTTGGCGCTGGGCTCCGGCCTCGCGGTGCGCGAAGTCGTCGTACCTGGGGGTGCCCGCCCCGAAGCAGGCGAAGTGAAAGGCGATCATTCCCGCCACCTGCGCGTCGGTGCGCAGGTCGTCGGCGGAGAAGTAGCAGGAATCGTCGGTCGGGGGCCTGGGCTCGTGCGGCCCCGGCCAGTCCTGGCACAGCAGCGCCCCCTGGCGTCGCAGCTTGTGCGGGTGCCCATCAGGAAAGCCCACCCCGTGCGTGGCGCTGAACAGCAGCGCCGGCGCCTGACCGCCGCTTCCCAAGGTCTGCGCCAGCCGCGCCTTCGTCGCCTGCTGGCCGATCAGACCCTGGATCTCCCAGTCCGTCCGATCCTGGGAGAGCCGCTGCGCCAGGGGAGCCGCCAGCTCAGCGGCGCTGATCGCGGTGGCCCGGTCGCCGGGATTCTCCGCAGCGAACAGTGTGATCCGCCGCGGGCGCTTGACACCCCCGGTCTCCGCCACGACGACGCTGCCGGCGTAGGCGGCGTACTCCTCCAGCCGATCGAAGCAGATGCGGCCCACCGCGTACTGGACGTCGAGCTGATACTGGAACGTGAAGGGAATCGCCTCCGGATCCCCCACGATGAGCAGGTAATAGGGCACCCTCTCGGGGTCGGCGGGTCCCGGCCCGGACCCATGCCGCGCCAGGAACTCCGGCTTGGACTCATCGGGCCGGTAGACGAGATCCTCACGGAAATACCGCCCCGCCTGCGCCCGCCGATGATCCAGCAGCGGGCGGAGCGCCTGCCTGATGCTCGGGTCGGCATTGTGCGCGAAGATGACCCCCCAACCCGCCTGCGCCAGGTCCTTCGGGTCGACTCCCTCTATCGGACCGAGCGCCGCCTCGGTGGTCCGCCGGTGCCAACCGCGCAGCTCATTGCGATAGTCGGTATCGAGGACCTCGCCGCGCGCCAGGCTGTAGACCTCCTTCAGCGGCATCGGCGGCAGCAGGTATTGACCCGTGGATCCGTCCACGCCGTTGAACGTCAAAAGCTCGCCAGACACTCTTCCCTCTTTCCTGTTGCCGTTGCGAGCTGACAACGTGGTCTGTGTCAGTGCGGCATATTCATTGGTCAGTACCGCGTGGCACACCGCCATCCCGTTCAGGAAGCCCACCTGCGCTCCCCCGCGGCGGTGTCGCCAACGTAGCGTCACCAGATGTGGAGGGCACGAACTCGTGGTCGCCAACCAAACTAAAGGGGGAGCAGAGGGGCGTCGGTTGATTAATCGTGTTCCTCTATATGAAAACTCGGGCTCGCGCTGGGGTCACGCACGAGTCTTACGTAGTGAGGCGCGAACAGCCGCAGCTGATACACCCAGCACGGTCAGGCGGCGCCGCGGAGGCTAAGGTGACCAGCGGCGCCGTCGCGGCTGACCGGTGCCAGCGGCGCGAAAGCGGGCGCAGTGGGCGCACCAAGACGAAACGCGAAGGAGCTACGTGATGACGGTCATGGAATCCGCTGTGGCCCAGGAGCAGCGCGACGCGCTCGGCGAGCGGCTGTTCGCAAGCATGCTGGGCGGGATGGAGCTGGTGGCGGTCGAGCTGGGCCTGCGGCTCGGCCTGTACCAGGCGCTGCGCGACGCCGGCCCGGCCAACTGCCGGGAGCTCGGCGCGCGAACGGAGATCGACGAACGCTACGCCCGCGAGTGGCTGGAGCAGCAGGCGGTCGCGGGGCTGCTCGAGGTGACAGAGCCCAGCGAGGACCCGGCCCAGCGGCGGTACGCGCTGCCGCCCGGCCATGCCGAGGCGTTGTTGGACCCCGAAAGCCCCGGCTACATGGCGGCGGCGGCGCCGTCGCTGGTGGGGCTGACGAAGGTGATCGACGAGGTCACCGACGCCTACCGCACCGGCCGGGGCGTCGCCTATGCCCGGTACGGGGCGGAGATCCGCAGTGGGATCGCCGGCTTCAATCGCCCGATGTTCAGCAACGACCTGGTGTCACAGTGGCTCGCAGCCCTGCCCGACGTGCACGAGCGGCTGCAGGCCGGTGAGGCGGTCAGGTGCTCGACGTCGGCTGCGGCGCCGGCTGGTCGTCGATCGCGCTGGCCCGGGGCGGGGCAGGCGTCACGGTGGTCGGGGTCGTCCTCGACGAGGCGTCGATCGCCGACGCGCGCCGCAACGCCGCCCAGGCCGGGGTGGCCGATCGAGTCAGCTTCCAGCTCGCCGACAGCGCGGCCCTCGACGCCGGGGATGGTTTCGACCTCGCCTGCATCTTCGAGGCGCTGCACGACATGGGCGATCCCGTGGGCGCCCTCCGGCAGGTCCGGCGGGCGCTGCGCGAGGGCGCCCCGCTGCTGGTCGCCGACGAGCGCGTCGCTGAGGCGTTCACCGCGCCGGGCGACGAGGTCGAGCGCTTCATGTACGGCTGGAGCGTCCTGCACTGCCTGCCCGCCACCCGCGCCGAGTCGCCCAAGATCGCCAACGGCACCGTGCTCCGCGCCGCCACCGTGCGCGCCTGGGCACACCAGGCCGGCTTCCGCCGGGTCCAGGTGCTGCCGATCGCCAACGAGTTCTGGCGCTTCTACCGCCTCGACGCCCACGACGAGCCCTGACCCCCGCCTCGTTGTGCACTTCCGGGCGAATGAGCAGTTCCAGCCACATCTGTCACGATGTGCTCATCACCAGGCCTGGGATGCACGACAGGGACCCAGCCACCCACGGATGTGTGAGAAGACCCAGTTTTCCGTCGCCTACGACGGAAAACTGCATCCAAACGCCGCCGAGCCAACCTGAGCTGCGGTTTTCGCACCGGTTCGACGGAAAGCTGAGGGTGGCAGCGCAAAGGCGACCGCGCTCGCGCCAGCGGCGTCGCGATGAGCGACGACGACGCGGTCGTCTTCGCAACCACCGCGATCACCCGCTGCCGCCGTACGCAGCGCCCGCCCGCTACTCGACGGTGAGCTGGCCCTCCATGCCCGACTCGCGGTGGCCGGCGACGTTGCAGAAGAAGGTGTAGGTGCCGGGAGCGAGGGTGACGGTGCCGGTGGCGGCGTCGTTGCCCTGGGCGTCGACGACCGGCTGACCGCCCTGGACGCCATCGAACGCGATGTTGTGGGGCAGGCCGGACATGTTCTCCAAGGTGATCGTGACCTCGCCGGCCGGCAGGGCCGCAGGCGCCTGGTTGAAGACCAGGTCGCTGCCCTCCACGACCCACACGCCGTCGGCCGCGGCGGCCGGCGCAACGACGCCGCCCTCCGCTCCCTCAGGCTCGATGCGCTGTGCCGCAGGCACCTGGTCGTTCGCGGTGAACTCGGGCGCCTCCTTGGTGCAGCCCGCGGCTGCGAGGACGGCGACGACCCCCAGCACTGCGAGGGCGTTTCGCGGCATGCGTGTACTCCTGTTTGACGTCGTGGCGGGGCGGCGGGCCCATTCTGCCGGGCAGGTCCCACCCCGGCAAACGGCTACGATGCGCGCCGTGACGACCCTGCGATCAACTCTCGGCCCAGTCCTGATCGCCAACCGCGGGGAGATCGCCCTGCGGGTGCTGCGCGCCTGCCGCGAGCTGGGCCTCGCGACGGTCGCCGTCTACTCAGAGGCCGACCGCGACGCGCCGTGGCTACGGGCGGCCGACCAGGCCTGGCTGCTGGGCCCGGCAGCCCCCGCCCAGAGCTACCTTGACAGCGCCAGGATCTTGGAGGTCGCGAAGGAGGCAGGCGCCGGCGCCATCCACCCGGGCTACGGCTTCCTGGCCGAGAACGCCGCCTTCGCCGAGGCCGTGGCCAGCGCCGGGCTCGTCTGGATCGGGCCCCCACCCGAGGCGATCGCCGCGATGGGCGACAAGCTCTCCGCCCGCGCGGCGGCCCGCGCTGCGGGCTGCCCGATCGTGCCCGGAACGCTGGAGCCGACCGCCGACCCCGACGCCGTCCGCGCGTTCGCCGACCAGCACGGCTACCCGATCGCGATCAAGGCGGCCTTCGGGGGCGGCGGCCGGGGCCTGAAAGTAGTGCGCGAGCCCGGCGAGCTGGCAGAGGCGCTGGAGAGCGCGCGGCGCGAGGCGGTCGCGGCGTTCGGCCGCGGCGAGGTCTACCTCGAGCGGTACCTCACCCGCCCCCGGCACATCGAGATCCAGGTGCTCGCCGACCGGCACGGCACCTGCCTGTCCCTGGGCGAGCGCGACTGCTCGACCCAGCGCCGCCACCAGAAGCTCATCGAGGAGGCGCCCGCCCTCGGCCTGGACGCCGAGACCCGCGCGGCGATGGGCGACGCGGCGGTGCGCGTGTCGCGGCAGGTCGGCTACGAGAACGCCGGCACTGTTGAGTTCCTGCTCCAGGATGAGCAGTTCTTTTTCCTGGAGATGAACACCCGCCTGCAGGTCGAGCACCCGGTCACCGAGCTGGTGACCGGGCTTGACCTGGTCGGATGGCAGCTGCGCATCGCCGCTGGCGAGCCGCTGTCGCTGTCGCGGGGCGACGTCACCCCGCGCGGCCACGCGATCGAGGCCCGTATCAACGCCGAGCACGTCGCCGCCGGGTTCGCTCCCTCCCCGGGGCGGATCACCGCCTGGCGGGCGCCGTCCGGGCCAGGCGTGCGGGTCGACGCGGGCGTCGAGGCCGGCTGGGACGTGCCGCCCACCTACGACTCGCTGCTCGCCAAGCTGATCACGTACGGCGCGGACCGCGAGGAGGCGCGCCGGCGGATGCTTCGCGCCCTTGACGAGTTCGAGGTCGCTGGCGTCCCGACCACCATCGACTTCCACCGGCTTGCCTTCGCCCACCCGGACTTCGTCGAGGGCAGGGTCTCGACGGTCTCGGTCGAGCGCGAGTGGGACCTGTCGGCGATCCCCCCCGCATCGCCCGCTGTGCGGGGCGGCGGCGCGCAGGTCCCGTCGCGGACGCTGACGGTCGAGGTCGGCGGCAAACGCATCGAGGTAGCGCTGTTCGAGCATCATGGCAGCCGGCCTGCCGCTGGACTGCCACCGCCGGTCTCCCCCCGGCGCCACGAGCCCGCCCCGTCGGCTCAGCGGCAGGCGCCGGCGCGGCAGGACTCGCCGCCGGCCACCCCGGCCGCTGACCAGCCGGTTGCGGGTGGCGGCGAGACCCTGGTCGCCGAGATGCAGGGCACGATCGTCAAAACCGCCGTGCAGGTCGGCGACGCCGTGGCCGCCGGTGATCTCGTCGTCGTCCTCGAGGCCATGAAGATGGAGAACCACGTCCGCGCGCCCCGCGACGGTGCGGTCACCGCCCTGCACGTCCAAGCCGGCGACATCGTCGGCGCTGGCGACGCGCTCGCGACCATCGCCTGATGGCGCGTGGTGGAGATTTCCCCCCACCTGGTGGGGGGAAATCTCCACGCGCCGCAGGGTTATGGATCCTGGTGGGCTGCGCGCTGGCGCTGGCGCTGGCGCTGCGCGGGCGGGTGGCGGCGGTCGGCGGCTTGCCGGGTTTCCTGCCCGGTGTCGTGCCGTTCGCCGCGGCGGTGGCCCTCAACACCCTGGCGAACGGCGTGGTGGTCACCGCGTGGCGCGCGGCGCTCGCCGCAGCGGGCACGCCGCTGGAGGCGCGTGCGGCGGCACGGGTGTGGTCGGTGTCCCAGCTCGCGCGCTACACGGTGGGCGCGGCGCAGATCGGGGGCCGCGAGGTGGCCGGCCGCCGTTGCGGGCTGCCGGCCTGGGCGGGCGCGACGACGGCGCTCGTCGAGATCTGCTGGTCAGGCGCCGTCACGGCGGCGATCGCGCTGGCAACCGCGCCCTGGTGGCTGCCGGGCGCGGCGGGTCTCGCGTGGCTCGCGTGGGCGGCTGCGCTGCCGGTGGCCGTGCTGCTCGTCGGGCTCGCCCGCCCCGACCTGCCACCGCGGTTGGCGGCGGCGGTGCTCGGACGGCTCCGCCGCGCCGCCCCAACGACCGGCCAGCCACAGCTCGAACAGCTCCGCCGCGCCACCCCAACGACCGGCCAGCCACAGCTCGAACAGCTCCCCCGCGCCGCCCCAACGACCGGCCAGCCACAGCTCGAACAGCTCCCCCGCGCCGCCCCAACGACCGGCCAGCCACAGCTCGGGCGAGCCGCGGCGGCGCGCATCACGGGCCTTTACCTGCTGAACAGCGTCCTGCGCGTCAGCGCGTTCCTCGCCCTGTTCGCCGCGGTGGGTGGCACGCTGCCGGGTGAGGGACTGCGCGCCGCCGGCGCCCTGGCCCTTGGCCAACTGGTCGGCTGGCTCGCGGTCTTCGCCCCCGGCGGCCTGGGCCCCCGGGAAGGCGCGACCGCCCTGGCCGCAGCCCCAGCAACCGGCCCCACCGCCGCCCTGGTGCTGGTGGCCGCCACCCGCCTGGCGGAACTGGCGGCCGAGGCCCTCTTCGCCGCCGCCGCCCACCTGGCCGTCAACCGGCGGGGGTTCTTACGAACCGCCGAACAAGCAGGCGGTCGGCGGGGCGGCGCGTGAGCAGCGTGTAGTCATTGATGCGTGAAGCCGCCTACGGACATCACGGCTCGCCTGTGCGTGGTCATGCCGGCCCTGAACGAGGCCGATGCGCTCCCGGCCGCGCTCGCCGGCCTGCCAGACGGCGTGCGCGTGCTCGTGGTCGACAACGGCTCGATCGACGGGACCGACCAGGTCGCCCGCCGGCTCGGGGTCGACGTCGTGCGGGAGCCCAAGCGTGGGTTCGGCTGGGCGTGCTGGCGTGGGCTGCACGCGGCGGAGGGCGCTGAGGTCGTGGTGTACATGGACGCCGACGCGACCCTGGATTGGCGAGACCTGGATGCGGTGGCCGGTCCGGTCCTGCGCGGGGAGGCCGACCTCGTGCTCGGGGCGCGGGTCCCCCACCGCCGCCAGCCTCAGGCGATGCCATGGCACGTCGCGCTCGCCAACGCCGTGCTCGCTCGGCTGTGCGGGTGGCTGGCCGGGGTGCGCATCACCGACATCAGCCCGTTCCGCGCCGTGCGCCGGGACGCGCTGCTGGGTCTGGGAATGCGGGACCGCACGTACGGCTGGCCGCTGGAGATGGTGCTGCGGGCGGGCCGCGCCGGGCTCCGCGTCGCAGAGGTGCCGGTGGCCTACCGGCGGCGGGCCGGCGTATCCAAGGTCACCGGCCGGCCCTGGCCCACCGTCAAGACTGCGGCCAAGATGACCTGGGTCCTCGCCCGCCACACCGCAGCGGTGACAACCCGGCCACGCCCGTGAGGGGAGCACGGCCCCTGCACCGCGCAGAGCCCGGCCGAGATGGAGGCTGTTGCAAATTGGCCTGGTATGACCGGTCGGGTCGGCGGCAGCCGCGCTCCGATAGCCGGACAGACGGGCAGCTTTCCGCCGAATCTGACGGAAACCCGCAGGTCTGCTCGGCGAGGCGGCGGTTCGACCACAGCTTCCCGTCGGATCCGACGGAAACCCACGGGTCTGCTCGGCGAGGCGGCGGTTCGACCACAGCTTCCCGTCGGATCCGACGGAAACCCACGGGTCAAGCCGGTGAGGCGGCGGTTCGACCACAGCTTTCCGT
>JBOGEA010000072.1:0-19626 GCA_050743205.1 Egibacteraceae bacterium | reverse complement strand
GTTCAGGCGGCATCGAGCCGCCTGAACCGCGCTCCGCTCCGCTTCGCCCGCGACTCAAGCTCCGCGATTCTCAAACACGGTCTTAGTTAGGCCGATCTCCTCCCTCTCCACCCGCCGCACCGGGCTGCGAGCGGTCGTCGCCGCGCACCCGGCGTTCCTCGACGGGTGGGCGCGCCTGGCCGAGCGGGCACTGGACGCCGGCGACCCGGTCGCGGCCTACGCGTTCGCCCGGACCGGCTAACACCGGGGCCTGGACCGCATCCGCAGAGCCGGCTGGGGCGGCAACGGCCCCGTGCCCTGGTCCCATGAGCCCAACCGCGGGTTCCTCCGCGGCGTCCACGCCCTCATGCGCGCCGCTGTCGCCATCGACGAGCACGACGAGGCCGACCGCTGCCGCGCCTTCCAGCTCCAACTCGACCCCGCCAACGCCCTCGGCGTCCGCCGATAGCACACCTCAGCCGCCCCGGTAGAGCCGGTCGAGATCGACGAGCGCGACGTCGGGCCGCTGGCGGGCGGCGTCGCGCAGCCTCCGGTCGAACCCGCGCCGCCCGAACAGCAGCAGCCGAGCGCCGCCCGCGTCGACGCCGCGCGCCGTCAGCAGCCCCCGGACGTGATCGAGGCGCTCCAGATCGGCGACCGTGCGGGGACGGTCGGACGCCTTCGCCTCGCCCAGCGCCCGCACGGTCGGGTCGGTCCCCTGGCGGCGCTGGCCGGCGGCGAGCGCGACGACGTCGACCTCGTGCTGGGCGCGTCCCGCGCGGTCGTTGACCACGGTCCGGCCGACCTCGCCGACCTCGCCGCCGAGGGTCTGGCCGCTGGCGAACCCGGGCGGTCCACTCGCGGGCGAGATGCTCGAAGTGGGGGCCCAGGACGCCCGCCGCGAACGTTGGCCGCGCCGCCGCCCACGCCTGGCCGGTCCGCCGGTCCTCGAACGCCGCCAGCCGCGGGCGGATGATGAGATGCGCGAACCGCACGATCGGGTCGGCGACCGACAGAGACGGCCGGCGCTGGAGCAGCATGTCGTCATCGCGGCGGAGCAGGCCGGCGGTCTCCAGCACGTGCAGGGGATGGGCGAGCGCCCGCGCGTCGCGTCCGACGACGCCCCCGATCTGGGCCGCCCGGGTGCTGCCCTGGCTGACCGCGGTCAGCACCGAGTGGTAGAGCGCGCGATCCGTCAGCCTCGGGTCCTCGGTCAGCAGGTAGTCGGCCTCTCTGAACAGCGCGTGGGAGGGGTTGAGCACGCCCTGGGCCAGCCACTCCGCGAACTCGTCGGCGCCACGCGGCGCGCTGCCGAGCAGGTCCCGGTAGCCGGGGGTGCCGCCCACGACGGCGTGGACGAGCAGCGCGGTCTCCGGATCGCCGATCCCCCAGAACCTCGCGGCCTGGCGGTAGTCGAAGGGCCGCAGCAGCAGGTCCAGCGTCGCGCGTCCGCGCAGCGCCTTCGTGCCGGACAGCAGCTCGGTCATGACCGACAGCGCTGATCCGCACACGATCAGCCGGACCCCAGGCGCGTCGGGGCGGTTGCGGCTGTCGTCATACAGCCGCTGGAGCGCGGAGGGCAGCTCTGGTGAGTGCCGCAGCAGGTACGGCATCTCGTCCAGCACCACGACCTGCGGCCTCCCATCGGGCAGCGGCGACGCCAGCGGCGCGGCCAAGGCCTCGAGCCAGTCGCCGAAGCGCAGCCGCCCGCTGATGCCCAACGCCGTTGCCCAGTCGACGGCGAAACGGTCGAGCGCCTGCGCGCGCTCCTCCTCCAGCGCCTGGTGATACAGCCCGCCCGCCGCCGACACCAGCCGCCGCAGCAGAAAGCTCTTGCCCTGCCGCCGCCGCCCTTAGGACCTGGGCATGAATAACGTGGCGGAAGTTACGGTCGCGTGACTCGCTGACCAGGTCAAATCCGGATGAAAGCATCAAGTTATTTGTGCCCAGGCCCTTAGAGCCCCTTCCTGGTCTCGAAACCGAGCAGGTCAGCCCACTCCCACTCCAGTTAGACTAACTCGACCTAGTCTAACCGTGGATTCTGGCGAATACCGGCGAGGTGGCGTTACCCTGGCAAGGCGTATTCGGCCGAGATGAGGGGATGGCCAGGGACGTGACGCAGGCGCTTGCCGAGCAGGACCGGGAGCGCAGCTCGATCCGCGCGACGGTGGCGCGTCACGGAGCGCGGCTGAGGGACGCAACGCCAGCGGGCATGGTCGCGGCGCTGGTGGCCGCCGCGTGTATGCCCGTGGTGTGGCCGTTGATCAAGGTCCCCGAGTCGGTGACGGCGGCCGTGGCGCTGCTCGGCTCGGTGGGCGGCGGCTACATCGGTGATTCATCAAGGAGGCGATCGACCGGCTGCGCCGCCAAGACGGCGCGCCGAGATCGCCAGAACAGCTGCAGCAGGCCCTGGAGCAGGAGCTGCTCGCCTGCCTGCAAGCCCAGGACGAGCGCGCCGCCCTGGTGCGCGCCGACGCTGCTGCGCTGCTCGAGCGGGTGCACGGCGTGCAGACCGCGCTGGAGGCGGCCTCCGCCGATGTCCAACTCGCGCTCACCGACGCGTTCACCGAGCTCGGCGGCGAATTCGCCGAGTTCCGGTGGATGCTGGACGAGGCTCGCCGCACCCTGGACGCGATCGAGCGTGAGCAGGCCCGCCAGGGCGCCGAGCAGCGGCACCACACCGATCTGCTGCACGAGTTCCGGGTCAAGCTCAACCTGGCCCTGCGGCGCCTCGAGGCGCTCACGGCACCGGCGCCGGGCCCGTCTGACGGGTCCGTTGCGGACGGCGAGCGGTGCCCGTACATGGGGTTGGCCCCGTTCCAGGCCGAGGACGCCGAGTGGTTCTTCGGGCGCGAGCGGCTGGTCGCCGAGCTGATCGTCCGGCTGTCCGAGGCGCCGCTGCTGGCGGTGGTCGGCCCGTCGGGCAGCGGCAAGTCGTCGGCCCTGCGCGCGGGGCTGCTGCCGGCTGTTCGGGACGGCGCGCTGCCCGGAGCGGACGTGTGGACCACGATCGTGCTGACCCCGGGCGCGCACCCGCTGGAGGAGCTGGCCGCGCGGCTCGGCGCCCAGTGCAAGGGTGGCCGCCGGGCAGCTGCTTGACGACTTGGAGGCCAAGCCGGTCCGGCTGCGGCTCGCGGTCCGCCAGGCGCTGGTCAACGCGCCTGACGGGGCGCGGCTGCTGCTGCTCATCGACCAGTTCGAGGAGACCTTCACGCTGTGCCGCGACGAGGCCGAGCGGCGAGCGTTCATCCAAGCCCTGGTCAGCCTGGCCGGCGAGGCTGACGGCCAGGCAATCGTGGTGCTCGGGATCCGCGCCGATTTCTACAGCCGCTGCGTGGAGTACCCCGAGCTGGTCACGGTCGTCCAGGACCACCAGGTGGTAGTCGGTCCGATGACCGGCCCCGAGCTGCGCTGCGCGATCACCGCCCCGGCGGCTCGTGCCGGGCTGGCGCTGGAGCCGGGCCTGGTCGAGACCGTGCTGGCCGACCTCGGCGAGGAGCCCGGGTCGCTGCCGTTGCTGTCCCACGCGCTGTTCGCGACCTGGCAGCGCCGGGGCGACGGCACCCTCACGATGGACGGCTACCGAGATGCGGGCGGGGTGCGCAAGGCGATCGGCCAGACCGCCCAGACTGTGTATGACCGGCTGAACCCGGCCCAACAGGCCATCGCGAAGGACGTGTTCCTGCGGCTGACGGCCCTCGGCGAGGGCACCGCCGACACCCGCCGGCGCGCGCAGTGGGCCGAGCTGGTCACCGGCCGTGACCCCGAGGCCGCGCAGTTTGTGCTCGACCGGTTGACTGAGGCCCGGCTGATCACACTCGACGAGAACAGCGTCGAGGTCGCGCACGAGGCGCTGATCCGCGAGTGGCCCACCCTGCGCGGGTGGCTGACCGAGGATCGTGAGGGCCTGCGCATCCACCGCCGCCTGACCGAGGCGGCTGCCGAGTGGCACGCGCTGGGCCGCGACCCCGGCGCGCTCTACCGGGGCGGCCGGCTGGTCGCCGCCCGCGAGTGGGCCGCAGGTCACGAGGAGCGATTGAACGACCTGGAACGCGAGTTTCTGGTGGCCAGCACTGAGCGGGAGCGCGACGAGCTGGCGGCAACACGCCAGCGCAACCGCCGCCTGCGCGCCCTGGCCGGAGCCCTCGCCGTGTTGCTGGTCCTGACCGGGACGGCCAGCGTGGTAGCCGTGCGGTCACAGCAGACCGCCCAGCAGCGAGGGACCCTGGCAACAGTCCGCCAGCTAGCCGCCCAAGCAACAGCGAACCTCGGCCAACGGCCGTTGTCCCTGCTGTTGAGCCTTGAGAGCCTGCGCCTGGCCCCAACCGACGAGACTCAGGCCAAGGCGCGCGACAGCCTCCTGCAAGGACTCCTGGCACCCCCACCCAGCCGCGCTGTGCTGACCGGCCACATCAATTCAGTCCTGGGGGTGGCGTTCAGCCCTGACGGCACCACCCTCGCCACCGCTAGCTGGGACAAGACGGTGCGACGGTGGGACGCCGCCACCGGCAATCCCTCGGCGAGCCGCTCCCCCTCCCCGGAGGAGTCGAGTGGGCGGCGTTCAGCCCAGACGGCACGATGATCGCCGCCAACGACGACCAGGAGAAGCAGACGGTGCGAGTATGGGATGCCGCTACCGGCAAGCCCATCGGCCAACCTCTCACCGGCCACACCGAAAGGGTGAACGAGGTGGTGTTCAGCCCGGACGGCAACACCCTCGCCACCGCCAGCGCCGATCAGACCGCACGCCTCTGGGACGCCACCACCGGCGACCCGATCGGCCAAACCATCACCGCGCACACCAGCGCGGTCACCGGCGTGGCGTTCAGCCCCGACGGCAACGCGCTCGCCACAGCTAGCCAGGACCGGACGGTGCGGCTGTGGCCGGTCACGATCGAGGGGTGGGTCCGGCATGCCTGCTTGCTGGCCAACCGCAACCTGACCCGAGACGAGTGGGACGAGTTCGTCGGTGCCGACCGGCTGTACGTGCGGAGCTGCCCCGACCTGCCCCCTGGTGACGGCGCCCATCCGAACGCGCCCCCCGCCACCTACGACCTCGACTGAGGATGCACCCACGAGCGCGCGAGCTTGGGATCAAGCCCGGGGCGCGGATGGGGCTGATTCGGGGCGCCGGACAGGTTCGCGCCCCAGCGGCGGCTTCGACGTCGTTGTCGCGTTCTTCACCGAACGCTCCCGGTGGTAGCGGCGCCGCGCTGCGCAGGCGGCCCGAGCCGGCAGGCAGGCTGTGGATCGCCTGGCCACAGCGGCCGTCGGCGGTGGCCACCGACCTCTCAGAAGGCACGATCCGCGTGCTCAAGGTCGCGCTGCCGACCGGGTTCGCCGACCACAAGGTCTGCGCGATCGCCAGCGCCTGGTCGGGCCTGCGCCTCGCGGCCCCGCACGGGCGCTGCGCTGATCCCGCTCCGCCAACCTCCAGCCCGAGCGGATGGCGGGGAGAAGCTCCACACGCCACAACCCGTTCGAGGCCCGTCAAGTCCCGTAAGCTGTTATCCACAGGCGCTGTGCCTCGGGCCATGACAATACGCTGGATCCCGGTTACCGTCTGGGCATGAACAGGGAGGAACACCGATGTCATCCCAAACTCACGCCACCGGCCTCACCTACGACGACCTCGCGGCCTTCCCCGACGACCGGCTCCGCCGCGAGCTCATCGGCGGCGAACTCATCGTGAGCCCCGCACCCCAAACCCGACACCAGCGGGTGAGCAGGGAGCTTGGTGGGCGCTTGTGGCTCTACAGTAAGAAGCATGGGGGAGAGATCTTCTTCGCGCCAACTGACGTCCACTTCGACGAAGGCAACGTTGTCGAGCCCGACGTGCTCTACATCCTTCCAGAGCACCTGCACCGGATCGAAAAGAACTGCCTCCGCGGCGCGCCCGACATCGTCGTCGAGATCTCCTCCCCCTCCACCCGCCGCACCGACCTCGTCCGCAAACTCGCCCTCTACGAGCGCTTCGGCGTCCCCGAATACTGGTATTTCGACCTGAACAACGACGCCGTCCGCGTCTACCGCCTGCACAACGGCGCCTACGGGAACCCGATCATCCTCAAGCCCGGCGACACCCTGACCTCTCCACTCCTGCCCGGCTTCGCCGTCCCCATCGACGAACTGCTCTGGCCGTAGTGGAGGCAACGCCCGTGCCGTCCCATTCGCACCTCACCGGCCTCACATACGACGACCTCGCCGGTCCCGGTCGAGTACCTGCTGAGCCGATGAGCCCGCCACCGCCGCGACCGCAGAGCGCAACGCGGCCGACCGCTACCCGCAGCCCGTTCGAAGCCGCAGGCGTTGGGTTATCCACAGGCGCGCCGCCTCGGGCCATGACAATACGCTGGATCCCGGTTACCGTCTGGGCATGAACAGGGAGGAACACCGATGTCATCCCAAACTCACGCCACCGGCCTCACCTACGACGACCTCGCGGCCTTCCCCGACGACCGGCTCCGCAGAGAACTCATCGGCGGAGAACTCATCGTGAGCCCGTCACCCCAATTCCGACACCAAGCGGTTGTCGTCGTATTCACGATCCGGCTGGGTCTCTACGCGGAGGAGCACGGGGGAAGGGTTCTGTCCGCGCCGTTCGACGTCTACTTCGACCACGACAGCGTCGTCCAGCCCGACGTGCTCTACATCCTGCCAGAGCACCTGCACCGCATCGAAGAGAACTGCCTGCGCGGCGCGCCCGACATCGTCATCGAGATCTCCTCCCCCTCCACCCGTCGCACCGACCTCGTCCGCAAACTCGCCCTCTACGAGCGCTACGGCGTCCCCGAATACTGGTATGCCGACCTCAAGACCGACACTGTCCGCGTCTACCGCCTGAACAACGGCGCCTACGGGAACCCGATCATCCTCAAGCCCGGCGACACCCTCACCTCCCCGCTCCTGCCCGGCTTCGCCGTCCCGGTCGACAAGCTGCTCTGGCCGTAAGAAAGAATGCCGTGCCGTCTCAAGCGCACCTCACCGGCCTCACCTACGACGACCTCACGGCGTTCCCCGACGACCTGCTCCGCCGCGAACTCATCGACGGAGAACTCGTCGTGAGCCCATCACCCACAGCCCCACACCAGGACGTCGTCGTCGACATCGTCGTCGAGGTCTCCTCCCCCTCTACCCGCCGCACCGACCTCGTCCGCAAACTCGCCCTCTACGAACGCTTTGGCATCCCCGAGTACTGGTATGCCGACCTCGACAACGACACCATCCGCGTCTACCGCCTGCACAACGGCGCCTACGGGAACCCGATCATCCTCAAGCGCGGCGACATCCTGACCTCTCCGCTCCTGCCCGGCTTCGCCGTCCCGGTCGCCTACCTGCTGGGCCGATGAGCGAGCTGCCGCTGCACGGCGTGAAGGAGACCCTGCTCGACCCCGACCCCGAGCCCGAGTCCGCCACCGCCGGTTTGGCCCAAGCCCTCGAAGTCGGTGGGCTCGTGGGTGGCGGCGGTGTCGAGGACGGGCTGACGGGATTCGCCCCACTGTTTGGACAGCCTCCACTCGATCGGCTCGGCCTCGGCGTTGAACAGCAGGAAGGAGTCGTCGCGGATCGGCCTGCCGCGGGGGTCGGGGGCGGTGATGGCCTGGCCGTTGAGGAATAGGCCGATGGACCGGGCGTGTGCGGTGTCCCAGTCCTCGTCGCACTCGGTGCTCCGACCGCCGGCTGCGCAGATCCCCCGCAGCCTCCTGCTGCCGCCTCGCCTACGGTGGAACAGCGCCGGCAGCGCACGATCGACACGATGGTCATCGACGTGATCGGGATGAGCACGCGTGTGCGCTCGCCCTGAATGCGGATGTCGCCGGGAATCCGGACCACGACAGCGCCCCCGTCATCACCAGCGCCCCGACCAGCACGAACACAACCCCGACGCCGATGATAAAACGGCTCCGTGGACCGACTCAGCAGCCGAGTGAGGAGCCGAGCCGGATATGAGGCGATACGCGCTCGTGACGTTTCTGACCGACTACGGGCTCGACGATCCGTTCGTCGGGCTCTGCCACGCGGTCCTTGCCGCTGGGGCGCCCGGCGCGCGAGTCGTCGACCTCACGCACGGGATCGAAGCGCAGGACGTGCGGCACGGGGCGGTCGTGCTGGCCGACTGCGTAGGGTGCCTGCCGCCAGCGGTTCACCTGGCGGTCGTCGACCCCGGCGTGGGCACGAGCCGCCGGCCGGTGGTCGTGCGGGCCGGTGAGTCGCTGCTCGTCGGTCCCGACAACGGGCTGCTGTGGCCTGCGGCGGCTCGGCTCGGTGGGGCGACCGGCGCGTGGGAGATCGCCGCCCGCGCTCCCGGCCCGTCGCGAACGTTCGACGGCCGGGATGTGTTCGCGCCAGCGGCGGCCCGGCTGGCCGGCAGCGTCCCGCCCGACCAGCTCGGGCCGGCCCTGGCGGTCGATGCGATGGTCCGCTTGGATCTGCCCGGCCCCCGTCTCAGCGCAGGCCGCCTCGACGCCGAGATCCTGCTCGCCGACCGCTTCGGCAACCTCCAGCTGGCCGCCAGCCCGGCGGACCTCGACATGGCCGGCCTGCGGCTGGGTCAGCGGTTGACCGTCAACGGCCAGCCCGCCACTCGTTGCGAGACGTTCGCCGAGATCACCGGGCTCGGGGTGTTGCCCGACGCGTTCGGCCGGGCGCAGGTCGCGGTGAACCAGGGCAGCGCCGCCCAGCTCCTCCACCTCAGACCCGGCGACACGATCAGCATCCAGCGTCAGCCCCCAGACCTGCGGTTGCAGGCGCCGCCAGACCTGACCACCGCCCTGCTGGATGAGCACCGCTGTCCACGAGTCGGGCAATGACCGCTGGAGGGCGCAACTGCCGCAGCGCCTGAAGACGGCCCCTGAGCACTCCTCGCCACAGGTACCGTGACGTACCGCTGGGCTGCGGAGCGCGGTCGTGTCGGCGCCTCGTATCTGCCATTGAGAACCCGGGTGCGAATAACGTGTCAGTTCCGCTCCGTACGTCCAGATCCGCGAGTGTGGGTAACGGATGGGATGCGTGCGACGGACGTCAAGACCCAAGCCCCTCTGTGTGCAGTGGATATGGCGGGGCGGTGACACAGCGATACAGCTGGGCGCTGTTCGCGTTAATCCCGTCGCGGACCTCGCCCTCGAAGTGCGCGCCTTTGGCTGCACCCAGAGGGCGGAACCGCGTGAGCGCAGCGCTGGGGCACTGCGCTCACGCGGTGCCCCACCAAACCCCTTTCCCGCAGACTGCTCAGGTGGCCTGCCGCAACTGCTCGTCCAGGGCTCGCACGCAGCTCAGCGAACTCCACTGCGGCGGCATGCACGTGCGGGCGCGCAGCACATGATGCAGCGCGGTGGAGGAGCCCCTGCCCACGGCCTCCGTATGCGCCGTCCTCAGGCAGACAGATGCCTCTTCAGGCTGCCCGCAGGCGATGAGCGCCATGGCCAACTCTTCGAGACAGTGCCTGCGCGGGTTGGGCCTGAGGCTCAGCGAGGCCCTGAGGGTGTCAACGGCGCTGTCCCGTCCAAGCGACAGCTCCACTACGCCCTGAGAGCCAAGGAGCGTGCCCTCACCATCTCCGTTGTACTGGCCATTCACCGAGCAGAACCCCTTGGCCGCGTCGCCCGCCCGCACCCGCTCAAGCGCCCGCCACGAGCGCTCGATCGCCTGGTCAGCCCCATAGGCATCCCCGACTGCCGCCTTGTCCTCCGCGAGCCACCCGCTGATCGTCATCGCCACGATCGGCGCGGCGTGCCGGGCGGCCAGCCGCTCCGCCTCCGTCAACAGCGCCACCCTGGGGCGAGGATCGTCGTTGGCCTGGGCCGGAGGCAGCGCGTAGTAGTGCAGCATCGCCTGCTTCGCGAGCGCCTGCGCCACCAGCGCCTTGCCGCCGGCCTGACGCGCGACCCTCTCCGCCAGCCCGAAATGCGCGTCAGCCTGGGCGAACTTGCCCGCCTGCATGCTCAACGAGCCCACGAAGATGGCCACGTCAGCCGCGACGGACTCCAGCCCGACACGCTGGAAGGGCTGCATCGCCGCGCCCCTGAGCAGCCCTACGACCTCCTCCAGATGCCCCATGACCGCCCCCAGCAGGGCCTGAGGCGGCGCCGCGCCATACCTGACGGCCAGCGCCGTGGTCGTCTCCTCCAGCCCGTCGAGCAGCGCGGCGCTGACGCGTGTGGGAGTGGCGCCCCAGGCCACGCCCATCCCGCCAGCGGAGGCCATAGCCCCGGCGGACAGCAGCTTCAGAAGGTCACGTCGATGCATGCGGTTCACCTGCTCGGCTGGCAGCCAGCGTACGCGGTCCAAAGCAGCCTCCCGCAGCTTCTTGTCCAGCTGGCATGACGCCGCGACGCCCGGACGGCTGTCCGGCTCGGTCAGCCATCGTCGAACGCTGCGCACTCCCAGCTCAAGCCAGTCAGCGAACCGCTCCTGCGGCGGCGCATCCACAGCTTGATAGAACTCGCAGAACTCCTCGTGGGTCCAGCGCTCCATCCCGATCCTCCCCCTGTCGATGGTGATTGGCGCGATTGGCCGGTGGTTGGCCTGGCGCGCGGTTGACGGTTGCGTAAGGCTACGCCCACAGACCGAATCGCTCCAACAGTGAGGTGACGAGGATGGCTTATCAACCCAGCGAATCTCCCAATCCTTGGGCAGACATCAGCCCGTTGCCATTGTGGCGCAACCGCGCAGCCTGCCTGGATACCGATCCTGAGCTGTTCTTCCCTATCGGCACCACCGGCCCCGCGCTGGACCAGATCGAACGCGCCAAAGCGGTCTGCCGAGACTGCCCTGTCATCACGCAGTGCCTTGAATCGGCATTGGAGACCAACCAAGACGCCGGCGTGTGGGGCGGATTGAGTGAAGACGAGCGGCGAACCCTGCGCCGCAGCCGTCAACGCCGCCGCCGTACCACGAGCTGATCGCACTTTCGACGGCGAAGACAAGCCGACACACAATGAAACGCGCCGTCCCCGAGGGGCCTCGGGGGCTGCACCTTCCCCAACCGGGCGGGACTCCGGCCAACGAACGCTACCTCGGCAGCGCTGCGGAAGTACAATTTATAGCAGAATACCTGCACACCTTACGGATGTCACCTCTGGCTCCGCAGTGCCCCATTGACAGCCGCTCCCTGTCGTCGGTCTTCCGCTCGGCGGGCGTCCATGAGCTGGTTGATTCTCAGTTGTTTCTCTATTTAATCACCGCTGCGCAGTCGCGTTTGAGGTCGTGCGCCCCCACCTTCAAGCTTTTACCACTAGAGCGGTTCTACGTGAGCACGCCAGGCAGTAACGATGATGATTCTGGCGGCTTCCACGGACGTCATGCCCGCGGATTCGACTATATCTATAACTTCGGCTTCGCCGCCCTGGCCAACCCCCGCAATATTTCCCATGTAGAGATACGAACCTTGGAGGTGGCCCGAAGCTACTTGCACGACAGCATCCATGCCTCCAGCTATCGAACGTTCCGGCGCCGTTATGAGACTCCTGACAGGCCCATCTACCGAGCCCAGTACGGTGTGAACTTCCGCAGGCCATGTGGGACCTCCTACTCGCCCCGCCATTACGTGCAAGAGCTGCCTGTGCGTCTCAACCTCGGAGTGCTTATGGACGGACTCACCGCAAGAGCCATCGCCCGGTCCCTCCGACCGCTCGTAGCCGATATTGCTGCTATCAAGCTCAGTCCGGAGGAGAAAACGCTCATCGCTGATGTGATCTGTGATCTGCCTTCTATCGACCCGAGTTCCTCAGCTTACCGATTTCATCGTAGCGTGACCGACCACGTCCGCCGGTTCCTGACCTTCTGGCACAGCGCCGGTTTTGAGGACACCTTGTTCAAAGCTATGATATCCGGTCATATGGGCAAGCTGTGTCGGCACGTAGACCGGATGACCTGCACCCCTGGCGCATGGAAAACGCTGTTCATGTCCGCCCACTGGTTGCTCTCACGTCCGCGCGCACGCGTGACAGGCCACAAAGAGGATGTTCCACGCTGCCATTTCGCCTTCCACGTGAGTACTGGACACAGAGCTGGGCAGCCGCCCATATTCATCGCAACGCCTTGCCGATGAATTTCCCCTCAGCGCAATCGGAACACGCCAATGAGCCTCCCGCACCAGGCCATGCCGCTGGCGCAGGCACTCCGCTCCTGCTACTGGCGCATCGTGAAACCCACCACATTAGGGGTCAGGGCGATTCTCACCCACGACACCGCCGAAGTCGTCCTCGTGCAGCATTCCTATGCCTCCGGCTGGTACCTTCCAGGCGGCAAGGTTAAACGCGGCGAAGCCATCATCGATGCGCTGTGGCGGGAGCTGCGCGAAGAAGTGGGCTTGAGCGCACAGCCCGGCCCTCCCACGCTGCTCGGCCTCTACGCTTCGGTTCAAGAAGCCAAACGTGACCACATCGCCGTGTTCGTCGTCAACGCGGCCCCCGCCCGAGGAAGCGGCAGGCTCGAGGTCCTCCGGGTCAAAACGTTCCCGCTCGACGGGCTTCCAGAGAACGTTTCCCCGGGTACGTCCCGCCGTCTCGAAGAATTCAGGGGCAACAGGCCGATCGATTTCACGTGGTGAGAAGTTCAGGCGGGAGGCGAACTCGGTGACCACAGCCGGCTCACCGCCCCAGAAACCACGTACGGTGTCTCGATAGCGGCACCAACAGCGCTGCCTCGCTGGCAGCGGTCCCGCCTTGGCGTGTGCGGGTTTCCTCCGGATCCGCAGGAAACCTGCAGGTGAGCAACAGCGCAGAGGCGCAGAGCAGCGGCTTTCCTTCACATGCGGAGGAAAGCTGCTGGTGCACGGCACATCGCCGTTTGGGGTCAGGGGCGGCGGAGGATGAGGATTGAGCGGGGGGCGGCGGTCACAGAGGTGCCGACTTCGAGGTCGGAGGGCTCGTGGGGGGCGGCGGTGTCGAGGATGAGCTGCCAGTCCTCGCCCCACTGTTTGGGCAGCCTCCACTCGATCGCGTCGCTGTCGGCGTTGAACAGCAGCAGGAAGGAGTCGTCGCGGATCGATCGTCCGCGGGGGTCGGGGGCGGTGATGGCCTGGCCGTTGAGGAACAGGCCGATCGACCGGGCGTGTGCGGTGTCCCAGTCCTCGTCGCTCATCTCGGTGCCGTCGGGTTTGCACCAGCCCAGGTCGACGGTGCCGCGGAGGGGGCGGCCGTGGAACCAGCGGCGCCGCTGGAACACCGGATGCGCCCGTCGCAGGGCGATGAGGCGGCGGGTGAACGCCAGCAGGTCGGGGTCGATGCCGGCCCAGTCATACCAGGAGATCTCGTTGTCCTGGCAGTAGGCGTTGTTGTTGCCTCCCTGGGTGCGGCCGAGCTCGTCACCGCCGAGCAGCATCGGCACCCCCTGGGACAGCAGGAGCGTGGCCAGGAAGTTGCGCTGCTGGCGAGCGCGGCAGGTCAGGACGTCGGCGTCGCCAGTGTCGCCTTCGGCGCCGCAGTTCCACGACCGGTTGTCGTCAGCGCCGTCGCCGTTGTCCTCGCCGTTGGCCTGGTTGTGCTTGTGGTTGTAGGAGACCAGGTCGCGCAGCGTGAAGCCGTCGTGGGCGGTGATGAAGTTGATGCTGGCGACCGGGCGGCGGGTGTCGGTCTGGTACAGGTCTGAGCTGCCGGTCAGGCGGGAGGCGAACTCCCCGACGGTGGCCGGCTCGCCACGCCAGAAGTCGCGGACAGTGTCGCGGTAGCGGCCGTTCCACTCCGACCACTGCGGCGGGAAGTTGCCGACGTGGTAGCCGCCCTCGCCGACGTCCCACGGCTCGGCGATCAACTTCACCTGGCTGACCACGGGGTCCTGCTGGACCAGCTCGAAGAACGCCGCCAGCCGGTCGACCTCGTGGAACTGGCGGGCGAGCGCGGCGGCCAGGTCGAAGCGGAAGCCGTCGACGTGCATCTCGGTCACCCAGTAGCGCAGCGAGTCCATGATGAGCTGCAGCGTGTGGGGATGGCCGACGTGCAGGCTGTTGCCGGTGCCGGTGGTGTCGTAGTAGTAGCGGCGGTCGTCGGCGACCAGCCGGTAATAGGCCGCGTTGTCGATGCCCTTGAACGACAGGATCGGCCCGAGGTGGTTGCCCTCAGCGGTGTGGTTGTAGACGACGTCGAGGATCACCTCGATCCCGGCATCATGCAGGGTCCGCACCATCGCCTTGAACTCGGCGACCTGCTCGCCCCGCTGCCCGGTGCTGGCGTAGGCGTTGTGCGGGGCGAAGAAGCCGATGGAGTTGTAGCCCCAGTAGTTGCGCAGACCCCGCTCGAGAAGGTGCGCGTCGTAGCAGAACTGGTGGACGGGCAGCAGCTCGACCGCGGTGACGCCCAGCTCGGTCAGGTAGTCGATGGCGACGGGGTGGGCCAGGCCGGCGTAGCTGCCCCGCAGCGCCGCGGGGATGTCGGGGTTGCACGCGGTGAAGCCTTTGACGTGGACCTCGTAGATGATCGACTCGTGCAGGGGGATGGCCAGCGGCCGGTCGTTGCCCCAGTCGAAGTAGGGGTTGTGCACGACGCTGCGGGGGACGTGGCCGGCGCTGTCGTCGTCGTTGTGTGAGCGCTCGTAGCCGAAGTCGTAGGCGAAGCAGGCCTGGTCCCAGTCGGCCTCGCCCTCGATCGCCTTGGCGTAGGGGTCGAGCAGCAGCTTGGCCGGGTTGCACCAGTTGCCCCGTCCGGGCGCCCACGGCCCGTGGACACGGTAGCCATAGCGCTGGCCGGCGGCGACGGTCGGCAGGTAGACGTGCCAGCAGAAGGCGTCGACCTCCTCCAGCTCGATACGCCGCTCGCCGCCGTCGTCGTCGAACAGGCACAGCTCGACGCCCTCGGCGACCTCGGAGAACAGCGAGAAGTTCGTGCCGGCGCCGTCGTAGGTCGCGCCCAGCGGGTAAGCGCGTCCGGGCCACACCTCGACGCCGCCGCTCATCGGCACCGCCGGGCGCTCCGTCACGGCGGCGGACAGGATCCCCGCCACCTGGCGGGGCAGCGGGTGGACCTCGAGCTCCTCCAGCGGGACCGGCAGAGCCAGCGACCAGTTGGCGCGCAAGCCGTCGGTGCCGGGCATGTTCGGCCGCTCGGGCTCAGCCACGGCGTCGTCCAGCGTGGCCGACAGCAGCACCGACGGCGCTCGGGCCAGCAGCCGGTGAGCGGCGAGCACGGCGTCCTCGACCTCGCCGTCCTCATCCACCCCCCCTGATTGGGCGAGCCGCTCGCGGATCGCCGCGGTGGCATCCTCGTTGGGATCCATGCCGAACTCGCGCTGGCTTTCGAGGTCACTGCCGCCCCACAGCCCCGCCACGGTGGGCAGGTCGTGCGTGGTGATCGCGGCCATGGACCGCTCCGGCCAGGTCTGCGGGTCGTTCGGCTCGAACCACAGCAGCCGGTACGACAGCATCCGGCGCTCGGCCAGGGTCTCGCGGACGCCGGCCTCGACGGTGCCCAGATCCTCGCCGACCACCGGGGCTTGGGCGCGCGCGCTTTCGAGGGCGACGATGTCGAGCAGGTCGTCGGCCGGGTAACGGACGAACGCGCCGTCCGCGCCGCTGAGACCGGCGGGGATCCACCACAGCCGGAACAGCCCCATCACATGGTCGACACGCAGGCCGCCGGCGGCGGAGATGGTCGCGCGGACGGTGTCGATGAACGGCTGGTAGCCGGCCTCGCGCAGGCGCCAGGGGATGAACGGGGGCAGGCCCCAGTCCTGACCGGCCATGTTGAACTCGTCCGGCGGCGCCCCGACGGTCACGCCGGTGGCCAGGAGGTCCTGCCAGGACCAGCCGTCCGCGCCCTGCGCATCGACGCCGATCGGCAGGTCCTGGAGGATCACGAAGTCTGAGGTGGCAGCCAGCTGGAGATCGGTCAGCCACTGCAGCCACGTGTGGAAGCGGACGCGATCGGCGTGGTCCGCGGCGAACCGGGCCACGGCGGGGTTCTCGGGCCGGCGGTACTGCGACGGCCAGCTCGGCCACCCGCCGCCGAGCCGCTCGGTGAGGACGCACCAGGTGGCGAACTCCGCCAGCGCGTCGCCTTGGCCGTGGCGCCACCGCTCGAACTCAGCGTCCTCGACGCCGCGGCCCCAGATCGCCTCCAACCCCGCCAGCTTGAGGCGCCACACCTCGTCGCGGTCGATCTGCCGCCGCTCGTTGAGCGCCCGTCCGGCGGCGGCGAGCGCCTCAAGGTCGGCCCCCGCGTCGCCCGCTCCCGGCACGTCCTCAACCCGCAGGTACAGCGGGTTACGGAACCGGCGGCTGGCGGGAGAATACGGGCTGGACTGCTGCGGGATGGTCGGCGCCGTGGCGTGCAACGGGTTGACCAGGATGAACCCGGCGCCCAGCTCGCTGGCCGACCAGCGCGCCAGCCGGCCCAGATCCCCCAGGTCGCCCATGCCCCAGCTCTCGCGCGACCGCGCCGCGTACAGCTGCACGGCCCACCCCCACGCCCGCCACCCAGGTGGCAGGTGGCAGCGGCCTGGACTGCAGATGAGGCGCCGCTCGGTCTCGCGGTCTCGCGACCGCAGGGTGTGGTAGCCGAGCGGCAGGTCAGGCGGCAGCGCCTCCTCGACCGCCAGCTCGCTGCCGTCCTCCAGCACGAGTTCGGCCTGCCCCACTTCGATCTCGTCGCCGGGGCGCACGACCAGGGGCCCCTCGCTCGTCTCGCCCGAGGGCCGGCCGATCGCCTCGCGCAGCGCCTCGATTGTCTCTGTGGACACCGAGCGCTGCCGACCGAAGGCGTCGTCGTAGCGCTCGTCGATCCCCCACGCATCTGCCATGCAATCAGCCCTCCAGGATGGCGACGGTGTCGGGCGGCAGCCAGACCTGGCCGCCCTCTGCACGCACGCTTGGGTGTGAGGCGGCCACGATCCCGGCTCCCGGGGGGACCGACACGCCGCACCTGTATCTGCCGAGGTTGGCCGCCACGGTCACCGGCCCCCGGTCTACCGCGAGCCACCCGGCCGCCTCGTCGCAGCGCACGCCGACGCGGTCGAGGCGCCCGTCGGTCAGCGCCGGGATGCGCCTGCGCAGCGCGATCAGCTCGCGGTGCCAGGCGAGCAGGGCGGCGTGGCTGTTCTTGCCCAGCTCTGACCAGTCCAGGACCGACCGCTCGAACGTCGCCAGGTCCTGGGGGTCGGGCACCGCCTGGGGATCCCAGCCGAAGGCGGTGAACTCCCGGCGCCGGCCCTCGCGCACCGCCCGGCCGAGCCGCGGGTCCTCATGGTCGGTGAAGTACTGGAACGGCGTGGCCGCCCCCCACTCCTCGCCCTGGAACAGCATCGGGGTGAACGGTCCGGTGAGCAGCAGGGCGGCGGCGATCCACAGCCTGCCCTCGCTGGTCAGCGCGGCCAGGCGCTCGCCGACGGCGCGGTTGCCGACCTGGTCGTGGTTCTGCGCGCACACGACGAAGCGGTGCCCGGCCAGGCCGGCCGGCGATCGCCCATGGACGCGTTGGCGGTGCGGTGACCAGGTGCCGTCGTAGACCCACGCCT
Organism: Egibacteraceae bacterium; assembly: GCA_050743205.1. GTDB lineage: Bacteria > Actinomycetota > Nitriliruptoria > Euzebyales > Egibacteraceae > JBOGED01. The sequence continues at coordinate 2,202 of JBOGEA010000072.1, read as the reverse complement.
GGCGCAGCGCTTTGGCCAGCAGGCCGATGGAGCCGAAGTCCTCGTAGTAGCCGGAGCGCTCGCCGGTCAGGGCGGCGTGCAGCGCGTGGTGCCAGTCGTCCGCCCAGGCGGCGTCCAGGCCGAACCCGCCGGCGTCGCGACCGCGGACGAGCCGGGGGTCGTTCCGGTCGCTCTCGGCGATCAGGAACAGCGGCCGGCGGACGTGGGCGGCCAAGGCCTCCACCTCGACGGCCAGCTGCTCCAGGATGTGGAGCGCCGAGTCGTCGACGATCGCGTGGACGGCGTCGATGCGCAGCCCGTCGCAGTGGTAGTCCCGCAGCCACATCAGCGCGTTGTCGATGATGAAGGCGCGGACCTCCGCGCTGCCCGGGCCGTCGACGTTGACCGCGTCGCCCCAGTTGGTGGTGTGGCGGTCGGCGAAGTACGGGCCGAACTCGGGCAGGTAATTGCCGGCGGGGCCCAGGTGGTTGTACACGACGTCCATCACCACGCCCAGACCGGCGGCATGGCACGCGTCGACCAGGCGCTTGAGCCCGTCGGGGCCGCCGTAGGCGTGGTGCGGCGCGAACAGGGCGACGCCGTCATAGCCCCAACCCCGGCCGCCGCCGAACTCGGCGACCGGCAGCAGCTCCACGGCGTCGACGCCGAGGTCGGCGAGGTGCCCCAGCCGCTCGATGGCCGCGTCGAACGTCCCTGCGGGCGTGAACGTGCCGACGTGCAGCTCGTAGAGCACCGCGCCCGGCAGCGCGATTCCCCGCCAGCCGGCGTCGCGCCACGCGAACGCGGCGTGGTCAAGAAGCCGTGACGGGCCGTGCACGCCCTCGGGCTGGAAGGCCGAGCGGGGATCGGGCCGGGGCGGACCGCCGTCAAGGCAGAAAGCGTAGTCGGTGCCCGGCCCCGCGCCCTCGACGACCCGCGTCCACCAGCCGCGCTCGTCGCGCTCCATCTCCAACCGCTGCCCACCGGCCACAAGGTCGACGCACTCGGGCTTCGGAGCCCAGACCCGGAACGCGTGCGTCACATGCCTCCCCTTGCAAGCACGGCCACCGGGAACCGTACCAGCAGATCGGCGATCGCGACCTTGCCGCCGTCGAAAACTGTTTCCGTGACCAGCTCCGTCCACTGCCCCTCGGGCAGGACCACGATGGTGTCGCTCCAGTCTCCGGCCAACCCGACGACGAGGCGGGGCACCACCACCGCCAGCTCGCCGCGGGCGAACGCGACCGCGTGGCGCGCCTTCGCGCCGATGACCACCAGCGGCTCGTACGCGCTGCTCGAGTAGGCGTCGGGGCAGCGGCGGCGGTGGTTGAGCAGCCGGTGGACCAGCAGCAGCTTCGGCGCCCCCTCATCGCCGCGGCGCAGCGCGTCCTCGGGCTCAGCGTCTTCCAACTCGTCGAGCAGGCGGCGCCGGCGCTCGTAGTCGACCGGGCGGCGGTTGTCCGGATCCACCAGGCTGAGGTCCCACAGCTCGCTGCCCTGGTACAGGTCGGGCACGCCCGGACAGGTGAGCAGCAGCGCCGTCTGCGCCAGCGCGTTGACCCGTCCCAGCTCGACCAGGCTGTGCGCCGCGAGGAACCCCTCCAGGTCGGCGATGAACACGTCGTCATTCAGGATGCCGCGCACGAAGGCCGCCAGCGCCTCGTCGTAGGCGGGGACCGGAGCGGTCCACGACGTGTGCGCCTTGGCCTCTCTCGCCGCCTTCTCCATGAACGCCGCCGCCCGCTCGGCGCCGATCGGCCACGCCCCGACCAGGGTCTGGTACAGCAGGTACTCGGCGTTGCGGTCGGGGAGGCCGTCGGCCCGATGGCGCTCGTTGATGATCGCCCAGCGCCGCACCGTCTCTTTCCATGCCTCGGGGATCTCGGAGAGCAGGTTGATGCGGGCGCGGACGTCCGCGCTGCGCTTGGTGTCGTGTGTGGACAGCGTCAGCATCGTCTTGGGCCACCGCCGGGCGGTGCTGGCGCAGGCGGCGTGGAACCGCTCGACCGGCCGGCCGAACACGCCGGGATCGCCGCCGACCTCATTGAGCGAGATCAGGCGGTGGTAGCGGTAGAACGCGGTGTCCTCGACGCCCTTGGCCATCACCGGCGAGCTTAGCTGCCCGAACCGCAGCGCGAACTCGGTTTCTGCAGGGTGCGCAAGCACCAGCAGCTGGCCCATGAACTCCAACAGCTCGGTGTCCAGGTCAGGGCGGCGCTGCCC
>JBOGEA010000071.1:0-19749 GCA_050743205.1 Egibacteraceae bacterium | reverse complement strand
ACAGCCCTTACGACAGTCCTCAAACACGCTCAGACACGTCACTTGATCCCGCGACGACGGAGCAACGCCTCGATCTCGGCCAGGTCGTCATCAACGGGCGGGGCAGGCACCGCGACCTTGCCGGATCCGGATCCTGACCCCGATCCCGGCAAGGCCACGACAGGGCGCGTGGCGCCGATCCTGCGGCGCAGCACCCCGGCGGTCACGAAGAGCACGGCGACGAGGCCGGTCATGACGACCCCAGCCCAGACCGTCGGCGAGAGCACGAACCGCGCGGCGAACCGGCTGACCTCCGCGCCGATTCGCCAGAACAGCGCAACGACCCCGGTCAGGTAGGCCGCGAGTGGGATCAGGGACCACGCCGCGCCGCGCAGCCCGGCCGCCACGCCCCAGCGCCGCCAGGCGCGCCAACTGCCCACCAGGCCGAGGACGGCAAGCCCCGCGCACAGCGGGAGCCACTCGATCTGGCCGTAGTCCAGCATCCGATCAGTCCTCCAGTCGACCTGCTCCAATCCCCATGGTCGCACGGGCGCCGGGCCAGCGCCGGAGACCCGGCTGCCCGGGATCCCGAAGACCTTGCCCATACGGGCTGGTCGGCCGCTGGCTCGCCGTCCTAAAATCCAGAAACTGTCACTGGGGGAAGGAGCGAGCCATGTCTGGGCCGCGCGCTGCTCGTGTCATAGGGCCTGGGGCGCTGATGCTGACGCTGATCGCATGTGGGGGTGGCGCGCGGGTCGCGGCGCCGCCGGCGCCGGCGGGCACGGTTGACCTGGTCGAGTACTGCGCCGCTGTGGTGGCCGTCGAAACGGTCGAGCAGCCCAGTATCAATGCCGATACGCAGGAAGGCCGTCTTGAGCAGCTCAAGGCCTTCACGACCGGCACACTGCGACCGCTCGTCGATCAGCTCCTGGCCGTCGCGCCTCCAGAGCTGACGCGGGCTTACGCGGTGCAGAATGCGGCGCTTGCCAAGGTCGAGACGACGGGCGACTTCGCGACCGCCTTCCAGACCGCTGAGGTTCAGGCGGCTGTCGATGCGGCGCACGAGTACGACGTCGCCAACTGCACGTGGGATGGCGCCGACGTGGTCGGGATCGACTATGCCTTCGAGGGCGTGCCCGCCACGTTCACCGCGGGGCCCGTCACGCTCGACTTCTCGAACGCCAGCGAGAACGGCAAGACCCACCAGATGACGATTCTGCGCAAGAGTGAGGAAGCGTCGTCTGAGGCGTCGTTCGAGGAGCTTCTCCAACTGCCGCAGAAAGAGCTGTCCCAGCAGGTGACCTACGTCGCGGGGACATTCGCCGAGCCTGGAAGCGACGACTACATCGTCCTGAGCATGGCTCCGGGCGAGTATGCGATGGTATGCCTGATCCCGCTCGACGAGACCGATGAAAACCCGCAGCCCACGGACCCCAGCCACATGACTGAGGGCATGATCGCCGAGTTCACCGTCGAGTGACCATCCCCGCCCTGCGGGCCTATCCTTGACGGCAATGGAGCCAGCACCCTTTCCCATCGCCCGACCGCGCCGGCTGCGACGCACCACCGCGCTGCGGGCGTCGGTACGTGAGGCGACCCTGACGCCGTCGCAGCTCGTGGCGCCGCTGTTCGTGAAGGAGGGCATCGCCGGGCCGCGGGCCGTCGACTCGATGCCTGGGGTGATGCAGCACACGTTGGACAGCATCCGGGTCGAGGCGAAGGAGCTTCGGGCGGCCGGCGTGAGCGCCTTCCTGCTGTTCGGGATCCCCGCGTCCAAAGATGGGCATGGCACGCAGGCGTGGAACCCCGAGGGCGTCGTCCAGCGCGCCGTCAGGGCGCTGCGTCAGGACCACGGCGACGACGTGGTCCTGATCGCCGACATCTGCCTGTGCGATTACACCGACCACGGGCACTGCGGGCCGGTGCGGCCGGACGGGACGATCGACAACGACGCCTCGAACGCCGCGTATGCCCGGACCGCGGTCAGCCAGGCTGAGGCCGGCGCTGACATCGTCGCGCCGTCGGGGATGATGGACGGGCAGGTGGCGGCCATCCGCGCGGCGCTGGACAGCGCCGGCCTCTCCGAGACTGCGGCCATCATGGCCTACGCCAGCAAGTACGCGAGCGCGCTGTACGGGCCGTTCCGCGACGCCGCCGAGTGCGCGCCCAGCTTCGGTGACCGCACGACCTACCAGATGGACCCGGGCAACGCCGACGAGGCGGTGCGAGAGGCGTTGGCCGACGTGGCTGAGGGCGCTGACATCCTGATGGTCAAGCCCGCTGTCCCCTACCTGGACGTCGTGTATCGGGTGAAGCAGGCGACCGGGATGCCGCTGGCCGCCTACCACGTGTCCGGCGAGTACGCGATGATCCACGCCGCGGCGGCCAACGGCTGGCTGGACCACGACCGCGTGATGTCGGAGACGCTCCTGTCGATCCGGCGGGCCGGCGCGGACCTCGTCATCACCTACGCCGCGGGTTGGATGGCGCGGCGCCTGCATGGCTGAGCGACAGATGGGCCTGCAATCGCTGACCGGCCGCTTGGTGGTGGCCACCGCGTTTCTCCTGGATCCCAACTTCCACCTCACCGCGGCGCTGATCCTGGAGCACGGCGAGCACGGCGCGCTGGGCGTGGTGCTCAACCGGCCGAGCGAGATGGCGGTCGAGCAGGTGCTGCCCCCCTGGTCCGAGGCGGTGAGCGAGCCGCGGGTCGTGTTCCTCGGCGGCCCGGTTCAGCAGAGCACCGTGATCGCGGTCGGACGGCGCCGTGTCCCCGTGCCGTCCGCATGGCAGCCGGTCCGCGGCTCCCTTGGCGTGGTCGACCTCGACGCGGACCCGATGGTGGTGGCGCCTGACCTGGACGGGCTGCGCGTGTTCGCGGGTTACGCCGGCTGGGGCTCAGGCCAGCTCGAGGCGGAGATCGCCGAAGGCGCGTGGTTCGTGATCGACGCCGCGCCTGACGATCCGTTCTGCCTCAAGCCCGACGACCTGTGGCGCAGCGTCCTGCACCGCCAAGGCGGCCTGTTCACGACCGCCTCCACCAACCCCACCTCGAATTAGCCCCTCACGCTGGGTGTTTGAGGCGGGGGCGGCGCAGGATACGGGAGAAGAGGCCCCGCGCTTCCTCGGTCACGGTGGTCTCTGCGGCGGGTATCGGCTCGACGATGTTGGCCCGCAGCGGCGCGAGCGCGCCCGTGATCTCGGCGACGCATGCCTGGTCCACGCCCAACTCGGTGAGCGAGGCGGCGAGGTGCGCGACCACCTTGTCGAAGGCTCCGTCGGTGATGCCAAGCCCCGCGTGGGCCTTGTCCATCTCCCGCCCGTTGTAGGCCTGGGGCCCACCCACCGCGGCGGTCACGAACGCGCGCTGGTGGGATTTGAGGCGGGCTCGGTCGATGCCCGCGAAATGGCCTTGGAGGGCAGGGTCGGCCCAGACCTTCTCATAGAAGAGGTCGACCGCCGCCGAAACCGAAGGGGCGCCGCCGATCCGCCCGTAGATGCTCGCCTGCATCACAACCTCCTGTCTCGTTCGGTACGTGAGGTGTACCGGATGAGGTGGCGAGCTGGGGTTTCCGAACTGTTGCCTTTTGATTAGGGTTGAATCATGGAGTCCGTCAACACCCTGCGCATCCTTCTGGTGGCCGGCGCGGTCCTGGCCGGGATCGGCGCGCTCGCGCTGGGCCAGACCGCGGCGGGCGTGGTGCTGATCGCCGCCGCGATCCCGCACACGTGGCTGTCCTGGCACCTGAAACGGTCCCAGCGCGACTCCGGCGACCCAGGCCCCTAGTACCATCGGCGCCCGAAGAAGGAGGGCGCGATGCGCTATCGGGAGCTGGTGGACGGCATCGAGGTCAGCGAGGTCGGGTTCGGCAACTGGACAGTCACCACTGGCTGGTGGGGCGCGTACAGCCGCAAACAGGCCGTTGACCTGCATCGCCGCGCGTTCGAGGCGGGGATCACGTTCTTCGACACCGCTGATGCGTACGGGGAGGGGTACGCCGAGGAGGTGCTCGGCGAGGCTTTGGCGGACGTGCGGGACCAGGTCGTGATCGCCACGAAGTTCGGGTACGACATCGTCGGCGAGCACCAGCGCCGCGGCCAGCAGGAGCGTCCCCACCGCACCGACGTCGCCTACCTCGGCTCGGCGCTGGACGCCAGCCTGTCGCGCCTCGGCGTCGAGGTGATCGACCTGTACCAGCTGCACAACCCGCGGATGGCGCACCTCGACGACGACGAGCTGTTCGCGTTCCTGGAGGACGCCAGGACCGCCGGCAAGATCCGCGCGTACGGCATCGCGCTCGGGCCGAAGATCGGCTGGTTGGAGGAGGGCGTCCACGCGCTGCGCTCCCGCCGGGTGCCGGTTGTCCAGATGATCTACAACGCGCTGGAGCAGGACCCCGGGCGTGACCTGCTCCGCGTCGCGCGCGAGACCGGCGCGAAGATGATCGTGCGGGTGCCGCACTCGTCCGGGATGCTGGAGGGCGGCCTCACCGTCGACACTGTGTTCCCTGAGAACGACCATCGCCGCCACCGCCCGCGCAGCTGGCTGATCGAGGGGGTGGAGAAGATCGCTCGGCTCGACTTTTTGACCCGGGGCATGACACTCGGCCAGGCCGCACTGCGATGGGTCCTCGCCGATCCCGGGGTCGCCTCGACACTGCCGAACATTTACGGGGTCGAGCAGCTCGTCGAGTTCGCCGGCGCCTCCGACTGTCGTGACCTGGAGCCCGACGAGCTGGCCCGCGTCGCGGACCTGTACGAGCGCAACTTCGACGTCGTGCCCGTCACGCAGCGGTGAGCCGGTCCGAGGAGCTGTTCGCCCGCGCCCAGGCCGTGACGCCGGGCGGGGTGAACTCGCCGGTCCGGGCGTTTCGCGGTGTCGGGGGAACACCCCGGTTCATCGCCCGCGCCCACGGCGCGCACCTGATCGACGTCGACGGCAACTCCTACGTCGATTACGTGATGAGCTGGGGGCCGCTGATCCTCGGCCACGCCCATCCCGCGATCGTCCGGGCCGCGCGCGACGCGCTGGACCGGGGATCCACCTACGGCGCGCCCACGCCGGGCGAGGTCGAGCTGGCCGAGACGGTCTGCGCCGCGGTCCCGGGGGTCGGGCGGGTCCGCCTGGTCAGCTCGGGCACCGAGGCCACGATGAGCGCGCTGCGGCTCGCGCGCGGCGTGACCGGCCGCGACAAGATCGTCAAGTTCGCCGGCCACTACCACGGGCACGCGGACTGCCTGCTCGTCGCGGCGGGCAGCGGGGCCGCGACGTTCGGGACGCCGGACTCGGCGGGGGTCACTCGCGCGGCGGCCGCGGACACCCTGGTCGTGGGGTGGAACGACCGGGCCGCCGTCGAGGCCGCCTTCGCCGCGCACGGCGAGTGGATCGCCGCGCTGATCTGCGAGCCGGTCGCCGCCAACATGGGCGTCGTCCCGCCCGAGCCGGGATTCCTGGCGCTCCTGCGTGACATCACGCGCCGCTTCGGCGCGCTGCTGGTGTTCGACGAGGTGCTCACCGGCTTCCGCGTGGCCCGCGGCGGCGTCGCCGAGACCAGCGGGATCACGCCGGATCTCGTCACGCTGGGCAAGGTGCTCGGCGGCGGGTTCCCCCTGGCGGCGTTCGGCGGGACCGCCTCGGTCATGGCGCACCTGGCCCCGGAGGGGCCGGTCTACCAGGCGGGCACGCTCAGCGGGAACCCGGTCGCCGTGGCCGCGGGGCTGGCCCAGCTGGAGCATCTCGACGCAACCGCCTACGCGCGCCTGGAGGCGACCGCCGACCGTCTCGTCGAGGGCTTGGACGAAGCCTTCGCCAAGGCCGGCGTGCCCGCCCAACTGCCACGCGCGCGCAGCCTCTTCGGCGTCTTCTTCTCCGGCGAGCCGGTGCGCGACTTCGTCGAGGCTCGCGCCGCTGACCACCAGCGGTACGCCCGCTTCTTCCACGGCATGCTCGCCCGCGGCCACTACCTGCCCCCATCCGGCTACGAGGCGCTGTTCGTCAGCCTCGCCCACACACCCGACGACATCGGCGCCACCCTCACCGCCGCGCGGGAGACCGCCGCGGCCCTCGGGACGTAAGTTGTGTGCTGGATCGCGGCGGTATACCGCCGCGATCCAGCACACAACGAACGCATAAGGAACCCGTGGCGTCGCGCGCGGCGTTACCCCGAGGACATGAGACGAGGAACCCGCACGACGGTGCTGCTCGGTGTGGCGGTGGTCGCCGCTGTGCTTGCGGGCCTCGCGATCCCGGCCCTGCTCACCCGCGGCGACCGGCCGCCGGCAGCGGGCAGCACGGCGCCGGGGCCGGGGCCGGTGCCCCTGACGGAGCGTGTGGCGCCCACCGACAGGGCGCCGCTGCCGGCGGTGACGCTCGCCGGGTTCGGCGGTGGGCCGGACGTGGCGCTGGCCGACTATCGCGGGCGGTCGCTGGTCGTGAACCTGTGGGCCACCTGGTGCCCGCCGTGCGTGGAGGAGATGCCGGCGTTCCAGCAGGTCGCCAGCGCGGCCGGGGACCGGGTGGCCTTCCTGGGCGTCAATGTGCAGGACACCCCGCAGCGGGCACAGCGGTTCGTCGCGACGCTCGGCATCACCTACGACCTCGTGATCGACCCCAAGATGGAGTTCGCCCGATCGATCGGCGCGTTCGGCATGCCCACCACCCTGCTGGTCGACGCCAATGGCACGATCGTCTACCGCCACACCGGCCCCCTGTCATCCGCCGACCTCCACCGCCTCCTCGCCGACCACCTCTCAGTTCAGCTCTGAGCTAGGGGGCGCGCCTCGTCGGGTTCCGCGGGTGAAGCGAAGCGCGGTTCGGCCCTTCGTCGCTCAGCGCGGCGGAAGCACCCCGAGCCAGCAGACCACCCCGATGTCCTCCTCTGTGATGGGCTCCAACGGAGGCAGCGGGGCAACGGCCTGGAGCCCGAAGTCTTCGACGATTCCCACGATCCGCCGGGCGGCCATGTCGCGGGAAAGCGATCTCTCGGCAACCTCGCGGGCGACCTTCGCCAACGCCTGACGGACGAGAGGGCCACGCCCGGCCGTCAGCGCCTCCTCCGCCTCGGCGGCGTTTGCGGGGAGCATGACCGCGGGATCACGGAGGATGTCGAGCGCGGCCCGTTGCGCCGGGCCGATCTGCTCCTGGTCCGCCCGAGGGTCGGCGCGGGCGTTGTGCTCCGCGACGATGCTTGCCGCGGCGACCGCCCACAGTCGCTCAAGGTCGATGGCGCCAGGCTCGAGGTCGGCCCCGGGAGCGGAGCCAGGGTTGATGCGCCGCAAGATCGTTGCCTCGGCATCGAGAAGGGTCCCATCAGCCTCCACGAAGCGCCAGTAGCGCTGGCCGGCACGGGTGCGGCAAGCGAAGAACAACCCTGGGGGCCCGGCAAGCGAAGCTCCTTCGCTCTGACGGAAGGCAGCGCCGACACCCCACGGCAAGGCGCGCAGCCGCGCGATCTCGCCCTCGGACATCGCGCGCAGCAGTTGGGCTCGCAGCTCTTCGCCGACGAAACCGGCCTCGGGCCGTGTGTCGGTCTCGTCGAGCAGCGTCTCGTCACCGCTGACGAGCCGCTGGGCGTAGCTGCGCAGCGCGCTCTCGACCCCCTCCAGCACGTCCGACTCCATGCCATAGACGCTGGCAGCCAGGATCTTGCGCCGCAGTGTCCCTTCCAGCCGCAGGATCTCCTCGAGATCACCCGGAGCGGGCAGCATCGTGAAGAGGAACACGCGGTCATGGGGGCTCTTCAGGCGGATGACCCGTCCGTTGCGCTGCACCACCCGTTGCGGGTTCCAGGGCATGTCGTAGCTGATCACGGCAGCGGCCTGCTGCAGGTTCTGGCCCTCGGAGAGCACGTCGGTGGCCAGCAACAGATCGACCTCGCCGCCCGGTGGGACGTAGCCCGGACGGACGACGGTCTGTGGGGAAAACCTGGCCAGCGCCTCGGTTCTCTCGTCGGGGTTTGTGTCACCGCCGATCACCACGACCCGCTCCCGGTCACGGATCATCGGGAGATGCTCGTCGAGGTAGGCGATCGTGTCGCCGAAGGTGGCGAAGACCGCGACTTTCTGAGCCGGCATCTGGTCGAGCAGGGCCCGCAGCGCAGCCAACTTCGGATCGCTGGCAGGGTCGAGTCCAGCGAGCCGCTCACGGATCTGCGTCAAACGCGCACGGTCCGCCGCCACCGCGTCACGAAACTCGGGCCGGTAATCGGTGATCGGTCGCGTGTCACCCCCTTCCACGAGCGTGTCCACGACCCACCCAGCGATACCGGCGTCGTCGAGTTCGGCCTGGGCTGCCCGGACCAGGGCGTCAGCCGACAGCACAGCTCCCTGATCCCATGCGGCAAGAAACGCGTCATGAGCAGTGACCATCCGTGAGACAGTCCTCAGGCAGGCGACCCAGCACGACTCGAACCGTTTGAGGATGCCCGACTGCAGCAGCCCGCTGAGTGCGTGCTCCCGCCGCTCCTCCACGCCCGCGACCTCGTACGCCGAGGGGCGGTAACGGGCCATCGTGAGCCCCGCGATGAGGCGAGTGATCGTCGTCACGAGGTCAAGGTGCGCCGGATCGACGTCGTAGCGCACGGTACGAAGCTGCGCCTGAGGGAACCGCACAGGTGTGCCGTCGGGGAAGGTCGCGGCGGGGTAATGCGCCTCGATGAACCGGCGGTCGCGGCGTACGCTGACAGCGTCAGCGAGTGGGAACAGGATGTCGGGGTCGAGGTTCGCGGGGTCCCGCTCGTTCGCCCCGGCCAGGCGGAACACGTCACGGATGGAGGGGATCCCGCGGGCGTCCAGTGCCCGGTCATGGCGGGCGAACAGCATGATGAGGTGATAGAGGTCCCACAGCCCGTTGTTGACCGGTGTGGCTGTGAGCAGGACAAGGTCCTTGCGTTCGCCGCCCAGGAGACGGGTCATCGCTCGGTACCAGGTGGTGTCCGGATTGCGGAGCGCATGCGCCTCGTCGACCACGATCAGACGGTAGCTGTCACGGTCGGTGTGCAGATGTCGGCTCCGGTTCGCGGCCAGAGGCGCGAGCTGCTCATCGGCGGCGAGCTGCTGGAACGTCACAACCTGCGCCGGGAGCCGCGCCCGGTGGATCCGCTGCTCCCACATCTCGCGGAGTTGGGCAGGAGCAACGACCAAGGCGTGCTGACCACGGCTGATCGCATAGTCCTCGATGAACGCGAGCCCAATCTCAGTCTTGCCGGTGCCGACGCCGTCGGCATAGATGACGCCGTGATGCGCGGCGAGGATGCGGCGAGCGCGGTCGTAACCGTCCCGCTGGAACGGCGCGAGGGCGACGAGCGACACGCGCCTGGCGGGCTCGGATGCGTCGAGTTCCTCGCCGTAGAGCTCGAGCAGCGCGCGCAGGTAGATCGTTTGTGGGTCGACGAAGCCTGGGTCGGGGAACAGCAGGTCGGCGAGCCTCGCCTTGTAGCTCTCCGCTTGGCCCCACAGCTTGTCGAACCAGTCCATCGCGCGGTGCGCTGGCGAAACGTCGTAGCGGACGAGGCCGAGTTCGAGGTTCTCCCGCAGCCCTTTGGACGTGAGGTTGGCGGACGTCACCAGCGCGACGCGGGCGTCGTCGGCGTCGCCGAACAGGTACGCCTTGCCGTGGAGGAACCGGGTGACATACCGGCGCACCTCGACGCTCGGGCGGCCGAGCCAGTCGTGGACGCGAGCGAGACGCGCAGCCGCCCTGCTCGGAGGGAAGCGGGCGAGGTCACGCTCCTGGGACAAGAGCAGGCGCGCCCGCTCGAACAGCGTCAGCGGCAGGTCTTCGCCGAGCCCGGGAGCGGGCGCCGCGCCGATGAGGAGCCGGACCGGCCGGTCATCGGCAATGAGTTCGGCGAACTCATGCAGCCCGCCCAGGTTGACGAAGCCGGTGGCGATCGCGAGCGGGCATCGGTCGGGATGGAGCACGAGAAGCACGGCGAGCGCGGCGGCATGGGTGGTCTCGTCGCTGAGGTTCTCCAGCAGGTCCGGTCGTCTCGGCATGGGGCGTTATCGCAGTTCGGTGAGCCGGCGCGTCAGCCGTTCCCGGTAGTCGACGGGCACGGCGCGCAGCGTGAAGTCGTGGCAGATCACCGCGAGATCGTCCGGGGTAAGGCCCCACGCGCGCGCCACACGGGCGTCGATCTCGACGCGCAGCCGCTCCCGCTCCGCCTCATCGAGCGGACTGAACGCGACACCGACCGAGGCGGCGAAGTCCTCGAACCGCTCGTCAACGCAGGACAACCGCGCCGCCGCCTCGGCAACCGCGGCGTAGTCCGCGTCGCCGAGATGCGGCACGATGAGGCCTTCGAGGATGAAGAAGTTGAGGTGCATCTCCGCGAACCGCCGTGCTTGCCAGTCGAACGGCAGGCTGTTCATCAGCCCGAGGCATGCCGCTTGGTCGGGTTCGTCGCCCGAAGCGAACGCGAGGTAGGGCGCTGAGTTCACGAGGAACGTCCGTGGTGGGACGAGGCACGCAACGACGGTGCGTGAGTTGTCCTTCTGAGTCAAGTCGGTGAACGCGACTCTAGCCCGGCCTATCCCTTTACATACCCGCTCCAGGCGCACGATCACGGGCAGTTGGGACGCGAGCAGAGACCCTGCGTCGGGTCGCGGCTTCTCGACCTTCTTACGAACTGCCGCATTGTCAGGGCACCACCGAGCGCCACCCCCGTGGGGGTCGTACTGGCCGAAGCTCTCCCCCTTCCAGAGTGGCCAACCATCCTCCGCGTTTCGCCATAACGCCCGGTCTTTCGTCTCGTCGAGTTCTCGAACCGGGAAGCATCGCCACCGGCCACCTGACCCGCAGGGGAACGGCCCGCCCTGCCGGACCTTCTCAAGGACGTCCGCTTCAGCCTGCGAACGGAGCAGGGGGGTCTCCAGTCGCGCCCAAAGGCGCGCTGGGCGAGCGCAAGCCCGGGCGCACGGACCTGTTCTCGCCAGCTCGTCAACGACGTCGCCGTACCGAGGATCTCCACGCGGTGCTCGTTGGGGGGCGCTTGCTTCCTCGTGGCAAGGAGTGCGACGGTGTAACGCGGCTCTGAGTCGAACGCCCACCGGCCAGTGTTGATGAGGAAATCGATCCGCTCACAGGCGGTGTGCTCGAACAGCCAGGCGCGGAAGTCTCGCGAGCCCTTGTTCACGAACGTCGTCCGTGGCAGCACGACACCGAGCGCCCACCGTCTCGAAGCAGCGCACGGTATCGCTGGCAGAAATACTTGGAGAGGTCCGGGTCCCCGGACATCGGGGGGTACTCGGCCGCTGACAGGTAGGCCCTCTGCCGGGCGACGTGCTCCTGCTCGGCGGCCAGCTTCTCCGGCAGATCGGGGCGCTCCGCGATGAGCTGCGCAACGGCCGCGTCTCGCTGTGCCTCGGATAAGCCGCGCCGGATGCCGGGCCGGTGCAGCGCGTAGAAAGACTGGGCCTCGACTGTGACCTCGTCCCAAGGCGGGTTGCCGACCACCGCGTCGAAACCGGGGTTCGGCCGGTTGAATACCTGAGGAAATGCGAGCCGCCAATGCAGGAATCGGTGCTCGGCTGCCAAACGCCCGGCGTCGACGGTCAGGCCGTTCGTCGTTCCCCTGACGACCTCGGCGCCGTGCAGCTCGACCTCCTGCCTGGCCCCGACCAGGCCGAACGGCTCTGCGGTCCACAGGCTGAACAGTCGCTGAAGACCTTCGGTCGCGCTACGCGCCTCGGCGTCGGCCTCGGCGCTCGCCCGGATCTCGTCGGGCGTCCGGTCGTCGCTCTCGGCGACGCGGACGGCAGCCTCCGCGGCCACCGTGATCGCCTCATCGAGCTGGTCCTCCCAGGTCAACCGTTGGTTTGGCGCATGCCCGCGGGGGCGCATGGTTGCCGGATCTGCGACGCCGACGAGCGAGTTGCCGACCTGGATGTTGCGGTCGAGATAGGCGAGCGACAGTCCGGGCACGAACGCGGCGAGCCACAGCGACAGCTTCGCGATCTCGGCGCCCATGGCCTCGAGGTCGACGCCGTGCACACACCGCTTGAGCACGAGCCGGCGCAGCAGCGCGACGTCCTCGACCACGACCCCGGGAGAGGCCCCGGCCGCCAGCCTCGACAGGGCCTCACGAACCTGGGGCAGGGGGGTCTGGGCAAGGAACGACACGACGAGGTCGGCGAGCTCGTTCGTGACGTGGACGAGGAAGTGCGCGCTGCCGCAGGCGGGGTCAAGCACGGCGAAGTCGAACAGCGCCTTCGCCGCTGCCGACGGATCGTGCGAGGCCATGGTGCGCACACCGTCGAGGTGACGCTCGAACGCCGGAACCACGGTCTGCTTTACGAGGTGGCGGACCAGCTCGGCGCGGGTGTAGTAGGCGCCCGCCGTCTTGCGCCCCCCGCGGTGGGTCTGCCAGAGCAAGTCTCCGGCCTCGACGTCGGGCTGCTCCCCATCCGACGGAGCGACGTAGCGATCGGCCTTGGAGTCGTAGCGCAGCGCGGTGTCGGCGACCGAGAGCTGGAGCGACAGCAGCCCCTCGTAGATGTGGCCGAGGTGTCCGATCTCCAGGGTCGAATAGTCGACTCCCGTCCCCGTCTCGGGGTCCCGTCCAAGTCCGATGAGCACGTGGCCGAAGTCGGGATCCGGCAGCTCCGCCCGCTCGAGAACGGCGGCACCCTCGAACCCGTCACTGGAGAACAGCGCGCCGTTGTAGGCGCTGACCCCTCGAGCGGTATCGCCGTGCCGCATGACTCTCACGAGGGCCATGAAGCGGTCCCAGAGCCAGGTTGACCGCGGATCAAGGCGTGTTTCGTTATCCGCGGCCTCCTGCGCGAGCGCCGAGAGGGAGGCATGCCGGTACGACTCGTGGTCGACCGGCAGGAAGTGGGCGCTCTCGGCGTAGAGAACGAACAGCGCTCGAAAGACGAGGGTGAGAGCCCCTCGGCGCAACTCCTCGCGCACCGCGTCGTCCGTGAGATCCTGACCATCACTGCCGGCCCACCGGCCGAGCGCTTTCCCGAGAGTCGGCAGCACGGTCTGCCGTACGCGGTCATCGAGGCGTCTCCACAGGGCGGCGCCGAACGCTCGGGTCTCCTCTTCGAGGCGCCGGAACCCACCCTCAGCCAGATATGCCGGGCTGAGAAGCCCGAGGAAGGCGCGGTCGGATGGCTTGAGCGCGGCAGCGTCCAGCTCGAGGTACCGGGCGGTCGTCGGTCCCCGGCCAGGCTCGGCGTCGAAGAGCCGCAGCCGAGCGCCACTGGCAAGCAGCCCGTAGGAGGCGCCGTCGGCGTGGACGTCGTTGATCAGCAGACCCTCGGGGGGGCGGCCCTCGGGGTCGAGCCGCCCGAAGTCCATCGGGTCGCCCTTCGGGTGAACGACCGCCACCGGAGCGCCTCGGTGGCGGAGCAGGAATCCACGGTCGCGGCGCCGCTCCAAGTCGTATCCCTGCGCCGTGAGGACCCGCTGCCAGTCGGCCGTCGCGGGAATAGCGCCGGCTGCGGTCTCCAGCGCAGGCCATCGGCCTGGATCGTCGCGCAGCCGGACGTTCAGCGTGTGAGTGGTGAGCAGCTCCGCGACCTTCAGCCCGGGGATCGCGGACTGGTCGAGCCGCTCGAGCTCAGCGGCGACCTCACGGACCGCGTTGAGCCGCGGAAGGGTCGAGACCTTGACGAGGAGGTCGCGGAGCGCGATCGCATCCATCGAGCGCAGCGGCCCCTTGGCGTCGATCGGACCGAGCACGCTGAGGCAGCCTTCGCGGCGGGGGTCGTCGTCGAGAAGGAGCAGTGGGGTCGCGCCGCCGCCGTGGCGTTCCCGCCATACCCGGCGGAGCGCTCGCTCGTCACGGCCGGTCGTCCTGGCCACCTCGATGCCGGCGACCATGACGATCTGATCCAGCGGCGGGCGGGTGGGCAGCCGCCGAACGGTCGGCAACCCCTTAGAGTGGTCCGCACGGAAAATTCCATGGATTCGGCTGCATCTGCATCCCGCCTCGCTGTGTCGCGACTTCGCTTATGTAAACCCATTACACAGCGCTCAGCGCTCCTTGCGAGGCGCGGTGCAGCTGCACCCTCGGTCCAGAGAACTTTCCGCTTGGACCACTAGCTGAGCGAAGAGCCCATGCACGTCCATTCCCCCATCGTCAACGGCTGCCCTCGAACGAGCAAGCTCAGACGTCCGCGTCACGGTAGGGCATGTCGAGCAGAAACACACGGACCTCAACCACAGACCTGTGGATAACGTCTCTGTCAGAGGCAGTGCCCGTTCGGGCAGCGCACCCATCAGCGCACCCATCGGCGCACCCATCGGCGCGGCCCTACGACGCGCTGTACGTCACCCTGCGTCGAGGCGGTAGCTGGCGGTTCGCGCAGGCCGCCGGTACAGTTGGTCCCCGCTGGGACGGCCGGCTGACGGCCCCGCCACCGAGCCACGATGCTGCAGTGGGGACCCGAGGTCGGTGTCCGCATGCTCAGGACGAAAGGTGCGAGGTGGACTGGATCGTCGAGTTCTTCCGGACCATCCCTGGCGCGTTGAGCGCGCTGTGGGAGTTCGGCAACGGCTGGGCGGGCGTCGCCGTCACGGCGGGCAGCGCGGCGGCGTTCGCGCTGTTCCTCGTCGCCGCGCACCGGCTGCGCGACACCTACGGCTGGGTCTCGGCGCTGTGCGGGGCGATGGCGTCGTTCATTGCGATCTGGTGGGCGCTCGGAATTCTGCCGTCCGCATGGGTGTACTTCGTGGACGGCTCGAAGAACCTGCTGCGCGACCAGATGATCCCGGGGCAGATCGTGATCGGGGACTTCACGGTCGCGGCCAACTTCTATTCGGTGGTTCGGGACGCTGTCGTCGCGGCCGAGCAGGTCGTGGCGCTGGTGGCCTTCGGGGCGGTGGGAATCTACGTGCAGAAGAAATATCCGCGCACGCTGGCGGAGGGTGAGCAGGCCCGTCCGCAGTCAGGCGGCTACAAGTAAGGGATCGCAGTGGGACTCACCGACCAAGGCCTCCATCCTGAGATCTACGACGACTACCGGATTGAGTCCGTCGATCCCAGCTGGCTGCAGGAGCGCGTCAAGCCGAAACGCCATATCGGGCTGACGCCTGAGCTGTGCATTCTCTGCCGGGCGTGCGAGGACGTCTGCCCGTGGGAGTGCATCTTCATGATGGCGCCCAATATCGTGACGGACGCCGAGAACGCCGAGGTCATGACCTTAGCGAACACCGCCGAGGCGATTTTCGTGATCGACGACAACGAGTGCACACGCTGTGCCATCTGTGTTGAGCGCTGCCCGTCCGACGCCCTGTGGCTCGGGCGGGTCGAGACGAGATAGGACCCGCGACCCGTGAGCCGTCTTCCCAACATTCTGAAGCCTCCGCCTAAACCGGACGAGCTGAAGAAGAAGGTTCAGGACAACGTCGTATGGAAGTCGATCTTCCGGCCGGGCTCGATCTATCGCAAAGGATATCGCGACACGTCCCGTGACCGGGCGCTGGCGGCGATGAACAACGTGCTTTATCACCTGCACCCCGTGAAGGTGAAACGGCACGGCCTGAAGCTCACCTACACCTACTGCCTGGGTGGGGTGAGTTTCTTTCTGTTCGTCCTGCTCACCATCACCGGCATCTTCTTGATGTTCTTCTACCGCCCCGCGGCGGGGGCTGGGCAGGAGTTGGCGTACGCCGACATGCAGCAGATCATCGCGGGGGTCCAGTTCGGCGACCTCGTGCGGAACATGCACCGGTGGGGCGCCCACCTCATGGTGTTCACCGTGTTCCTGCACATGGGGCGGGTCTTCTACCACGGCGCCTACAAGCCGCCGCGCGAGTTCAACTGGGTCGTCGGCGTGATCCTGCTGCTGCTGACCCTGCTGCTGGCCTTCACCGGCTACCTGCTGCCGTGGGACCAGCTGGCCATCTGGGCCGTCACCGTCGGCACCGACATGGCCGGGTGGACCCCGATCTTCGGGCAGCAGGTCCAGTTCGTGCTGCTCGGCGGCTCTGTGGTCGGCCCTGAGACGCTGCTGCGCTGGTACGTGCTGCACGTGTTGGCCTTCCCGTTCATTCTCGTGCTGTTCCTGGCGGTCCACTTCTGGCGGATCCGCAAGGACGGCGGCATCTCCGGCCCTCTGTAGAAGACGCAGGAGCACCTCATGTCCGAACAAGTGGAGATGGACCAGAAGGTCTACGACGAGCTGATCGCGCAGGGCAAGAGCGAGCGCATCGCCCGCGCGAAGGCCAAGGCCGCCGCGGTGCGCGCGCAGAAAGTGGCCGCTGGCGAGACGCTGGGCCCGCGCGACCCCGCGGAGCAGAAGGCCAGAGCGGCGGCCGCGGCCGCCAGCGGTGCCGGCCCGAAGGCCGGCGGAGGCGGCGTCGCGACGAAGGACCGCAAGGCCGGCGGGGCGCCCGGCGTGCTGACCCCCGAGGAGCGGCAGGCCCGCGTCGCCGCGGCGCTCGCGGCCAAGGGCGACGGCGGGGCGACCCGCCAGCGTGAGACGAAGCTGGCGGGCCAGGCGCACACGCACCGCCTGCTCGCGATGGTCCCGCCCAGCGGCATCCAGCAGATCCGCGGCAAGCAGGAGGACAAGGTCTACACCTGGCCACACCTGCTCTCCAGCGAGCTGATCGCCGTGCTGGTGGTGACCGCGGTCACGACGATCCTGTCGTGCCTGCCCGCCTTCCCGCTGCGCGAGCTGGCGAACCCGAACATGACGCCGAACCCGTCGAAGGCCCCGTGGTACTTCCTGGGCCTGCAGGAGCTGCTGCGCTACTTCCACCCGATGATCGCCGGGGTGACGATCCCCGGCTTCGGGCTCTTGGGCCTCGGGATGGTCCCCTACATCGACAAGAACCCGTCGGTGCGGCCCGAGAACCGGAAGTTCGCCTATCTCATCATGACGTTCTTCCTGCTGGGCTCGGGAATTCTCACGATGTGCGGCTCGTTCTTCCGCGGCCCGGGCCAGAACTGGGTGTGGCCGTGGGTCGACGGCCTCTTCTTTGAGCTTTAGCCAGATTTGGAGACAACGATGTCCGTGCTCCTGCTCGTCATCGCCAGCGCGGCGGGACTGCTGGGACTGACCGCGTGGTGGGTCTGGCGGAACAACCTGGTCATCTACCCCCCCGGCCGCGGCCCGGTCATCCGCCAGCCGCTGCCGACCGGGTGTGACCTCGGCGCGCGGCTGATGGCCGCGTCGGCTGTGGACACCGCGCCGTCGTCGTCTGGCTCAGCGCCGGCTCCCCTGGCTCCCGCCCCGAAGAAGGCCCCGCAGCGCAAGAAGCCGCCCCATCCCACACGGCGGAAGTTCCTGCTCAACGCCTACATGACCGCCATCATCGGCTCGGTCGCCTCGTTCACCGGCGCGTCGCTGTTCTTCCTGTGGCCGTCGAGGCGGGGCGGGTTCGGCGGGATCGTCGATGTCGGCTCGGTCGAGGAGGTCGCGGCGCAGGTCGCGGCTGGCAACGGGCAGTTCGCGTTCCCGGCCAGCCGTATGTACCTGGTGTCCTACGACCGGGCGCTCGATGTGCACGACAATTACCTGGAGATCACGCAGAACGGCGAGGCGCCGTTCATGGCGCTGTACCAGAAGTGCGTCCACCTGGGCTGCCGGGTCCCGTGGTGCGACAGCTCACAGTGGTTCGAGTGCCCCTGCCACGGCTCGCGGTACAACCGCTGGGGTGAGTACGAGTTCGGCCCCGCGCCCCGCTGCCTCGACCGCTTCCCCGTCATCATCCATGACGGCAAGGTCATCGTCGACACCTCCCCGACCAGGCTGTTCACTGGGCCGCCGCGCCAGGCCGGCTCGCTGGAGCAGCCCCCGGCCGGCCCCCACTGCAACTGACCGGCACGCCCCTGACCTGAAGGGCACCGCAGACGTGACACCGACTACGATCGCGATCGTCATCCTGGCCGTCGCGGCCTTTGCGACGGTCGTGCTGCTGATCGCCAACGCCTCGAGCAGGCGGCGGGCCAGCGAGGACATCCCGCCGGCGCTGCGCCCCGCCTACTCCGACGAGCAGTTGGAGGGCAGTGTTCTTGAGCGTTACATGCTCTGGGGCCTGGTGCTCACTCTGTTCTTCGCGCTGTTCCTGCCCGTTTACGGCGTGCTGGAGCCGGGCCGGATCGAGCGCAAGCAGCAGGAGGACTTCATCAAATCCTTCGCCCGGGGCGAGGAGCTGTTCGCGGAGAACTGCGCCCGCTGCCACGGCACCGACGGCACCGGCGGCTCGACGGCGTCGCCCTACGGCGGCGCGTGGCCGGTCCCCAACCTCACCAACCTCGCGGCGCGCTACGAGGGCAGCGAGATCCTGCGCAACAGCGACGTCGAGACGCTCGTGCGGACCACGATCCGCCGCGGCCGGCCGGGCACCCCGATGCCGTCGTGGGGCGTGGACTTCCAGGGGCCGCTCAGCGACGTGCAGATCGACGCCCTGGTCGACTGGGTGCTCGCCGGCCAGGTGCCCGAGACCGTCGAGCCGCAGCTGGCCGCAAACCTCACCGGCCAGCAGCTGTTCGAGCAGAACTGCGCGAAATGCCACGGGGAGAACCTGGAAGGCATCGTCGGACCGTCGCTCATCGGACTGTTCGAGCGCCACGACCGCGCGGGAGTGCTCGGCATCCTGCGCAACGGCATCAGCATCACCCAGGTCATCATGCCGCCGTGGCAGAACGGCTACCTCTACGAGGACGCCCGCTACGACGACGCGGCGCTGAACCGGGTCATCGACTACCTGCAGAGCCAGCAGCCCGCCCAGCTGCCTCCAGGGGCGGACCAGTACCAGACGCCCGGCCGGGGCCAGCCCGATCCCGCCTCGACACAGGCATGACAAAGGAGGAACGGCCCCGATGCGCCTGCTGACCGTGCTCGCCGCCCTCGTCCCCGAGGGCCACATCGCGCCCTCCGACCCACGCAGCAAACTCGCCGTCCCGGTCGGCATCCTCGTCTTCGTCGGCGGCGTCTACCTGCTGCTGCGCTCCAACCTCGGCACCCGCCGCGGCTACCTCGTCCTCGGCGTGTCGCTGTGGGGCTTCACGACCGTGTTCGCGTCGATGTGGGCGTTCGGCGCGCCGGGCACGCTGCCCGGCGGCGGGCCGCTGAACCTGCCCGGCCAGCAGATCGACGAGTATGAGCCGCAGTGGAAGGCCTTCGCCGCCGACAGCGCCATCGCCGCCGACCCGCGCTACGACATCGTCGCGGACTATCCTCAGGGCTTCGGGCCGGTCCCCGCGGACTTCCAGGACCGCGCCGCGCTCGGCTCGAACGAGGTCCGCAACTTCTTCTCCGGCTTCGGCGATGCCAGCCCCTACACCAACATCGTCGGGCCCACCTGGGCTGCGCTGACCGACCGGATCGGCTACGCGGTCTCTGACGGCGACCCGGCGTTTCCGATCCTGGCCGTCCCCTACGTCCCCACCTACCAGCTCGCCCCTGTCGAGGGCGGCGCCCAGCCCCTGCTCACAGTGGACGGCGCCCCCCCCGCCGCCGACGGCGGCAACGTCGCGCCTGCGGGCTCGCGCGTCGGCGACCCGGTCGCCGGCGCCGCGCCGGTCCTGCTGTTCGGCTACTTCGACCGGGGCAGCCCGCTGTTCCCCAGCTACGTCGTCTTCGGGGTCATCCTGGGCCTGTTCGTCCTCCACGTCGCCCTCCTCGCCCACGACGAAAAACGCGAGCGCCGCGAACGCGACACCCCCGCCACCCCCGCACAACAACCCACCCCCGCCCCCGCTCCCGTCCCCTGACCAAGCGGGGTTCGCCCCAGCCCCACGAGGCACGGACGGGAGGGGCGGCAGCGCGCGGAGTTGGCGGCAGTCTTGTGCTGGATCGCGGCGGAAT
>JBOGEA010000070.1:0-19760 GCA_050743205.1 Egibacteraceae bacterium | reverse complement strand
GTTCAGGCGGCATCGAGCCGCCTGAACCGCGCTCCGCTTCGCTTCGCCCGCGACTCAAGCGCCGCGATTCTCAAACACGGTCTTAAGAGCCTCCAACTCACAGGCGCGGACGACAAGCTCAAAGACCGCTGCAGGCTCGAAGCCTTCGTCCCGGTCGTACTGAATTTCCATCCATTCCGCCAACTCCACCGCCGAGCAGTCCCGGTAGGGCCGCTGCGGGTCGCAGGCTGCGCCAGTGGTGGATGCCGTGTATGCGGTCGCGGGTACGCTCATGGACTCACGCTACGCCATGAGCGTGCCAGGCCAAAACACCCCCGACGGCATCCCAGCGCCGCCGGAGGAACATGCCACGACTGCGGGATGCGCCCCGCGGGACCCTGGACCGACCTCCCGGCCAGGTTCAAGGCGATAGGCGCTTCGGACGCGCCCAAGCCACCGAAGACGCCCTGAGGGTCATATTCTCCCGGGCGTGGACACTCCGGGCGACCTGTATGAGCAAGCACGCGCGCTTGAGGCGCGGGCGGCGCGCAAGGACGTGTGGGCCCAGGAGCTGCGGCGCCGCGCGCTGGGGCTGCCCACAGGCGCGGCGATCGCCGCCGGCCTGGTCGAGGAGTCGATGTGGGGCGGCGCCGCCGCAGACCAGACCCGCCAAGCGCTGCGCGACCGCCTCAACCCGCTCCACGCCGCCGCCGACGGCCTGTCACACGTCGCGCGAGAGCTCGACGCCGAGGCCGACGCGCTGCGCCACCAGGCACGCCACCTGCGACGCCAAGCCGACACGCTGGAGAGCTGGAGCCCGCGGTCACCCTGACGCCGGATCCAACAGCGGATTCTCCACCCCGTTGGGCAGCGGCTCCACACACGGCGTCGACCCGCCGAGGGAGACCAGCAGCGCCTCACGCGCGAACGTGAAGCTGTAATTGAAATCATCCTGATCGACGAAGATCTCAGGGATCTCGAAATCGTCGAGATACTCGATGACCTGATAGCCCCGCTGCTTCCAATAGCGGGCCGCCTCCCGCACCATACGCTCACCGGTCGGCCCGTCGGCCACCGTGAACCGAAAGCCGTAGCCATAGCTCATCTGCTCGGTGAACCCGCCAACGCTGTCCATACAAGGCCCGCCGGCACGCTCATTCGTGGGGGTCAGCTCCACGTCCACGCCCACCTCGGCGACCGTCGCGTCGACCAACTCCTTGATCCGCGTCACGGCCTGCAGAGCATCCATCGAAGACTCCCCTCCGCACCCGATCATCAGCAGAGCCGCAGCCAGCCCGACCCAGCGCTTCTGTCTCATCCCGCCACCTCAGGCTGGGCCCTGGGCTCGTTGCCGAGCATGACCCGCGCGTGATTAGCCAGCGACAGACTCTCTTCGCTGTAGTACTGGGAGTGGCCGTGGCTGCGGTCGTCGTAGGGCAGCGGGACAGCGCCGAACCCCGGCTGGGACGGATCAGGGCCGTGCGCGTCCTCCTGGCCCGGCGACAGCGCAACCGAGCCCACACCCAAAAACTCATCGGCGTTGAACACATGACGGATAGGGTCATCAGCGGTGCGCACCACATACACATCACCCACCGCCATGCCCAGCTCAGACACATGCCCGGCGCCCACACCAGGACTGCCCGCCAACACCACCCGATCAGCGCCCAGCCCCTTCCGGGCCGCCGTGGCGGTCACCAGCGTCCCATAGCTGTGGCCCAACACCGCCACCTCAGCCCGACGGCTGTTGACCGCCCGCACCCCCTCCACGAACCCCACCAGCGCCACCGCCCCCCGCTCCGCCCGACGCGCTCCCGCCGCGGACAGGCCCATCTCCGGCGTGTCATAGCCCAACCAGGCGACCACCGCATGATCCGTCGAGCCCAGGCGCGAGGCCCTCGCATACACCCGGCGAGCGTTGACGATCATGCCGGAATAGTTGTCCAGCTGGTTGGTGATGCCCGGAACCATCACCCCGACACGGCTGGCCGTGGCCACATCGCCCAGCGCCACCACCGCCCGCCCATCGCCGGCCGGGTCATAGACCAGCACCGTGAGGCCGCCGGCCAGCATCGCCTCATGGCTGGCGATCAGCCCCCTCAGCTCCACAAGCCGGCCGCGGGCCGCCGGGCCGCGGGCCTCCCGGCCGGCCAGCTCGGCCAGCTCAGCGCGCAACCGGGCGAGCTGGGCAGCCACCGCGAGACGGTTGAACTCATCGCGGACATCCGGAGGGATCCCGTCCAGGCTGGCGATCAGCCGCGCGTCGGAGCGTCGCAGCGCCGCCTGCTCCACCCCAGACAGGCTGTTCCACCAGGCGTAGATCGCCGCCGGCGCCGACCCGGCTCGCAGATGGGCGTCCAGCTGCCGCTGCGCCACGCTCGCGCTCAGGCACGTCCACCCGGGCAGGCGGTCGACGATCGCGCTGATCATCACCGGCGGCCAGCACATCCCATCAGCGGCGCGCATCAGCTCGACGCGCCGGCGCAGGTCACCGGCGACCTCGACGAACAGATTGCCCGTCTCCCGGGCGATCCGCGGGGCGCTGGAGGTCTTGCCGGCCTCGGCCAGCACCTCCTCGATGCGCCGCGCCTGGACCGCATACTCCCGCGCCAGGTCCTCGAGCTGGCCGGCCGCCCTCGCGACCGCATCGACATCCATCCACACCTTCACCCGCGCAGTCTACGACCCCCACCCACCAGGAAAAGCGGCGGGACGCTCAGTCGGCGCGTGTGGGGCTGGTGGGGAGGGTCAGGACGATCTGGCCGTCCTCGACGCGGGCCGGGTAGGTGGCCACCGTCACGGCAGGTTCGCCGATGCGGCAGCCCGTCGACAGGTCGAACCGCCAGCCGTGGAGGGGGCAAACGACGGTCGTGCCCCCGACCAGGCCGTCAGCCAGCGGCCCGCCCCGATGCGGACAGGTGGGGTCAGTGGCCCGCACCCCACCGTCGCGCAGCCGGAACACCGCCACCCGGCGGCCGGCGACGTCGAAGAGGCGGCCCTCGCCCACGGGGATCCTCGACACCGGCCCCAGGCAGTGGTGACGGCAGGCAACCTCGGACACCACGGCGGTCATGCCAAGACCGATGAGAACTGGCCGGCGGTTTTGGGCGCGGCGGCTTCGGTCTGCCACGGATCGCGGTAGGCGTCAACAGAGGCCTGCATGCGCGCGTCGAGGCCGGCGGCCAGCCTCTCGGCGTCATCTACGATGACCGCGCGCAGCCGCTCAAGGCCGATGCGGGGCACGAAGTCGTAGGTGCGCTCAAGCCATCGGGCGTGCTCCCGGTAGTACTGCATGAACCGGCCGGTCAGGCGCAGGACGTCGTCGTGGGTGTCGACCGTGGCCAGCACGTCGCCTTTGCGGACGGTCGCGCCGCAGGCCCCGCCCACGTAGATCTCCCAGCGCCCGCCCTCGATGGCGACCACGCCGACGTCCTTGACCATCGCCTCAGAGCAGTTGCGGGGACACCCGGCCACCGCCAGCTTCATCTTGGCGGGGCTCTCCAAACCCTTGTAACGGTCCTCGATCGCCATCCCGAGCGTGGTCGAGTCGCCCAGGCCAAAGCGGCAGAAGTCGGTGCCGACGCAGGTCTTGACCGTACGGAACGTCTTGGCGTACGCGAAGCCTGAGGGCATCCCGAGGTCTTCCCACACCCGGGGCAGGTCGTCCTTGGCGATGCCCAGCAGGTCGATCCGCTGCCCGCCCGTGATCTTGATCATCGGCACCTGATACTTGTCGGCCACGTCGGCGATCCGCCGCAGCTGCTCGGCCGTCGTGATGCCCCCAGAGATGC
This sequence comes from Egibacteraceae bacterium, assembly GCA_050743205.1. GTDB lineage: Bacteria > Actinomycetota > Nitriliruptoria > Euzebyales > Egibacteraceae > JBOGED01. The sequence continues at coordinate 15,990 of JBOGEA010000070.1, read as the reverse complement.
GCGGGACGACCGAGAAGGTGCCGTCCCGCTGCACGTTGGCGTGGACCCGGTCGTTGATGAAGCGGGCGTCGCGCTCGTCCTCGTACTCAGCTCCCCACACGATCTTGAGCAGGCTGGCCAGCCCCGGCTTGCTCAAAGGGTCCTCCACCCCACCGGCGAGCGCGGCGAAGACGGAGGAGACCGAGCGCAGACCCCGCGCTTTGACGGCGGCGACCAGCTCAGGTTTGGCCAGTGGCACGCCTGGCACGTACCAGTGGGTCGAGGAGTCCTCCTCCAGGTCGTCACCGACTGCCCATTCCACGACGTCGGCCACCATGGCCTTGCACGCGCCGCAGCCCATCCCGGCCCGGGTCGCGTCCATGACGCCTTTGACGCTGCGCCGGCCAGCGGCCACGCAGGCGCGGATGGCGCCCTTGCTCACGCCGTTGCAGTTACACACCTGCATGTCGTCGGCCATTTGGGCGACGCTTGTGCCCGTGGGTGGCGCGCCCAGGTCGAACAGCAGCGACAGGCGCTCGGCGGGCAGCGGTGTGCCTCGGTCGAACGCCTGGGTGAGGAACGCGACCTTGCCGAGGTCGCCCAGCAGCGTGGCCCCGACGAGTTTGCCGTCACGGGCCACGATGGTCTTGTATCGGCCCTGTTTGGGCTCGGCTACCTTGACGAACTCGTCGTCGGGACGCTCGGGCTCTTTGATCCCCATGACCGCAAGGTCGACGCCGGCCACCTTCAGCTTGGTGACCAGCTTCGAGCCGTGGTAGGCGGCGTGGCGGTCGCGCCCGGTGATGTGCTCGGCCAGCACCCCGGCCTGCTCCCACAGGGGCGCGACCAGGCCGTAGACCCGGTCGCGGTGCTGGACGCACTCGCCTACCACGTAGATGTCGGGGTCGTCGACGGAGCGCATCTGGTCGTCGACCACGATGCCGCGCTCCACGGTCAGCCCGGCCCGAAAGGCCAGGTCGACGTCGGGTCTGATGCCGGCGGCCAGGATCACCATGTCGGCCTCAAGCGTGGTGCCGTCGGTGAACTCGAGCGCCGACACGCGCTGGTCACCGTGCACGGCGACGGTTCTGCGCTGAAGGTGGATGTGGATGCCCAGCCGCTCGACGCTGGCCTTGAGGATGGCGCCGGCCTCGGCGTCGAGCTGCTGGTTCATCAGGACCGGCGAGGAGTGCACGACGTGGACCTGCAAGCCCAGGCCGAGCATCCCTCGGGCCGCCTCCAGGCCCAGCAGCCCGCCGCCGATCACCGCGACCCTCCTACAGTTGGCCGCGTAGGCCGTCATGGCGTTGCAGTCGTCGATGGTGCGAAACGCGAAGACCCCGGGTCGCAGGCCGCCCTCGCCGTCGGTCAGTCCTTGGATGGGCGGGATGAACGGCCGGCTGCCGGTGGCGATGAGCAGGTTGTCGTAGCCGGTGACACCGCCGTCGTCGGCGCTGATCTTTTTGGCCCACCGGTCGATCTCGGTCACGCGGACCCCGGCGTGCAGCGTGATCCCATGCTCCTCATACCAGGCCAGCGGGTTGAGGAAGATCTCGCGGGCGTCCGCCGCGCCGGCCAGCACCTCTGACAGCAGGATGCGGTTGTAGTTGCCGTAGGGCTCGTCGCCGAACATCGTGATCTGGAATTGCCGGGCTTTGTCGCGGGCCAGGATCTCCTCCACCGCGCGGGCGCCGGCCATGCCGTTGCCGATGACGACCAGCCTGCGCATCGCCGTCACACCTCCACCATGCCAATGTCGATGACCGCAACGCCCCTGACCGCGTCAGGGGCGGCGAGGTGCACCTCCACGCGGGTGTCAGACATCAGGTCCTCCACCACCCGCAGGGCGACGTGGACGGCGCCCTTGGCGCCGACGGGGATGTAGCGCATCGGCTCCTCGTCGCGCATGACGATCACACAGACCAGCTCATCGGCGGAGTTGCCGACCCGACAGTAGACCAACTGGGTCTCCACCCCCGTAGGGACCACATAGCGCAGACCGGGATCGAGCAGGAACGGCTTGTCCAGGCCCAGGCCCTCGAAGGCGTAGACGCCCTGCAGGAAACGCGGTCTCGACATCATCGGGACTCCTCGTGGTCCTCACGGGCGGGCTTGCCCACCCGCCATCTTCAACCACGCAGGTTTCCTCATCGCATCAAACGTGTTACCTGCGGTTATTGCCTGAGTTCGCGCTGAAGCGGCCTCGGGCCGCGGCGCCCACCGCGACGCCTCGATCACCGCTCGCGCGACCACGGCGATGGTGGCCAGCTCGACGCCCGACAGGCTCGGCACGAGAGCGTCTCCATCGTGCGGGCATGCCTCTACCCCCGATTGGGGGTGCCGATCCGCGGACCGGCTTCTTTTACGATTCAGTGTCCAACCAGTAGTTCTGGCCGTGGCGGCTGTCCCAGGCGACGCATCCTGTGTGGTCGGTGTTGTTGAACCACATCTCGACCTGAGTGGTGCTGTGCGGCACCTCCACGTCCAATGATCCTGACATCAGACTTCCGGATTTCTCCTGACCGCCGGGATGAAAGCGAAGGTAGGCGGCGATACTCCAGGCAGGCTGTCCGTAGCGGCTCGCCCGGCAGCTCGTAAGCCGCTGGGGGTCGTATTCGATCCGCAGCGGCTCCCCGGCGCGAATGGCGCCGGTCTGCTCCTGCGACCAGTCCGGCAAGAAGCGCAGTGTCGTCATCATTACCTCCCAGAGACAACAGAGAAATATGCCTGCAGGGTGAATCCGATTGAGAATCTTTGCTGCATGGTGGCGTTCGACTGCGGGTGTTCCACGCCATTCTGGGGGGCCTTGGCAAAATCTGTCAAGGCGTTGTAGATCGTTCGGTGATCCCGCAGCCGGTCGTGGGCTTGGGGCGTCTTTGGCCGCCTCGTCCACGAGTGGGGCCGCTCGACTCGCAGGTCGACCCCGGGCGCGCGATCATCGACACGATGATGAATCCAGACCTGCTGTTCTGGGCGAGTGCAGAGACAGCGGACGAGCGGTCTGCCGGCATCGCTCGGCGTCACGCCGCCACCTCGGCCGCCCACCACTGGTTCCTCGGCCATCTGCTGGAGCGGGTGACAAGCCTGCCAACGACGAGGTCGACGTGTCGCTGATCCGCGGCGACTGCTGCTTCGTCGAGGCGCTGATGCGGCTGCTCCACTCAGGCGGGGCCGCCCGCACGATCGGCTGGGCGTGATGACGGCCGAGCCGCCGCCGTACCCGCGGATTCCGCACCTGGTGCCGACCCCGCGGGCGCAGCGGGACGACCTGGTCGTGCCGGCGGAGCGCTGTGGCGGCTTCTTGACCGGCCAGGTGGTCGTCGAGGAGAAGCTGGACGGCGCGAACGTCGTGCTGTGGGTGGGCGAGGCCGGGCGGATCGCGGTTGCCGGGCGTGGGGGCGCCGGCGCGATGGACCGCGCCGCTCAGCTCGGGCGGCTGCGGGCCTGGGCCAGCCAGCGCGCCGACCGGCTGCTCCCGCTGCTCACCGACGGGTGGGTGCTCTACGGTGAGTGGCTGTGGCTCGCCCACTCGGTGCGCTACGAGCGCCTTCCCGACCTCCTCGTCGGCCTTGACCTGTGGTCCCCCAAGCGCGGGTTCGCCAGCGCTGACGAGCGTGATCGGGTCCTCGCCTCCACGGGGATCGCGACGCCGCCTCGGCGGTTCACGGGCGTCTTGGGCTCACTCGACCGGCTCGCGGATCTGTTCGGCCCCTCCGCCTTCGGCGCCCCGCAGATGGAGGGGCTGATCCTGCGTCGCGAGAGGGATGGCGCGGTGCGCGACCGCGCGAAACTCCTCGCCCCCGGGTTCACCCGTGTGACGGACCCGCAGTGGAAGGCACGGCGCCAGCGCCGCAACGCCGTCACCCGGGGATAGGCGCTCGCATCGATCCCGGCCGACCTGCACGCGTCCGCCGGCCGCCACCGGCTGGGCCGGCAGAGAGCGCTGCCGCATCGACCCGCAGTTTTCCGTCAGATGCAGGCTGTTGCAAAATCTCGCGGGACCGCCGGTCGGGGGCTCGAGCCAGAGATGCAGCTTTCCTCCGGATGCGAAGGAAAGCTGCCCCTCAAGCTTGATCGCGCGAGCCTGACCTACGGCAATCCTGGCGGATGCGGAGGAAAACTGCGGTGTGGCTGGCCCAGGGGCGCCTACAGGCGCCTCGACGGTTGGCTGCGCCCGCGGCCACGCGCCGTGATTTTGCAACAGCCTGGATCCGACGGAAAGCCGCCGTCGAACCGCCGGCTCCCCGAGCTGACCCGCAGGTTTCCGTCAGATCCGACGGAAAGCCGCCCGTTCAGCCCGGCTACCAGCGCTTTCCGCGCAGCAGCGTCATCAGGCTGCTCTTGCGGCCGTGCTCAGCGCGGACACGGGCGATGTACGACGCGAACTCCTCCGGGCGGCCCAGCGCACCGTACAGCCGCTCGATCCGCGCGATGAGATCGACGGCCTGGCGGTAGCCGCGGGCCTTCTTCGTCCCGATCAGGGCGTCGGCCTCGCGGGCGTAGACGGGGATGGCGTCCTCGGGGTGCGCCCGCTCCCGGGCACGGGCGAGGGTCAGCCACAGCCGCTGGTCGCAGCCGTGCTCGGACGCGACCTGCCACGCCTCGTTGGCGCTGCCCTCATACAGCAGGATCTCGGCAAAGGTCTGGGCACGGCCATCGAGCCGGCCGCGCAGGTGCGTCAACGCCCGCGCGCGCCACGCGCCGGCGTCGCCCGCCGTCTCGGCCTCCCTCAGCAGGCGGCGGTAGGCGTCCAGCGACGGGGCCGACTCGAAGCCGGCCCAGAACACCTCGACCGCCCTATCCGCATGGCCTTGGGCGTGATGCAGGCCGGCGAGCAGCTCGCGCAGCGGCGGGGTCTGCCGCGAGCGGTCACCGAACGCGGCCAGACCGCGCTCCACCCATTCGATGGCCTCAGCCATCCGCCCAGCCTCGATCAGCGCGCCTGCCACCTCTCCGTAATCGTCCGGCGCGCGCAGGTCACCGGCCTTGACCGCGATGAGCTGGTCCGGGTCCTTGGAGGCCAGGGCCACCCCCACCATGGCGTTGGTCACCCGGAAGCGGTGGGTCGAGAACCGCTCGTCACCGTCCGCCAGCCCGTCGAAGCGCGGCTTGACCAGCCGCCGGTACTCGGCGAGCCCGGCGTCGCCGAGCACGTCGGCGTAGCGGGCGGCTGCCCGGTGGAAGGTGTCCAGCTCGGAGCCCAGCTCCAGCTCGACGAGCCGCCGGGCCAGCGCCACCGGGTCTGGACGTGCCTTGACGCAGGCGCGCAGGTGCAGCGCGACGAGCCGCTCTGAGATGCCGCTGAGCCAGCCGTCGGAGTCGTCGACGTACTGGATCGCCGCGTCGGCCAGGCGATGCGCGTGCTCGGCCAGCACGACGACCGCGCCGGCGTGGCCTACGTCGATCAGCTCGGCGAGCCCGCAGAGGGCGCCACCGACGTCGCGCGCCCATCCCGCCGTCTCTCTGTGGGGGACGAAGCCGTCGGCCTCGAAGGCGGACTCGAGGCGGCGGCGCCACATCGCGAGGTCGATTTCCGACCCCGGCCCCGACCCCGCCGCAGTCGCGGCCTCGGCTCGAAGCCGCTCTCCCAGCCGCCAGTCGCTGCTCGCCTGCTCGAGGACCAGCTCGGCGAGGCGCCCAGCGTCCAGGCTCAGCACATAGGCCCGCAGCGCCGCCTCGTCGCCAGCCTCAATGCCGGCGTCCGGCTCGTCCTCGGGGTCAAAGACCCGCTCGAGCAGATCGGGGTCGCGCGACAGCGCCACGGCGACGCAGTGCTTGCAGAACGTGCCGTCCATGCCGACCGGGCAGGTGCACGACCACGCGGGCTCGCCGCCATCAACCCACAAGGCGACCGCGTACGGCCTCGACCCTCGCACCGTCGCCGCCACCCGGCCGCCTGTGGCGGCCAAGCGCTCCACCCGGCCTTGCGCCGCATCGACCAGCCCGCTGGAGAACGATCCCGGGTCGGCCAACCGCATGATGGCCGAGCGGGAGAACACGGAGGCGAGCGGATCGGTCACGGCCTTCCCTTCCGGGGTCAGACGCCGGCTGCGAGGGCTGGACGATACCGCCACTTGCCGGGGTTGGGTTCGACAGGGTTGTGATTCTTGCGTAGGGTTGCGCGCTGTGGAACGGTTGAAGACGTTTACGTACGTCACTGTCGAGAAGGCGTGGCTGTACCGGGCCGTGGCCGGGGCGTTCACCGCGGCCAAGGAGAGCTTCGCGTTCAACCTGCGCCCCGACGACGTCCTGGCCGCGCTCGCCCAGGCCCCGCTGCCCGGATCGGTGGACCGCCCGGCCGTCGACGCCGCGCTCGCCCAGCTGGTCGAGTGGGGCAACCTGTCCGCCCAGCTGGACACCGCCGAGGTCGCCACCGTCGAGGACTTCAACCGCGAGCGGCTGCTCTATCACCTCACCCCCGCCGGCCAGGCCGCCGAGCGGGCCCTGGCCGTCTTCGACACCACTCTGCGCCAGCCCGGCGAGCTGCAGGCCGCCGCGCTCGGCGACATCCGCGACCTGCTCCGCGAGCTGGCCGACCTGGCCGCCCAGCCGTCGCCGGACGCCGGCAAGATCCACCGCAGCCTGACCACCCTGCGTGCCCGCTTCGACGAGCTGGCCGCGCAGGCGCAGACGTTCATGGGCAGCCTGCAGCGCACGATCGACCTGCACGGCGTCGACCTGGACGCGTTCCTGGCCTACAAAGACACCCTGATGGACTACCTCGAGCGGTTCATCGGCCAGCTCGTCATCAGGACCGGCGAGATCGCCGCCGCGATCGCCGACGTGGAGCGCGGCGACCTGGACGCGGTGCTGACGCTGGCCGCCGAGCGGGACCTCGCCGACGCGCTGTCGCCCACCCCTGAGGACCGCGCGGCGGCGCTGGCCCGCTGGCGGCGGCGCTGGTCGGGACTGCGCGCCTGGTTCCTGCGCGAGCACGGGCAGCCCTCACAGGCCGAGGTCCTGCGCGCCCGCGCCCGCTCGGCGATCCCCGCGCTGCTCGACGTCGTGCGCGCCATCCACGACCGGCGGGTGCTGCGCACCGACCGGGTCGCCGACCTGCGCGCGCTGGCCTGCTGGTTCGCCCAGGCCGACACCGACACCGACGCGCACCGGCTGTGGCGGGCCGCGTTCGGGCTGGCTCCGGCCAGGCATCTGCGCATCGACGCCGACACCTTGGACGCCCGCGACGCCCAGCCGGTGTCTGCGCAGGCCAGCTGGCTGGACGCGCCACCGCTGCGCCTGTCGCCCAGGCTGCGGGCGACCGGGCGGCACGCCCGCCGCGGCGGACCCGCCGGAGTCATCGACCGCGGCGCCGAGAAGGCGCTGCTGCGCGCGCAGGCCGACGCCGAGGCCGCGCAGCTGGCCGCCGCCCGCGACCGGCTGCTCACCGGCGGGCGGATCCACCTGTCGCAGCTAGGCTGGCTGGACCCGTACGCGTTCGGGCTGTTCTGCGACCTCCTCGGCGACGCCCTGACCCGCAAGGTCCGCCCCGCCGACCGGGTCCGCACCGTCTCCGCCGACGGCACCCTCGTCATCGCCCTCGAGCCGGTCCCCGGCGGCGGCCAGGCCACGATCCACACCAGCCACGGCACCCTGACCGGCCCCGACCACTGGCTGGACATCCGCGACGCCCTCACCCCCTACGAGGAGCTCGCCTCGTAAGCACACTCGTGGGGGCTGACCCAGCGCGGTCTGGCTGGTCCGGCCGGCATCATGCCAGGCCTGCGAGCGTCCTCGCTCCAGCGTCCAGGTGGTCAGGCTGGGATGATCACCCTTCGTACCAGCGCCTCGTAGGCCTCGAGCGCGCCAGGAAGAAGCCGAAGGTGAACGACTCTGCCAGCCGGTCTGTCGACCAGGTCCACGACCTGTGCGACCGCGGGGGAGTCCGGGTCACCGGCCACGACGATGGCACCGGGAGCGATCAATGCGGGATCACGTGCCTCGTCTAAGAACGTCCACACATAGCCGGTTCCGTCCTCGTCGTTGAGGTCTGCTGCGATATCGATGCTGATCATGGCCGTGTTCACCTCCCTCGCGCTGAGGCCACCATGGTACGGACCCCGCTTGTGAGTCCAAGCGTGCAGTGGGGGCCGATGGAAGGTCGGCAACAGGCGAAAGCCGGCTTCGTGACAGTGCCCGACAGCAGACGATGCGATACGTGCTCATGCGCCCGCCGAGCAGCCCCTCCAGCGACGCCGGGCCGATGTCGTCGAGGGCGAGGAACACGGGACACTCCCCACAGCGGGCGACCGTCCATGATCTGCAGGACCGCGTCCGGCCGGTACGCCAGCCCCAGCCTGATCCGTACCTGTGCGGTCAGCGACTGCTCCAACACCCCCGTGATCCACCGGTACCGAACCCGCCGCAGCATCACTGCACGATCACGCGCCCGGCCACGCGCCTCGGCGCCCTCACGCCTGCGATGGCCGCGATCGAGCCGCCGCAGCAGCACCGACACGGCCACGCCGCCGACCGCGACCGCCAGCCCGGCGAGCTGGAAGAGATCAGTCGCTCCATGGCCCATATCATCGTACCCATCGTGATGGTGATACTGATAGGGTTACCCGTATGAAGACTACCGTCGAGCTGTCACCGTCGTTGTTGGATGAGGCGAAACGCCTCGCGCGGGAGGAGGGCACGACGCTGCGAGCGCTCATCGAGGCGGCGCTGCGGTCTGAGTTGGCTCGCAGGCGCCAGCCCCAGCCGTTTACATTGCGCGATGCAAGCTTCCACGGCAGGGGTCTGCAGCCGGAGTTCGCCGACGGTGGCTGGGAGCGGATCCGTGATGCGATCTACGAGGGTCGCGGCGCGTGATCGCCGTCGACACGAACATCCTCGTCTATGCGCACCGGACGGAGGCGCCGCTGCACAAGCCGGCAGTCGCCGCGGTGACGTCGCTGGCCGAGGGCCCGCGGCGTGGGGGATCGCATGGCCCTGCGTCCACGAGTTCATCGCCGTCGTGAGCCACCCCCGCGTTTTCGATCCACCGTCGCCCGTCGAGGCCGCCATAGACCAGGTCGAGGCATGGCTCGAGTCGCCGTCAATGATCGTGCTGGGCGAGGCGGGGGATCACTGGAGCCGCCTCTCCGGAGTGCTGCGGTCCTCTGGCGTCGTCGGGCCCCGAGTTCATGACGCCCGGGTGGCAGCGATCTGCCTGTCCCACGGTGTTGACCCGCTGTGGACGGTCGATCGAGACTTCAGCCGCTTCCCCGCCCTCCGCACCGCCAACCCACTCACCTGAGCCCGCGGCAGCGGCGGATCAGGGCGTCATGGGTGGCCCCGCAAGAACCATGGGAGGGTCTGCGGGGGTGGGTGGCGCAGGCGCTCGTCGAGGTCACGGACGCAGGCCATGCCCGCCCAGCATTTGAGGGAGCGGCGCGCACGCCGCGGATGCGCTCCATGCTCATCGTGCAGCCGGCCGGCTCGGCCAGATCGAGGCCGGGTGGGGCGATGGCGCGCCGGGTTAGCCGCAGTTTTGTGCTGGATCCGCGCAGCATGCTGCGCGGATCCAGCACAAAACCTTGCCCGACGTGACCCGCGACGCGTGCAGCCCGACCCCACCAGACTTGACTCACGCGCATCAGGTCTCGCCCCTCCAAGGCATCTAGACGAGGATCCAGTGTTGAGTTCCCAGTAGGGGTTATCGGCCGAGCGCTGGAGCAGGCCAAGCAGGCCAAGGCCGTGTGCCGGGGCTGTGCCGTGCGCGGCCAGTGACTCGGCTGGGCGCTGGACACCGGCCAGGACGCTGGCGTGTGGGGCGGGCTGTGGGATGACGAGCACCGCCATCTGCGCAGAAGCAGCCGCCGGGCTCAGCAGTTCGCCGCTCGGACACGTCACCCGCATAGGTTGCCGATCAGGCAGCGCGCCGGCTCGTGAGCAAGTCGCAACAGCTGGCTGACCAACCGCGACCAGCTCGTCATCAGCGCTTATCGAAACGGATAGCAGAGGCTGGATACATGGTGGTGCTGACCAAGCGCTCCGCATGCGGAGACGCGGCGTGCCCGCGCATGCGCTACCGGAGGTCGGGGGGCAGCCAGTGCGGCCAGGGTCCCGGCTCGGGATTGACCGCTGCCCACGTGTCCAGCGCCTTGGCCAAACGCGCTGCCAGCGCCCCCGGTGGCCACCAGGACTTGCGGACGAACACAACCGGACAGGTCGGCACGTGCGCGAAGTCGCTGGCGTTCTCGGGTGACGATGACCCGGCCGGCGGCCATAGCGATCTGCACGAGCACGTCGTCGGGCAGGTTGTGAGCGCCCAACTGCGTGGGCGTGGTGGCGTGGTGACCGCTCGCCTCGAGGAGGTCGGCGATCTGGGGCGGCAGCATCGAGTCGATGAGAAACTCACGCGAGCAGACGCTCGCGTTCAGCGGCAACATGCTCGGCGGCGTCGAGCGCCCGGTCGTTGAGGCGAACACGAGCCTCCACCTCTTCGAGATGGGCGGCCCGCGTAGCGCAAAGCCACGACAACCTGCCGCTCGTGGATCCCGAACTCCTCCGACAGCGCGGCCACACGCTCGGATTCAGTCCCCGAGGTATGCCGCAGCGCCGATGCGATCTCCCAGACGTCTGGACCGCCAGCCAGCGCCGCCCGACGGCCGGATGGGCCCGGCTTGAACACGATCCCCGGATGGGCGGCAATGGCCAGTCCCTCTTGTACGAACCGCTCCACAAGCGCGGTCACCGTCGTTCCCTCGGCATTCGCAGCCTCCACCAGACGACCCCGCAGATCGTCGTCGAGCCGCAGGCTGGTCGTCGAGCGCCCCATCTCAGAACTCCTCTCGGCATCTGCAATACAATGCATTGCAGCATACTGCACGACTCCCATGCGCACCCGGCCCAGCGAACCGGACGCTCTGGCCGGTGCTCGTGGAGACGGCAGACATTCAGCCCACGCGGGATCGCGCCCACGCCCTGGTCCAGCTCTGGCCGACTCACCCGAGAACGCTCTCGATATCGCATGACATCCTTGCTGCGGAGGTGCCGTGTGCCTGACCTGCTGATCCGTGGCGTGCCCGACGACGTCGTAGCCGCCATTGACGCCAACGCCAAGCGCCCCGGACTGTCGCGCAGCGAATACCTGCGTCGCCGGCTCGCTGGCGACGCTGCCGCACCGGATGAGCCAGTGACCGTCGAGGACTTGATCGCCTTCGCCGACACCTTCGCTGACCTGAGCAACACCCCGGAAGTGATGGCGCGGGCTTGGCAGTGACGAGCTGGCTCATCGACAAGTCCGCACTGGTACACCTGGGGGCCAGCCCCGAGGCGAGCGCGTGGGCCACACGAATACAGCGCGGACGGGTGCGGGTGACTGTGGTCACGCGGCTCGAGATCGGGTTTTCGGCCAGGTCAGGCGCTGACCTACGGGGCGCCCTCAAGCGCCCGCCGCTGTCGGCCATGCCGGTCGAGCACCTGACACCAGCCATCGAGGATCGCGCCGTCGAGGTGCAGGCGCTGCTGGCTGACCAGGGACGCCCACCGCGCACCATCCGTTCCGGACCTCCTAGTGGCAGCGACCGCCGAACTCTGCAACCTGACCGTCCTCCATCTCGATGAGGACTTCGAACTCATCGCCGACCTGACCGGCCAGCCGATCGAGCGGCTGCGGACTTCTTGCTGAGCGAACGCTGACCGCCCCGCTTCGGCGGGTTGGTCCTGCGTCAGCCCGATCGGTGCCGATCGGTCATCCCACTGTTGGAGACCCAGCCCTCGCGGGTCAACGCGTCACAGATCAAGTTGCCGTAGGTCTGCGGGTCCAAGTCCTGGCGATCGACCGCCTTCGCAGTCGTCGCCCGTGAGCTGCCCAGCCCGGTCATCGCGTGATCGCAGCGACAGTGGCGAAGTCCCCGCCACACGCGTCGACCGAACTCGCCAGGTTGCAGCTCATGGGGGTAGGTTCCCCAGCTCTCGACAGGCTTTGCCCGCGTCGAGGCGGTCGCCCCGGAGAAGGCGCGCGAGCCTCCCACAGCGCCATTATCTCGCCCCTCAGGCGCTGATTGGCTGGAACGCGCACAGAGTTCATAGATCATCGAGGAGACGAAGCCGTGCCGCACGACAACCTGGCCTGGATCGAGGCGCGCAAACGGCACCGGCTATCGCACGCGCACGTGCAGATGGCGCGCGAGCTGGGGATGAACCCCAAGAAGCTCGGCAAGATCGACAATCACCACCAAGAGCCTTGGAAACAGCCATTGCCCCAGTTCATTGAGCGCCTGTACCTCCAGCGTTTCGGTCGACAGCAGCCCGAGGTTGTGCTGTCGATCGAGGAGCGCGCGCGGCGAGCGGAGAAGAAGAAGGCCGAGCGCAAGGCCGCGAGGGCGCCCCGACAACCGCAGAGGCCCCTTGTGAGCGAATACCAGTACTACGAGTTCCTGGCGATAGACCGTCCGCTGGACGATCGCCAGCTCAGCGAGCTTCGCGCGCTGTCGACACGAGCGCGAATCAGTCCCGACGAGCTTCGTCAACACCTACCAGTGGGGTGACTTCCGCGGGGACCCGCGGGCCTTGATGGAGCGGTACTTCGACGCCTTCCTCTACCTGGCGAACTGGGGGACGCGGCGTCTGATGATCCGGCTGCCGGCGCGGCTGCTCGATCTGGAGACGGCTGAGCGGTACTGCGTCGGGGACGCGGCGACCGCATGGGTGGGCAACGATCACCTGATCCTGGATCTGTGTTCTGAGGACGAGAGCGGAGACTGGGAGGACGGCGGCGAGGGGTGGCTGGCGTCGATCATCCCCGCACGCGCGGAGTTGGGCGGCGGCGATCTGCGGGTGCTGTATCTCGCGTGGCTGCTGTGCGCTCAGGCGTCCGAGCTCGCGGACGACGTTGTCGAGCCACCCGTCCCGCCGGGGCTGGGGTCGTTGACGGCGCCGCTGCGCAGCCTCGCCGACTTCCTGCGCATCGATGAAGACTTGATCGTGGTTGCGGGCATGGCGAGCGATCAGCCAAGAGATGACGGCAGCTCGGCGGAAGAGCTGGCTGAATGGATCGAGGCCCTTCCGCTGGCGGACAGGAACGCGCTCATTCTCCGTATCGTTCAGGGCGATGATCCGCACCTGCGGCTCGAGCTGCCGCGGCGATTCCGCGGACGGCACGGGGCCACGGGCGAGGTGGACACGGGCAACCGCACCGTGGCCGAGCTGCTCGACGCGGCAGCGGCCCGCCGCACGGAGCGCGATCGGATCGCGGCGCGGCGGCAGGAGCAAGAGCGCGCCTACCGTGAGCGGCAGGCAGCGATCGCCCGTGACCAGCGCCTCGAGTCGCTGGCGCTTCAGAAGGAGCAGGCTTGGCAACGCGTGAGCATGCTGATCGACACGAAGAAGCCGCGTGAGTACGACGACGCGGTCACGCTCCTCAAGGACCTTCGGGCCATGGGCGAGCGAAAGGGCCTCTCCGCAGCGTTCGAAGAGCGCTACTGGCAACTGCGCAGCCAGCACCTGAGAAAGCCCAGCCTGCTCGAGCGCCTCAACCGAGCGGGACTTTGACTCGCGCAACAAGTTGCCGCATGCGCGTGTGGAGACTCTGCACCACCAGGGGCAGAGTCCAGCAAACGCGCTGTGGTTGACTACCGGCTGATCCCGAGGAGCGAGGGGAGCGTGAGATGGGCAGTGCGCATCGGTTGAGCGGCCGGCAGGAGCTGGCGGCATGAGGGCGTTTGCGGCGCAGGCGGACCCGGCGGCGGCGCTGGATCGGGCGATCGTGGCGGAGCGGCGCAGAGCGCTGCGGGCGCTGCTGCGCACGCCGCTGCTGGGCGCGCGCGGACCGGATCCGGCGGCGTTCTGGCTGGTCCGCAAGCACGCGCCGTGGCTGCGGGAGTGGCTGGCGCGCAACGCCGGGTGGAGCCTGTACCTCGACGCCGAGCTGGCCCGCCTGCGCAAGACACCGGCCGATCTGAGCGACGGCAGCAGGCCCGCGCGGGCGCGCAGAGGCGACGCGCCGTTCAGCCGCCGACGCTACGTGCTGCTGTGCCTGGCGCTGGCGGCGCTGGAGCGGGAGGACCGCCAGATCGTGCTCGGCCGGCTGGCCGAGCAGGTCGTCGCGCTGGTGGCCGGCGACCCGGCGCTGGCCGAGGCCGGGATCTGCTTCGACCTCGCGGGCCGCGACCAGCGCCGTGACCTGGTCGCGGTCGTGCGCCTGCTGCTGGCGCTGGGGATCCTCGTCCGCGTCGACGGCGACGAGGAGGCCTACCTCGCCGAGCGCGGCGACGTCCTCTACACGATCAACCGGCCGGCGCTGGCCACGCTGCTGTCGGTCAAGCGCGGCCCGTCGATGGTCGAGGCGGCCGACCTGGCGGGCCGGCTCGACGCGATCACGGCCGAGCCGCTGCCCGACACCGACGAGGGGCGGCTGCGGCGGCTGCGCACCCGGCTGACCCGGCGGCTGCTCGACGACCCCGTCGTCTACTACGACCAGCTCGACGCCGACGAGCTGGACTACCTGCACCGCACCCGCGCCACGCTGCTGCGCGAGGTGACCGAGGCGACGGGCCTGATCGCGGAGGTGCGGGCGGAGGGCATCGCGATGGTCGACGACCGCGGCGACCTGACCGACCTCGGGCTGCCCGAGGAGGGCACCGACGGGCACCTGACGCTCCTGCTGGCCGAGCACCTCGCCGCCAGCGCCCGCACCCGGCCCGGGACGCCGGTCAGCCGCGCGGCGCTGCATCAGCGGGTCGCCGAGCTGATCGCCGAGCACCGCCACCACTGGCGCAAGGGCCTCACTGAGCCGGGCGCCGACCAGGCGATCGCCGACGAGGTGATCACCAGGCTCGCCGCCCTGCAGCTCGTGCGCCTGGAGCTCGACGGCGTCGTCCCGCTGCCGGCGATCGCCCGCTACGCGCTGGACCAGGCGCGCGAGCCGGAGCCGACCGCGCTGTTTTAGAGGATGCGCACATGACCACGCTCACCCCCGTCCTGCCCGCGCTGCCCGCCGCCGCCCGCGAGCGCTGGCAGCCGATCCGCGGCGGGCTGGTCAACCTGTACCGCTACGACTACGAGGAGTTCCGCTACGAGCAGGGCCGGCTGCTGCTGCGCGGCAACAACGGCACCGGCAAGTCGCGGGTGCTCGCGCTGCAGCTTCCCTTCCTGCTGGACGGCGACGTCAGCCCGCACCGGCTGGAGCCCGACGGCGACCCGGCCAAGCGGATCGAGTGGAACCTGCTGCTGGGCCGCTACCCCGACCGGCTCGGCTACACCTGGCTCGAGTTCGGCCGCCGCGACCCCGACGGGACCGAGCACTACACCACGCTCGGCTGCGGGCTCCACGCGGTCGCCGGGCGGGGGCTGGCCGGCAAGTGGCTGTTCGTCACCGACCAGCGCGTCGGCCGCGACCTGTTCCTGGTGCGCCCGAACGGCGCCCCGCTGACCAAGGACCGGCTGGCCGAGGCCGTCGGCGACCACCGGGTGTTCACCAGCGCCACCCAGTACCGGGCGGCGGTGGACCGCGCGCTGTTCCGGTTGGGCCCGCAGCGCTACGAGGCGCTGGTCACCCTCCTCATCCAGCTCCGCCAGCCGCAGCTGTCCCGCCAACTCGACGAGCACCGCCTGTCCGCCGCCCTGTCGGAGGCGCTGGCGCCCCTGGACCCGGCTGTGGTCGCCGACGTCGCCGAGGCGCTGCGCACCCTGGAGAACGACCGCGAGGCGCTCGACGGGCTCGCCGCCGCGCAGGCGGGCGTCGCCGCGTTCCTCGCCGAGTACAGCCGCTACGTGCGGATCGTCGCGAGCCGCCGCGCCGACGCGGTGCGCAACCTGCAGTACGCGTACTCCTCGACGATGCGCGGGCTGCGCGCCGCCGAGGCCGCGCGGGACGAGGCGGCGGTCGCGCTCACCGGTGCCACAGCGCGGCTGGACGAGCTGGGCGAGACCGAGGTCGCCGCGGAGCAGGCGGTCCGCACGCTCAGCGCCAGCGACCGCATGCGCGACGCCCACGCCCTGGCCAGCGCCCGTGAGCAGGCCGAGGCCAGCGCGCGGCAGGCGGCCGACGCCGACCGGGAGCTGGGCCTGGCTGCGCAGGCG
>JBOGEA010000069.1:0-19848 GCA_050743205.1 Egibacteraceae bacterium | reverse complement strand
GTCGGCGGCGTGGTGGCCCGATTCTCCAGCTCCTGCTGGGGGTGCCGACGCGTCGGCGGCGTGGTGGCCCGATTCTCCAGCTCCTGCTGGGGGTCCCAGCTCGGGCCAAGCCAAGGGGTCCATGGCCGCGACCCCGGCATGGCGCAGCTCGTCGAATGTGGCAATGCGGGCGTTTCCGGATTCGGCCGCCCGCCCGGCGAGGATGTTGCTGACCCGCTCGAGCAGCTCGCCCCGGGCGCGGGGGATCACGTCCTCGGCGCTGGGACCGGCGGCGGAGCCGATCACGACCGGCGCCCCGCCGCTCGCGCAGGTCGACGCGAAGGCCTGGGACCGGGCGGCGACCCTGCCGAACACCACCTCCGGACACTCGGGGAACGGGTGAAACACCTGAACGCGCCCGAACGGGCGGGCCTGGGCCTCAGTGGGCAGGCGCAGCGCTGGCCTCCCGGTTCAACATGTCCGCGGCCTCGGCCACGATGGCGCGCCCGTGCTCGGTCAGCTTGCCCGAGTGGCGCTGGGCGGTCGCCAGCCCCTGCCGCGCCTGCCCGACGAGGCGCTCACGCCTGGCTCGCAGCGCGTGCGCGTCGCCGGTCGCACACTCGACGAGCCTGTCGTAGAGCAGCGAGCAGCGCACCAACACGACCAGCTGTTGGAACAGCCCCGCCAATGGGCGGGGGTCAGACCGCAGCGGGGTCATCACCAGCGACTCCGGGCTGGTGTCGTCGCCAGCGAGGAAGGGGCGCGAGACGGCGGCGGCGTTGCAGCGGTTGTGCGTCGCCTCATGTACCAGCGCCTCGGCCATGTGCGCGTCAGCCGGCAGGCCGCCGGCCCCTGGCCCCAGCCGTCGGCTGTTCACGAAAACGGTCCCGTGCGCGGTGAAATCGGTGAACCCGTCGATCCCGTACCCTCGCAGCAGCGCCACCTGCCGCACGACGGCGGTCATCTCGGCCAGCATCTGCGGCCAGATCGACGCGAGCAGGCAGCTCGCCACGCAGAACGCCTCGCGCTGCTCGTCCTGCCAGTCCGCAACGGCGATCTTAGCCAGCGCTTCGAGCCGGTCCGGCGGCTTCGGCACCTGAGCCACTGCCCGAGCGAGGCTGGCCCGCAGATGCGGCTCCGGCGGGGCTAAGTCCACACGCCACGTCGGGCACGCGCAGTCCTGCGCTCGCCGGGCGCTGGACCGGGCCTGCTCCACGATGGCCTGGACACGCGTCATGAGGTGTCGCCGCTCGTCCAGGCCCTTCCGGGCCGCCTGCCGAGCCCGCTGCGCCTCATAGGCCGCCGCCACGAGTCCCGGATAGCGAAGAACATCGGGCTCTGGAGCCGCGAACGTCTGCGCCACAGGATCGTCGATGCCGAAGTACGACCCCACGCTGCTCAGGACGGTGCGCAGCAGCCCGATCACCGCTGCCTGGTCTTCGGCCGCCTCCTGTCTGTCGGGCTGGATACGCATCGTGGTGCCTCTCACGCGTTGCGACGAACCGCATGGCAGGGTCAGGCGGCCAGCCTGACCCTGCCGAGGCTGTGTCTAGTCGGGTATGTCGACCAGCAGCGCGAACTCGGGCAGCTCTTCCTCGCTGACCTGCTCCACAACGTCCTCCGGGCTGTACTCAGTCATCGCAACCTCCTATTTCTATTCACGTGAGTGTCTGTGCGCGAGGATGAGAAACGATTAGATACGCCGTCCAGCGTCCCAGGACATTGAGCAACTCGAACGGCTGCGGCGGCGGTCTGTCACCCAATGGCGTAATAAGTCTACCAAAGCTCTTGTGAGGCCTCAAGGGTTCGAAATATCCATTGTGTCGGGCTGCGATCAGCGTTTTTGCGAACTATGGCCCGTCTCGTCCGGTCAAAGTTTTGTTTCCTGTGAATTCTCGTTGATCTTAGGATGGCTCAGTGGAGGTGAGGGGGTTGTCATGGTTGCGTTCATCGCTGCAGCGCTTCTTGTGCTGTTCGTCGCGTGGGGAGCGACGGCCGATCCGGGCCGGCCGTTCTCGTGGGCCATGTATTCGGGGTCTTCGAAGGGATTCTTCTGGACCGATGCGGACGGCTGCCCCCGAGTGCCTGGCTACGACGAGATGCGGCTCGCGCCGGACAGCCATTACCTGTCATTGTCAGACCTGCAGGGGCTCACGAGCGGGGGGAGCGCTCCCGTGCCGGTACCGGTCGAAGGCCTGATCATCGGTTCCCGTGGCAACTGGCTGGTGGCCTACGACGGTCAGCATCTGCGGGCAACCCCGGTGCCCGACGGCGAGGAGCTCGACGCCCTCGCACAGGCGCTGCGGCGGCTCGAATGCCCCCGGGCCTGATCCACGTCGCGCAAGCCAGCCTGGCGCTGGCCACTGGATGGCGAGCGGCGCTGGTCCTGAGCGACCATCGACAGATCAGCCGGGCTGCTGCCGATCTGTCGATGTACCGGCCGGGGCTCGGGTGGACCAGCGCCGGCCAGCTCGGCTCCCGGCGGCGCTGGGCGCGGGCCGGCCTTGTGGCGGCCGCTGGGCTCATGCTTACCCTGCCGGGCTTGGCCGGCGGTGCCGTGCCGGCTGCGCTGGCCTCGATGCTGGCGTGCCTGAGCGTCGTCGCGTGGGTGGGTTTCGATCGGAGGCTGCACAACGCGCGGTACACGTCGATCTGCATCGCCATGCTCGCGCTCGGTGTCCTGCTGTACCAGGTCGGAGTCATGGCCCTCGGCGATTCAGGAGACTCCTCGCCCGCCGCCGGGATCTTCGCATCGGTGTTCGCCAGCCAGCTCTATCTCGTGGCGGGCATCCGGAAACTGCGATCGCGCCACTTCATGACCGGTCGTGTGCTTCTCGACAATGTGGCCTACTGCACATTCCAAGCCGCGGCCGGCAACCACGACTTCGTCAAGATCGTGAGACCACAGCGGCTCCCGAGCCTGCTGCAGAGCAGCACGTTCCTGTTCGGCTGTCGGCTTGCGGCGATCCTGACGGCTTTCGTCGAACTCGCCATCGGGCTCGGGGCTGCCGGACTCCTGCCGAGGACAGTGACGCTCGGCCTTGCGATCCCGACGAATCTCGCCTTCCTGCTGCTCAGCCCGCGCCGCGTGATGCCGTTCACCGCCGCGGCCCTGGGCCTGCTGGCACTGGCGACAGCCCACCCTCTGCTGAAGGCGCTTGTGTGAGGGCGCTGACCATTTCCACAATGCTATTTTTTCGGTATGGATGATTACAGCAGTGCTGCCTATGGGGATCAGGTCGCGGAGTTCTATGACGCCTGGTTCAGCGAGTGGCTTGACAGCGCGGACGCCGTGGGGAGGTTGGCGGAGCTGGGAGGTTCCGGGCCGGTCCTGGAGTTGGGCATCGGCACGGGCCGGGTGGCGCTGCCGCTGCTTGAGCGCGGGATCGCGGTGCACGGGATTGACGGCTCGGAGGCGATGGTGGCGAGGCTGCGAGCCAAGCCGGGTGGGGACCGGATCCCCGTGACGATCGGGGATTTCAGCGAACTCCCCGTTGACGGCAGTTTCTCACTCGTGTTCGCGGCGGCCGGCACGTTCTTCGAGCTGCAGTCGCAGGAGGCGCAGGTTCGATGTTTCGCCAACGTCGCGCGCCATCTCCAACCAGGCGGTGTCTTCGTGATCGATGCGCTGTTACCCGACGCGACCCGGTACCAAGGAAACCAGGGAATGAGAATGATCCGAGCGACCCCCGGCAACCTCGTGCTCCAGTTCAGGCAGCTCAATCCCGCCGAACAACGGCTGGAGTCCCACTACATGATGGTCAGCAACCACGATCTCCAACTGATGTCAGCACGCTTCCGCTACGCATGGCCAGGCGAACTCGACCTGATGGCAAGAATGGCCAACTTAAAACTGCGAGAACGCTTGGGCAGTTGGCGAGGCCAACCCTTCACCGCAGAAAGCACCCACCACGTCTCAATCTACGAACTCCCTGAATAAGGGGCGGCAGTGCGCCAGAAACCACGACGTGCGCGCTTTCAGCTTCAAACGAGCGCATAAGGAACCGCCAGCCGGAGACCACGGGAGGGGCGCCGCCTCGTCGGGTGCAGCGACCTAAAAGGCTCTGCGCGAGCGGAACCCGACGAGGCGGCGCCCCGAAGCCCGGCACACACAACAAAAACGGTTACGTATGCGCGAGCACCCCTTCGTCTTCCAACCTCAGCACCAGCTCCTCAGGGTCGGTGCCGTAGATCACGGAGAGGGCGCGGAGATCCTCGCCGCGGATCGTGAGGACGCTGCCGTTGAAGTCCCCGCGCTGCAGCTGGATGGTGTGGGCGAAGCGCGAGACGGGGCGCAGGTCGGGGTCGAGGTCGGGGCGGGCGAGGCGTCGAAGGTCCAGCCTGATCCGTGTGGGGCTGGAAGGCATGGTGATCGCGGTGGCCTCGTCCTTGGGAAGCAGCTCGGACACCGGAACGTTGTAGAACTCGCCGAGCTCGGCCAGCTTGGCGACCGACACCGCCCGGTCGCCGCGCTCGTATGAGCCGACGACCACGGCTTTCCAGCGTCCGCTCGACAGCTCCTCGACCTGCTGGAGCGTGAGCCCCTGCTGCTGGCGGATGGAGCGCAGCCGGCTGCCCAGCCGCCTCTGGTAGTCCGACACGCTGAACCCCCCAAGATTGTTCGGGGCCGCAAACCTGGAATTCCTGGCCAGATTGTCCCACCACGATTTACCTGACAGCGCTGAGCGTAACACGGAACGTGAGGTTGTCGAGACGGCAAGCCTCGAACGGCGCTCCCACGCCGGGATATGAGCGTCATGGGCGCACCCTTGACTGTTCGCTTGCGTCCCCGGAGAGGGGCTGCTAGGTTGTCGCCTTGGCACTCGGCATGGGTGAGTGCCAACCCACAGCGCTCTTGTCGGGACAGCTTCTCACATGCGCTGTCTCCGACGTACGCGCGGAACGCAAGAAGTCCAAATAACGAGAAGGAGGCACGGCATGGCGACCGCTACCAAGGTTGCGCTGAAGCCGCTCGAGGACCGGGTTGTGGTGCAGGCCAGCGAGGCGGAGCAGGTCACCGCCAGCGGGCTTGTCATCCCCGACACCGCAAAGGAGAAGCCGCAGGAGGGCACGGTCATCGCCGTGGGCCCCGGCCGCATCTCCGACGAGGGCAAGAGGATCCCTCTTGATGTCAAGGAGGGCGACGTCGTCGTCTACTCGAAGTATGGCGGCACCGAGGTCAAGGTGTCCGGCGAGGAGTACCTGATCCTGTCCGCCCGCGACATCCTCGCGATCGTCGAGAAGTAGCAGGAGCCCATCACGATGGCAAAGCAGCTCAAATTCCACGAGGACGCCCGTCGCAAGCTCGAGATGGGGGTCAACAAGCTGGCCGATGCGGTAAAGATCACGTTGGGCCCCAAGGGCCGCAATGTCGTGCTCGAGAAGAAGTGGGGCTCCCCCACGATCACCAATGACGGCGTGACGATCGCCCGCGAGATCGAGCTGGAGGACCCGTACGAGAACATGGGCGCCCAGCTGGCCAAAGAGGTCGCCACCAAGACGAACGACGTGGCCGGTGACGGCACCACGACCGCGACCGTCCTGGCGCAGGCGATGGTCCACGAGGGCATGCGCAACGTCGCCGCCGGCGCGAACCCGATGCTGCTGAAGCGCGGGATCGAGCAGGCGGTCGAGCGAGTTGTCGAGGCGATCGGCCAGATGTCGCGCGACATCGAGACTCAAGAGGAGATCGCTCACGTCGCGACGATCTCCGCCAACAACGACCCCGGCATCGGCGAAATCATCGCCGAGGCTATGGACAAAGTCGGCAAGGACGGCGTGATCACCGTCGAGGAGTCCCAGACCTTCGGGCTGGAGTTGGACTTCGTCGAGGGCATGCAGTTCGACAAGGGCTACGTATCGCCCTACATGGTGACCGACAACGAGCGGATGGAGGTCGTCTTCGAAGAGCCCTACCTCCTGATCGCGAACCAGAAGATCTCCGCGGTCCACGACCTGCTGCCAGTCCTGGAGAAGGTCATGCAGGCGGGCCGCCCGCTGGTGATCATCGCCGAGGACGTCGAGGGTGAGGCCCTCGCGACGCTGGTCGTGAACAAGATCCGCGGGACGTTCCAGTCCGCCGCGGTGAAGGCGCCCGGGTTCGGCGACCGCCGCAAGGCAATGCTCGGCGACATAGCGATCCTGACCGGTGGCCAGGTCATCTCAGAGGACCTCGGACTGAAGCTGGACAGCGTGACGATGGACCTGCTGGGCAAGGCCCGCAAGGTCACCATCACCAAGGACAACACCACCATCGTCGAGGGCGCTGGGTCCGAGGACGAGATCAAGGGCCGGATCACCCAGATCCGCAACGAGATCGACAAGACCGACTCCGACTGGGACCGCGAGAAGCTGCAGGAGCGGCTCGCGAAGCTCGCCGGTGGCGTCGCGGTCGTCAAGGTCGGCGCGGCCACCGAGGTCGAGCTGAAGGAGAAGAAGCACCGCATCGAGGACGCCCTGTCGGCGACCCGGGCGGCGGTCGAGGAGGGCATCGTCGGTGGCGGCGGCATCGTGCTGCTGCAGGCCGCGAGCGCGCTCGACAAGCTTGAGCTGGAGGGCGACTACGCGACCGGCGCGAACATCGTGCGCAAGGCGCTCGCCGAGCCGCTGCGCTGGATCGCGAACAACGCGGGCCTTGAAGGCTCCGTCGTTGTCGAGAAGGTCCGCACCCTCAAGCCGGGTGAGGGCTTGAACGCCCTGACCGGCGAGTACGGCGACATGATCAAGTTCGGCATCATCGACCCCGCCAAGGTGGCCCGGTCGGCGCTGCAGAACGCGGCCTCCATCGTCGCGCTGCTGCTCACGACCGAGACCCTGATCGCCGACAAGCCTGAGCCGAAGGAGAGCGGTGGCGGCGGTGGCGGCCACGACCACGGCATGGGCGGCGGCATGGGCGGCATGGACTTCTAGAGTCCGCCGCTCTGGCGTCTTTGGGCCGCTTCGGCCTCACCTGCCAGGTGAGGCCGAAGCGGCCCTTTCCGTCAGGCCAGCGCGTTAAAGTACGGGATCGCTCGGCCACGAGATCGTGAGGTTCCATGCGACTGATCGCCCTGCTGCTCGCCCTCCTCCTCGCCTCCGCGTGTGGGGGATCATCAACCTCCGGCGGCGCCCAGGCGGTCGCCGAGGCGCAGTCGGCGTTGGTCTTTCCGGCGATCGGGCTGGGAGAAGCGCTGGTCCAGAGCCAGCGGCAGTTGGACCGCGTCCGCCACGAGATCCCTCGCGGCCAGGCGATGAAGGCGGCGCTGGGGGAGTACGCCGTCCAGGTCACCCAGCTGCGGGCGACTGCCGCCCAGGTGTCGATGGTGGCCCAGCGGCTCGACGAGCGCAGTCCGGTGGTCCGCGAGGCCGCGGTGACCGTCGAGGGCCTCCTCGCCCTCGCGAGCGTCGTTTCCGGGGCGGCGGAGAGCGAGGCCGCCGCCTACAACCGGCTCGCAGACATCGATATGGCGATGGACGGCATCGTCGCTGGATGGGACCAGGGCGGCTCCCTTGCCGAGCTGCGGATCGCGCTGCGCCGCCTGTCCGCCCAGGCCGAGGACCTCGCCGAGGCTGCGGGAGACGTGCCGCCCATGCCTGCGGCCTGCGCGACACCGCGGGACAGCCGCGTCCGCTGGGGAGCGCTGCTGCGGATTCGGACCGATCAGCTCTCTGAGCTTGTCACCTCTCGGACCGGCCTGCAGTACGACGCGCTGAGGGACCGGTTCCGGCCCCAGCCCTACGGCGAGGATCGCCTTGCGGCCGATGCCGCGACCCGTCAGTGCTGGCTGGATTACTCCCCCGTGGCACACGCCGAGCAGCAGGCCGTCGCCGGTATCGCCCGTCTCCGCGAGCTGCTCATAAGCTGATGGGTACCGTGTCCATGTCGTCGAACCGCCCAGGGGGATCATGATGCCGGTTTTTCCGAGCGAGGAGTGGATGGAGGCGTTCTGCGCCGAGTTCAGGGCGCAGCCGGGCGCCCAGCGCGTCGCGGAGTCGTTGGGGGGCACGTACCGTTTCGTGATTCAACCGGCCGGCTCGCTGGAGCAGCAGCACATGTACGACATGAAGATCGCGCAGGGAGCCAACGGTGTGCCGGACGTGAGCTGGAGCGCCAGCGACAGCGCGGCCCCCACACTTGAGCTGATCGCCGACTACGAGCGCTGGCGCCAGATGATCTCCGGCACGCTCGACATCCCCCTCGCGATGATGCTGGGACGCATCCGCGTTCGCGGCGACGTCGGCCGCTTCACCAGCCGCGCCGCTGACGCCCGCCCGCTGCTCGACGCCATCAGGTCCGTCGACACGACCTGGCGGTAGCGACGCGATCAGCGGGACAATGCTGTGGCGAAGTCCTCGACGGTGGGTGTGTCGTAGCCGACCAGCCGCACCTCGCCCAGGGTGCCGCGGCTGGCCTGAAGCCATGTGACCGTCTCATCGGCGATGACTGCGGTCGCCTCAGCGCGGGGATAGCCGAAGATGCCCGCCGAGATCGCCGGCATGGCCACCGAGGAGGCGCCGAGATCGCGCGCGGTATCCAGAGCGGCGCGGACCGCGCGGCGCAGCAGGCCGGCGTTGTCCTGGCCCTGGCGCCAGCGGGGGCCGACCACGTGGACAATCCACCGGGCGGGCATCAGCCCCGCGGTCGTGACCGCGGCGGCGCCGGAGCCGACCAGGCCGTGTGCCCTCACCCAGTCGCTGGACTCGCGCTGCACCGCGGGCCCGCCGGTCCGCGACAGGGCAGCGGCGACGCCACCACCGTGAGCCAGCTGCTCGTTCGCCGCGTTGACCAGCGCATCGACGTCCTGCGCGGTCAGGTCGCCCTGGACGGCGAGGATCGTCGCGCCACTCACGGCGACCTGGCCGACCACACGGCCGATCATGGCTCCTTCGGCAATCCCCGCAGTGGGGGAATGCGGGCGGCGCGGAACAGCTCGACGATGTCCTCGATCTCCCAGCCGTGATCCAGGAGGGCGCGGGCGATCCGCGCCGGACCGAGATGCCTGCCGCAGACCGAGCAGTGGATCGCCCGATCGCCGTCTTCGGGCAGGTCGCCGCCGCAGAAGGGGCAGCCCGAGACCGTGCTGTCCGGCAGCGGGAGGACCGGGGCACCGGCGTCGGCGAGCCCGTCGAGGTAGCCCTGTGCGTAGTCCCAGTCGACGTACTCCTCAGGACGCGGGTCGTAGGCGGGCTCGTGCATCGGCGCCTCACCTGAAGTCAGCAGAGACTTCAGGTTGTGCTCAAGCATCTCCCAGCCATAGAAGTGGTCCTCGGCGCAGTCCTGGCAGAACAGGCTGACGCCCTTGAACCCGCCGGACTCGAAGGTGTTGCGGAACGCGGCGAGGTCATCGAGGTCCCGGCGGACCATGGCCGCCTCGCGCCGGTCCAGACGGCGGGGCAGATGCTCCTCGGCCTCGAAGTCGCGGTCCAGCTCGTCGTCGTCGAACTCATCACTCATTGCGCTCACAGCCTATCGGCTGGCGGCCCTTGAGGAGAACGGCGTCCCCTGTCCGAGGTGTGCCGCCCGGGATCTGGATCCGGAACTGAGCCGCGGTTGTGCGGCGACCGCGGCCCGCTTGGGCGGCAACGCGGCCAGAAGTGCGGGAAACCGTCGTATTCGGCGGATTGCTGCGGGGTGACACCGGCCTGGCCCCGCACCCCAGTCCCGGCACCTGTCGACGCTCGACCCGCAGCACGTGGGCAGGGGCTCTCACACGCCCTCAAGTCGGATGCACCGCGCAACGGATCCGGGGCGTTTTCGCGCGTACTAGTCTCCGTGCGAGACCTTCTCAGCTACGGTGCTGGCCAACACATCCCTCGGTACGTCGCGCTGTGGTTGCCGCTTGCCCCGGTGATGCTCGTCGGGCTGGTGGCGCTGCGGATGCGGCGCGGCTGCGTGGTCGCGATCGCCGTGACCACGGTGCCGACGCTCCTGCCGCACAATCCGCCCAGCGAGTGGGATATCTGCTGCGCTGGGCGGCGCTGACCGCGCTGCTGCAGGGGATCGCGTGGTGGGCGGGTGGCGGGCTGTGCCCGCTCCAGGCCCAGTTGGGGGCCCGCGCTCCGGACCTGGTCCGGTAAGCCGACGGTAAGGAAGGCCCAACCCCCTGGCGGGACAGGATGCCCAACAAGCGAATGCCGGCGCGTCGAAAGGCGACAGGAAACCGGGACAGGCATGGCTGGCTCCTCCGCCAGCGGTTTCGGATAACTGGCCGGATACAGGCGTATGCCTGGCCCGAAAGGGCGCTGACGTGGCCAGGTGAGCTTTGGACATCTCATGCCCGAAACGCCCGAACCGACGGACAAGTTAGACGCGACGATCCCAGATGCGCCGGCTCAGGCTGGCGCGGTGGTCGAAGCGAACGGACCCGAGGACGACACGTTTGATTGGCGCGCCGTGGATTGGCGCGCCCATGAGCGGCTCGTAGGGCGGCTACGGCAGCGGATCTTCAAGGCGACGCAGGCAGGTGACTGGGCCAAGGTCCGCAACCTGCAGAAACTGATGCTGCGCTGCCGGTCCAACACGCTGGTAAGCGTGCGACGGGTGACGCAGCGCCAACGCCGGCCGCAAGACCGCGGGCCGGCCGCCGCCGCCGAGCTGGCCGTCCGCATCGGCATCCTCGCCGACGACCTCGACGGCCGCGCCCCAGCGGTTCTGGGCACTGGCGCACACCCAAGGGCCGATGGGCAGGCTCGGCGCGGCCACGGCGCTCGGCGACTTCGACGCCGTCGCGGCCGCACTCGACAGGCTCGCCGACCAGATCGCCGCGCTGCCGCCCACCGCGCTCGGCGACCTCGGCGGTGACACCCTGGCCGGCCTGGCCGGCCGTCTGACCGCAGCGGTCGCGGCGACACGCCGGGGCGACGGGCTGCCCGCCGATGCCGACCAGGCCCGCGCCGCCGTCGAGACGGTCCGCCAAGTCGGCGACGCGCTGCTGATCGCGGTTGGCCGGCCCGACCCCGACCAGCGGGCAACCCGCTGCCACCGGGTCGAGGTCACGGCCACCCGCTACGTGCTGCGCCCACCCTGCTGCCCGCGCGCGCCGATCCTGCTCGCCCGTGACACCGCCGAGCCGCTGGCTCTTGACCGTCTCGACTGCCTCGCCTGTGGGCTGCGCTACGATGTCGCGCTCCTCGGCGACCCCGACGATCGGCTGTGGGTCTGCTGGCGGGAGCAGACCCGACGCGGCCGGGCCCTGACATGACCGCGAACACTCCCGCATGGCCCCCCTGATCTGATGTATGGCTGGGGTCGCGACGCGGTCCCGTTCCCGGCCTATGTGGTTTTGGATGTGGTGAGGGGTCTGGGTGGGGTGGTTTGGAGGGTGGGGGCGCGTCGTTTGGAGAAGGCGATGGCGCCGCCGAGGACGGCGGTGGAGACCGCGACGATGCTGATGCGGGCGGTGGGGTTGGCCTCGAGGGTGATGACGGCGGGCAGGATGAGCAGCGAGATCAGGTTCATGACCTTGATGAGGGGGTTGAGGGCGGGGCCGGCGGTGTCTTTGAAGGGGTCGCCGACGGTGTCGCCGATGACGGCGGCTTTGTGGGCGTCGGAGCCTTTGCCGCCTTCGTGGCCGTCCTCGATGTATTTTTTGGCGTTGTCCCAGGCGCCGCCGGCGTTGGACAGGAAGTTGGCCATCAGCTGGCCGGTCAGGATGACGGCGGCGAGGAACGCGCCGAGCGCGAGGTCGCCGATCCCGAAGCCGATGATGACCGGGGTGAGCACGGCCAGCAGGGCGGGTGTGGCCAGCTCGCGCAGGCTGGCGCGGGTGCAGATGTCGATCACGCGGCCGTACTCGGGTTTTTCGGTGTAGTCCATGATGCCGGGGTGTTCGCGGAACTGGCGGCGGACCTCCTCGACGACGGTGCCGGCGGTGCGGCTGACGGCGCGGATCGCCAGGGCGGAGAACAGAAACGCGATCGATCCGCCGATGAGCAGCCCGATGAAGGTGGTGGGGTTGGCGACGTTGATCTGGGTCTCGACGGCGTGGAACAGGTCGACGCCGCGGGCGGCCAGGACTTGGGGGGTAAGGCCGCGCTCGGCGCCGATCGTTTCGATGAACGAGGCGAACAGCGCGACCGCGGCGATGACGGCGGAGCCGATCGCGAAGCCTTTGGTGACGGCTTTGGTGGTGTTGCCGACGGCGTCGAGGGAGACCATGATGCGGGCGGGCTCGCCGGCGAGCTCGCCGGACATCTCGGCGATGCCGGCGGCGTTGTCGGCGACGGGGCCGAAGGTGTCTTCGGACACGACCATGCCGGTGGTGGCCAGCATGCCCATGCCGGTCAGCGCGACGAGGTAGAAGGTGTACTGGAGGTTCTCGCCGCTGCCCAGGGCGATCGCGACGCCGAGCGCGCCGGCGATGGCCACGACCGCCCAGACGGAGGACTCCAGTCCGGAGCTGACGCCCGACAGGACGGTGGTGGCTGGGCCGGTGCGGGCGGCTTCGGCGATCTCGCGGACGGGCGCGTTCTCTGTGGAGGTGAAGTATTCGGCGAGGCGGCTGGTGGCCTGGGCGAGGACGAGGCCGGCGACGACGGCCCAGAACACGTCCAAGTTGTGGATGTAGAGCGCGGCGACGGGGAAGGTGCCGGCGATGGTGAGGATGCTGGCGGTGGCGAAGCCGCGGTTGATCGGGGCCATGGCGGTGTTGTCGCGGTCGGTGGCGCGGACCGCGAACACTCCGGCGATGGAGGCGAGCACGCCGATGGCGCGGGCGATGACGGGGAAGATCATGCCGAGGGCGGGGTTGGCGCCGATCGAGGCGAACGCGGCGACGCCCAGGATGATCGAGGCGACCAGGGTGACCTCGTAGCTTTCGAACAGGTCGGCGGCCATGCCGGCGCAGTCGCCGACGTTGTCGCCGACGTTGTCGGCGATGGTGGCGGGGTTGCGGGCGTCGTCTTCGGGGATGCCCTGCTCGATTTTGCCGACGAGGTCGGCGCCGACGTCGGCGGCTTTGGTGAAGATGCCGCCGCCGACGCGCATGAACAGCGCGAGCAGGGAGCCGCCGAAGCCGAACCCGATGAGGATCGCTGAGGAGCTGTTTTGGAACAGCAGGATGATGATGGTGGCGCCGGCCAGCCCGAGGCCGACGGTGAACATGCCGGTGACGCCGCCGCTGCGGAACGCGACCTGCAGGGCGGCGGCCAGCGATCCGGTGCGCGCGGCGGCGGCGGTGCGGACGTTGCCGCGGACGGCCAGGTTCATGCCGATGAAGCCGGTCAGGCCCGACATGACGCAGCCGAGCACGAACGCCAGTGTGCGGAAGGCCCCCGACTGGGCGAAGCTCAGCGCTGGGGTGCCATCAGGCCGCAGCACCGCCGTCGACGTGAAGAACACGAGCACCGCGACCGGGATCAGGATCAGGCCGATGGTGCGGAACTGGCGGCTGAGATAGGCGGAGGCGCCCTCCTGGATGGCCTTCGCGATGCGCTGCATCTCGTCGGTTCCCTGGTCGGCGGCGAGCACGCCCCGGCGCAGGTAGAACCCGACGAGGATCGCGAGCAGCGCCGTGGCGCCGGAGAAGTACAGCCAGAAGAACTCGGCGCTCCCCAGGGTGAACTGTTGGAACCCACCCTCGGTGGCGAGGACGGTCATGACGGTCATACCGCGGCCTCCTTTCCGTCTTGCGCTTCTTTGCGGACATAGATCAGGTTTGCCAACTTCGCGCTGAGCGTCCGATCCCTCTCATCGACGCGGAGGACCATTGGCCCCTCGAACGGGTGTTTTTCGCGGACCTCCACGCGCACGCCGGGGCGAACGCCGAGCGTCTCGAGGAACTCGATGACGTCGTCGTCGGTCGCTCCCGGAACCGCGACGGTTGCGGCGTCGCCCGGCTCCAGCGAGTACAGCGGCGGCAGCTCGGTGAGCTCCGCCACCTCGGGCGCCGGGATCGGGAACCCGTGCGGGCAGGCCGCTGGGCGATCGAGCGCGAGATACATGCGCTCCTCGACCTCGGCGGGCAGTTGGTGCTCGAACGCCGTCGCCAACTGGTCTGCCTCATTCCAGGCATAGCCGAGCATGTCGGCGAGGAAGCGCTCGACGATGCGGTGCCGGCGGATCGCGGCCACCGCCATCCGCCGTCCTTTCACCGTCAGCTCCACGCCCCGGTAGGGCCGGTGGTCGACGATGCCCCGCTCAGCGAAGCGCTTCACCGCCGCGGTGATCGTGCCCGGCGTGAGTGACAGCGCCTCGGCCAGATCCCCCGTCTGCGCCTCCGACCCATCCCTTGTCAGTCGAAACAGCGCTTTGAGCAGCTCACGCTCGGATTTGGACTGTGGCGCATCCGGCATCGCTGGTCAGCATACCGAAGGTTTTGCCCCTGCCAAACCCAAATTTTGGCTGCACCATATCCGAGTTTTGCGCCTTCAGGACACAGAACGTGGGGCAGGCCCTGAATGAGCCTGCCCCTGTACTGATGCGTGATGAGCCCCAGCTTCTCCCCGGGGATCAGCCGTCGGCGCTCCAGTCGATCGTGATCGTGCTGACGTTGCGCTCGTCCGCGCAGCCGTTCCGGTCGGGGTCCGCGCACCACACCACGGTCTGCCGGCCGGCCGTTCCCGTGTTGTTCAGGCGCGCGTGGAACTCCATGTCTCCAGGCATGCCGGTCTGCTGGAAGGCGCTCTGGAAGCACAGGTCGGCGCGTCCGTCCCCGTCGCGGTCGGACAGCATCGCGACCTCAGGCCCGTTGGGTCCGTCGGGATCGGGGCAGGCTGAGATGAGCCCGACCCCCGAGGAGTCGAACGAGGCGGGACCGTCGAGCTTCATGCCCTTGTCGTCGAGGAAGCAGGCGTCGTTGTGCACGTTGCGGTTGACGGCGCCGGCGTCGCTGAACCGCTGCCGGTCGGACTGGTCGGGTTTGGCGCAGCTGGAGTCGGGGTCGACGTCGGGGTTAGCCGTCGCCAAGCCGGTGTCGGGGTTGATATAGGACGCCGCGCGTCCGGAGTCGTTGCGTGCCCAGGCGCCGGTGGCCCCCATCGCGCTGAGGGCGATGAGCGCTGTGAACAGCGCCAACACCCCTTTGGTTCTCTGGTTCATCTGGTTTCTGCCTTTTGCATCCCCTGTGCTCCGGCGCGCTCGATAGGCTCCCCATGTGGTGGTGTCAGAGCGCGATCGGCGGTGGGTGGAAAGCCGATGGAGGTGACGGGATGCGTCGGTCGAGACCCCACCGGGAGGTTATGAGCGAACCGGGGAAAGTGTCACGCCCGCGTGACGGCTTGGGGTCGATCCGTCATGATGAGAGCGGGATGCGGCTGGCTGACGACGAGCTGCGAGTTTTGGTGCGCCGGGCTGCCGGCCGCGACGCGGACGCGTGGGCGGCCCTGTACCGCCGCGCGTACCCGCGCCTGTTCGCCTACGCGTGTCGCCGGCTGCCTACCCCCGGCGACGCTGAGGACGCAGTGAGCGAGACGATGATGAGGGCGATCGACGGCATCCAGCGATTCACCTGGCGAGGCGCCGGGTTCGACGCCTGGCTGTACGGCATCCTCCGCCACGTCGTCTACGAGATGACCCGCCAGCAGCGGCGACGTGCGCAGCCGCTGATCGGCGATCCTCCGGGCAACGATGTGCTCCCACTAGACCGGATCCTGTCAGACGAGCGCGACGAGTTCGTCCGCCAGGCGTTCGCCCGCCTCAGCCCACGCGATCGCGAGCTGCTCGAGCTGCGGGTCGTCGGCGAGCTGAACGCCGCCGAGGTCGGCCTTGTGGTCGGGAAGCGCGCTGGCGCGGTGCGCATGGCCCAGCGCCGGGCGCTGGCCCGCCTCCGCCAGGCGCTTGAGCAGGTGACCGATGGCCAGTGACAGCCAGCGTGACCACGAGCTCCTCCAGCGGCTGGCGGCGGTGCTCGACCCCGGCGATCGGCAGCCAGCCGCCGACCGCGTCGCCGCCATCTGGACCTACGCCCAAGCGGCGCCCGCGCCTGCGGTCGGGCGGCTGCCGGTGCGCTGGCGGAGCCGCTGGCTGCTCGCAGCCGCCGCGGCGGTGTGCGTGGCGCTGGTCGTGGGCTTCGCGGCGGCGAACCTGGTCGTTGAGCGCGGCGTCCTGGAGTTCGCTGGAACGCTGATGTCTGCTGACGATCCGAGCGTCCAGGCGATGGCGACGGTGCGGATGACTGGCATCGGCCGCGTCATCACGATCGAGAGCGACGACCTGCGGATCCTGCCCACGGGTGAGTATTACGAGGTCTGGTTCGTCGGACCGGGTGACACCCCCGCAAGCCCCAACCGAGTCTCGGCGGGCACCTTCCATCCTGACCAGGACGGACACAGCGCGGTGCGCCTCACCGCCGCGGTGGACCCCGCGCTGCTGCCGCTGCTCAGCGTCACCGCGGAGCCAGCCGACGGCAACCCAGAGCGCACCGGGCCAGAGGTGCTCCGGGCAGACCTCGCCGATTGATACGGCGCTGGCCGACGCTCCCCTGTCCATCCTTCACCGGGCCGGGGCGATGCGTGCCTTAAGATCGAGTGGCCTTGAGGAAGAGGGGGAGAGCTGTGAAGTGTGCCGCGCAGGATGTGGATCGGTTCGAGGAGACGCTTGAGGCCTACGACGCCGTGGCCATCGAGTATCAGGCGACATGGCGAGACCGCCGGCCCATGGACGCGGTGCGCAGGTTCGCCGGGATTGCGGGGCGGGGTGCGCGGGTGTGCGACATCGCCTGCGGACCCGCGCTTGACCTGCGTTATCTGCGCGACCACGGGCTGAAGGTGGTTGCGGGTGACCTGTCATGGTCGTCGATGCGGCTGGGCAAGACGCTGTTCCCGAAGGGCTCATTGGCGTGCTGGGACTACCGCCGCCTGCCGTTCGGGGACCGCGCGTTCGACGGCATGTGGGCGCCCGCCGCGCTGCAGCACCTGCCGCGCGCGCAGATTCGCGCCGCCCTTGGGGAGGTGCGACGTGTCCATGGCCGGGGGCCGATCTTTCTGACATTTCGCGAGGGCTCGACCGACCTTGCCGTGGTCGACGACCCACCTGCGGGCAGGGTCTGGGCGATCGCCGTCACCACCGCCGAGCTGTACGCCCTGCTGCTGGACGCCGGCTACACCGACGTGGAGGTCGAACAGCGCCCTGACCCGCTGGGCCGCCCTGACGTGACGTGGCTCTACGGCTGGGGCATGGCCCCAGCTTGAGCGCCAGACCTGAAGGTCCGGGCTGACGGTGGCCCTCGGCCTGGACGGTTGAGGGCGCAGGCGGAATAGCTGTGGCTGTCCCGAGGTTGTGGGTGCAGCCGTAATCGATGCGACCGGCCCGCTTCGGCTGCTCGATGGTCCGGGTTGCGTTAGGTTTGGAGGGGTAAGCGTCCCTGCGGGCGCCGGGCAGCGGGGCAGGAACCACGTGCGCCGGCTTGACGGACGTGCTATCCACGAACAACGGCCGATCATCTGGAAGGGGCATGGGCAACGTTCATGGCCAAGAATCTCGTGATCGTCGAGTCGCCCACAAAGGCGAAGACGATCGAGAAGTACCTGGGTGGGGACTACAAGGTCCTCGCCTCAGTCGGGCACGTCCGTGACCTGCCGCGCAGCGATTTCGCGGTCGAGGTCAGCAACGGCTCGGTGGCGCTGTCCTATGAGGTGCCGAAGGGCTCCACGAAGGTCGTCAACCAGATCAAAAAGGCGGCGAAAGACGCGGAGCGGGTGTTCCTCGCGACCGACCTCGACCGCGAGGGCGAGGCGATCGCCTGGCATGTCGCCGAGGTCGCGGGCATCGACACCAACCAGGAGAACCGGGTCGTGTTCGACGAGATCACGCGCGACGCGATCGTCGCCGCGTTCCGGCGGCCGCGGCGCATCGACTCGCACCTGGTGGACGCGCAGCAGGCACGCCGGGCGGTCGACCGGATCGTCGGCTACCGGCTGTCGCCGACGCTGTGGCGCAACGTCGCCTCGGGCATCTCGGCGGGCCGCGTCCAGTCGGCGGCGCTGCGGATGATCTGCGACCGCGAGGACGAGATCCGTGCCTTCCTCGCGCGGGAGTATTGGACCCTCGACGGCGATTTCGACCGTGACGGCACCCGCTTCGCGACGGCCCTGCACACCGTCGACGGCCGGCGGGTCGCGACGCCGAAGCAGCTGGAGGAGCGCGCCGACAAGTCGCGCTACCTGCTGATCGCCGACGAGCCCATGGCGACCGAGCTGGTGGCGCGCGCCCGCGCGGTCGCTGCGTGGACGGTCACCGACACGACAAGAAGCCAGGCGAGGCGCAACCCGAAGCCGCCGTTCACGACCTCAACGCTGCAGCAGGACGCCTCGTCCCGGCTGGGATTCTCCCCAGCCAGGACGATGCGGCTGGCCCAGCAGCTCTACGAGGGCATCAGCCTGGGCCCGGAGGGCGCGGTCGGTCTCATCACCTACATGCGCACCGACTCGGTGAGCCTGTCTCAGACCGCGCTCGGCGAGATCGGCCAGCTCGTGGCGTCGGACTACGGCCAGGCCTACGCGCTCGACGAGCCGCGCCGGTACAAGTCCCGGGCGAAGGGGGCGCAGGAGGCGCACGAGGCGATCCGCCCGAGCGGCATCCACCGCCGGCCCGAGCAGGTCGCCCAGTACCTGGACCCCGGCCAGCGGGCGCTGTACGAGCTGATCTGGAAGCGGACGGCCGCGACGCAGATGGCGCAAGCGGTGTTCGACACGGTGCGCGCCGACCTGGTTTCCGATGACCAGACGCTGCGGTTCCGGGCCAGCGGCCAGGTCCTGCGGTTCGACGGGTTCCTGCGCGTGTACGCCGAGTTCCGCGACGAGGACGGCAACGGCGAGGCCGGTCAGGTCACGGTCAGCCTGCCGGACCTTGATGATGGCCAGGTCCTGCGGCTCGTCGATGTCCGCCCTGAGCAGCATTTCACAGACCCGCCGCCGCGCTACACCGAGCGGAGCCTGATCAAGGCGCTGGAGGAGGAGGGCATCGGCCGCCCCTCGACCTACGCCTCGATCATCCAGGTGCTGCTGAGCCGCGAGTACGTGCGGCTCGACAGCAAGCGGTTCTGGCCGACGCCGCTGGGCGAGGTCGTGACCGCGTACCTGAAAGAGCACTTCGGCGAGATCGTCGACATCCAGTTCACCGCCCGCATGGAGGACGAGCTGGACGGGATCGCGACGGGGCGGGAGGCGTGGGGTCCGATCGTGTCGGGGTTCCTCACCGAGGTCGACGACTGGATCGCCGAGCGCAAGCCCGAGCGACCGCGGATCCCGATCGATGGCGCCGAATGCCCGGACTGCGGAGCCCATCTCGAGAAGGTCTTCTCCGGCAAGAGCCGCCAGTGGTTCGCCTCGTGCGCCCGGTTCCCCGACTGTAAGGGCACGCTGCCGCTGGACGCGCAGGGCAACGTCACGACGATCGAGGAGCTGGCGCCCGACGAGTCGGTGCGCTGCCCTGTGTGCGGCAAGCCGACCATCCGGCGAGACGGCCGGTTCGGGCCCTTCTATGGCTGCCAGGACTACCCGACGTGCAAGGGCATCGTCAACGTCGAGAAGCGCATCGGGTTCGGCTGCCCCAAGTGCGGCGAGGGCCATCTCACCGAGCGCAAGTCCCGGTACGGCAAGCCGTTCTATGGCTGCAACCGCTACCCGGACTGCGATTTCGCGCTGTGGACGCAGCCGCTGGCAATGCCCTGCCCGCACTGCGGCGGTCCCCTGAAGCCGCCCCGCAGCAACGCGAAGAATCCCACAGGCGTCTGCGCCCACTGCGAGGCCAAAGTGCCGGTGAAGGCGGACGTGCCACGGGTCGAGGTCACCGAGTGGGTGCCCAGGACCGGGGACGTTCCTTCTTGACCGGAGACGTTTCCGCTTGAGTTGATGTGCTCTGCTCTGTGTCCTGGATATGTGCCCTGAAGGGGTCGCGTTGCGTCGGGTGCCGCTCGCGCACACCCTTTTAGGTCGCTCCACCCGACGCAACGC
>JBOGEA010000068.1:0-19867 GCA_050743205.1 Egibacteraceae bacterium | reverse complement strand
CGCTCACGGCATGCCTTTTCCGCGGGCGCTGCACCACCCCGGCTCTTGACCGGCGCAGCTTACGGTGGTTTGAAGCCTCCCCCCGCAGAGCGGCTCCGGAGGACCTACCTCCATCTCCTGCGCAGCACTGCGCTCAGCTCCACAATCCTCTACATTGCGCGACCTCCTGCATTCGTTTCACACGACCTCCTGACACGGCGCGACAATCGGCAATCGGCAATCGGCAATCGGTGCGGGTGTCGGCGGTCGCCAGATGGCGTTCCTGTCACGCCCAGCACCACCCGCGACCCGCAACGCCGTTGCCGACTTCGGCGGTGGCCACAAGCTGACCGACCCACAACTTTCCTTCGGATATGCCAGGATTGCCGCGGCTCAAGAATGTGGCCTCTGGGCTCGGCAACAGTTTTCCTCCATATCCGAAGGGAAACCGCGGGTTACGCCAGTCCATCATCATTGACGGCTCCCGTTCGCATGAGTGGGCTCGACGCGGTCGGGCTGTGAGGCTGGGCGACGTGCTCAGCGCCGTCGTGCTCCGAGGCGATGGTGGCGGAGGCCTCCGCTGCTCCTGCTTGCTCGTTCATGGTTGTCGCTCCTGTTGACCTCCAGATCTCCTGACACGGGTGCGATAATCGTGCCGGTGTCGCTGGCCGGGGACTGACCGCCAGCTTTCTCATCGCTCCGACGGAAACCTGCTGGTCCCCGACAGGAGGTCTCGCGGCAGGTGGGGCGCGGACGCCTACAGTGGAGTTCGCCGCTGGACCCGCAGCCGCCGCCGCAAGGACGCGGGTGGCCGGGCTGGCAGGCAGTCAGGAGCTGCTTCAATGAGCGCGCACTCGCTCGCCTTCTCTAACCGTCCCGTCACGATCCATGACCTGCGCACGCTCAAAGGGCAGGGCGAGCGCTTCGCCATGCTCACGGCGTACGACTACCTGTCCGCGCAGATCCTGGACGAGGCTGGGATCCCCGTCATCCTCGTCGGCGACAGCCTCGGTATGGTCGTGCTCGGCTATGACTCGACGGTGCCGGTCACCGTTGACGAGTTGATCCACCACACCCGCGCGGTGCGTCGCGGCGCCACACGCGCCTTGGTCGTCGCGGATATGCCCTTTATGAGCTACCAGGCCAGCCTGGAAGAGGGGCTGCGCAACGCGGGGCGATTCCTGAAGGAGGCCGGCGCGAACGGCGTGAAGCTCGAGGGCGCCGGGCCGGTTGTCGACCTCACCGCGCGGCTCGTCTCCATCGGCGTACCGGTGATGGGACATCTCGGCCTCACCCCTCAATCGGTCAATCAGTTCGGCGGGTTCAAGGTCCAGGGCCGCACCGAAGCAAACGCCCAGCGGATGATCGCCGACGCCCGCGAACTCGCCGACGCCGGCGCGTTCGCGATCGTGCTCGAGTGCATCCCCTCGCGTCTCGCCGCGCGCATCACCAGGGCTGTGGACGCGCCCACCATCGGCATCGGCGCCGGCCCCGGCACAGACGCCCAAGTCCTGGTCTTCCACGACTTCCTCGGAATGACCTCCGGACGGCTTCCCCGCTTCGTCAAGCAGTACGCCGACCTGCGCGGCGTCATCACCGACGCCGTGAAGACGTACCAGGCCGAGGTCGCCTCCGGTTACTACCCTGCGCTCGAGCACACCTACTGACGGGGCCGGCGGCCACCGCATGCGTGGCCACAGTGGTCCCCACAGCGCTCGCCACGAGCGTTGCGCCTTGAGGCAGGCCGGATATGCGAAGGTCTGTCTCATGAGTGAAGAGGGCGGGGTGCATCCCGATTCACAGCGCATCGAGCGTGTCCGAGGCGCGGTGGTCGCGTTCACGCCGTGCCACGGCGCACGGGTGTTCCTTCCGTCAGACCAAGCGGTCCCAGGAGCAGCGCTGCAGGCGATGTGCCCCCGCGACGGCGTCGACTGGGAGCTCAGGCTGACTGTCGACAGGACCGCGGTTGGCGGCCTGCGGCCCCACTGGAGGCGGCTGTGACCACCATGGCCGTCTCATCGCCGATCGTGTGCTCGGCGTGCGGGCAGGCCAAACCGCCGCACGCGTTCTACGTGATCCGCGGCCCGCTGTCGCTCGGCGACAGCCCAGCCCAGCCGTGCGCCGACTGCTGCCGCACACGCGTGGCCACCAGCTGCCTGGAGACCACCCACCACACCGAAGAGCCCGAAGGCTCCTGAGCCGACAGCGTGGCGGTCGCGGCGGCCCTGCCCTCTCCCCGGGCGGGCAGCGCGCCGCCGCCGCCCACCTCAAGACGCCGGGGGCCCCGACCCCGCACGGGGCCTCCGCGCGTCGCCCACCTCAACCAGGTTCCCGTACCTGTGGCCACGCGCCGCTCAGGCTCGTGCTTTACCTGCGCCTTTCCGCCGGATCCGACGGAAAGGCGCAGGTCAACTCGGTGAGGCGGCGGTTTCGGCTACAGCTTTCCGCCGGATCCGACGGAAAGCTGTAAGTCGACGTGGCGAGCGCAGGCATGAGGTCCGATCCGCGTTCTGCAACAGCCTCGATCTGGAGGAAAACCGCCGAGATGGCGTCTGCTCTTCACGCCTGGCCGCGACAGGAGTAGCGTCGTTGGCACAGCGGCTCAGGAGGATAATGCGCCATGCAGTTCTCAATCGGTGACGTCATCCAGGTCAACAGCAGGCAGGTCGGTGGGCAGGTCCGTCGCGGCAAGGTCATGGAGGTGGTTGACCCCGCCCGTCCGCAGCTGCGCGTCCAGTGGGATGACCAGCGCGAGTCGCTCTTCTACCCGGTGGGCGGCATGATCCGCGTGGTGGGCCGCGAAGGCGACTGACCCGCGGGCGGCCCGACGCCGTTGGCGCTGACGGCGTTCGCGGCGTGAGTGAGCGAGTGCAGGTGCTCGGGCGTCTGCGCCCGCAGGTCGGTTCGAGTCCGCGCGTCTTCGGTATGAGATCCGGGGTACAGGATGCGCGGATGATAGATGCCGGCGAGGGTCTCGATGAACGACTGTTCGACGGCTCGGAGGTCGGCGAAGGTCAGGGAGCACTCGTCGAGCTGGCCTTCCTCAACGCGCTCCCGCACCAACCGCGTGACGAGGGCCTCCAGCGCCTGTCGGTCCAGCTTGCGGTCGGCCTGAGAGGCGGCGCGGCTGGCGCCCTCACAGCAGTCGGCCAGCATGAGCACCGCCATCTCGCGTGACGACGGTTTGCGGCCCTTGTACCGGTAGTGGGTCTCATCGACGAGCCTGGGGTCCTCGGCGGATCCCAACGCTTTGTGATGGAAGTAGCTCACGAGCATCGTGCCGTGATGGGTGGCGATGCCCTCGACCACCTCCGGCGGCAGCCGGTGGGCCTTCGCCATCGTGAGCCCGTCGGCCACGTGCTCCTGGATGATGGTCGCCGACACCGCCGGGTCGAGGTCGTCGTGCGGGTTCGCGACACCGGACTGGTTCTCTATGAAGAAGGAGGGCCGCCGCACCTTGCCGATGTCGTGGTAGAGCGCGCCGACGCTGCCGAGCAGGCTGTCGGCGCCGATCGCCCGGCAGGCCCGCTCGACCATGGTGGCGACCGCAATCGCATGGTTGTAGGTGCCGGGCGCCTTCTGCTCCAGCTCGCGGAGCAGCGGGTGGCTCCGGTTGGCGAGGTCGAGCAGGCTGGTGGCGGTGAGGATCCCGAAGGCCGAATCGAGGAACGGCAGCAGCCCGTTCACGATCAGCGCGGTGAGCAGGCCGCCCACCAACCCCGCGAGGGCGGCGGGCAGGATCGTCTCGGCGCCGTCGAATACCGCGGCGCAGCCTGCGGCGATGGCTGCGTAGGCCAGGGTCGACCGCCAGGCCGCGCGGCGCAGGTGGCCCCTGGCGGACAGGCGTGAGACCAGCGGCACGGACACGAGGCCGGCGAGCGCGGCGAAGACGATGACCGCTGGCTGGGACGGCGCGTGATACGCGACCAGCGTGACGGACGGCAGCAGCATGAGCAGCGCCACCGGCGCGTCGAACAGGATCGTGACGAGCATCGCGACCGCGCCGACCGGGATCAGATACGCGCGCTGCGCGGCGCCGACCTCGATCAGGCCCACGGCCTGGATCGCCGCGGAGAGCAGCAGGGCCAGCAGCGCGAGCAGCAGCAGGCGGCGCGGGCAGCGCCAGACGTCCGGCCGGTATGCGCGCAGGTGGAGCCCGACCATGAGGGTGAGGACGAGCGCGAGGCTGGCGGCCTCGACCAGCTCGACCCAAGGCTGCGTCCCCTCCAGCCCCTGACGCGCCAGCGCGGCCATCTGGACCTCATCGACGATCTCGCCGGCCGTCACGATCGGGCTGCCCTGCGGGAACGAGCGCTCGACCTCGGCGACGCGCTCGGCCGCCGCCCGCCGCGCCGCGCCGGTCGCCTCTTCGTCGGCCGTCACCGTCGGGGCAAGGGCCGCGCGGATGACCGGGACGACGACCAGCGCGGCGACCTCTGGCGGGAAACTGCGGACCGCCAGCTCCGTCTGGAGCGCGCCGTCGAGCACGCCAGAGATGTCCGCGGGCAGGATGCGCTGGCGAGCGAGCTGCTGGGCGACGTCGACCGTCTCGCCGCTCACCTGCTCCAGCTCGTCGTCGGAGAGCCCGACGAGCAGCTGGAGCGCCTGAGGCGGGACCATGCCGCGCCGCTGGGACAGCGCCTGGACCTGCTCGGCGGCGCTCGCCACCCAGCCCTCCAGTCCGGGCTGCCGGGCGGCGGCGACCGCGGCGAACAGGTCCCGCACGTCCTGGACGATCGCTGTCCGGGCGTGGGGATCCTCCTGGAGAACAGCCTCGACCCCAGCCGCGGCCTGGCGTCGCGCAAGGTCGGTCTTGGCGGGATCGGGAACGCTGGCCAGGCTCGGCGCGATCACCGTCCGCGGCGACGGCTCACCGGCGCGGATCGGGGCGTCCTTCCACAGACCCGCCAGACTGAAGACTGCGGGGACCGCCATAAGCGCGCAGACCAATGCGAGCACGCGCGGGACGAGGCTCGGGGTGGTCAACCTGCTCAGCCGTTGCACGCCGGTGAGGGCCCATCTTCGGCCGCTGCGCGATCCCAGCTGCGCGCCAGGAGCTTGCAGATCACGTCCAGGGCGTTGGCGATCTCCTCAAGCGCTGGATCGGACCGGGCTTCTACGGCCTCCCGAAGCCGGACGATGATCGACCGCAGCTCGCTCAGCAACTGCCCGCAGGTGGGGGAGTCCTCCCTGGTCACAACCGGCCGGTCCCAACCATCCAAGCCATCCCCGCGAGGCCGAAGTTGACCAGCCCCACCACCGCGAAGATCGTGTGTGGGCTCCACCGCCGGTCATGTGCGAACTTGTGGGCGAAGAGCAGGACCACCAGCGGGGAGAGCACGCCATAGTTCAAGTGGCGCAACAGGGTGAACCCTCCCGCGCCCCGGCCTGGACGCCCGCCGAGCGCGAGCGCCACGAGGCCGACCAGCAGCTGCACCGCGAGCAGTACCTGCGCGACCGAGACCGCGCGCCAGAACGTCGGCGTGTCCTCATAGCGCCCCAGCAGCCGCAGCGCGAGAGACCAGAAGCAGATGACCGCCCAGCTGCCGATCACCGCGAAGCCGATCAGGTAGCCGTGGATAACCGTGAGCCTCATGTGGCGGGCAGCGTAGCTGATCCTGGCTTCCACGCCGTACCCTGGCTCCTTAATGATCGCTCTCTCGGATGTTTCTGTCGTGCACGGCGCTCGGGTGCTCTTCAAGGACGTGTCCCTGAGGATCGACCCGGGCGTCCGAATCGCGCTGGTCGGCGCGAACGGCGCGGGCAAGACGACGCTGCTCGCGCTGCTCGCCGGTGAGCTGCAGCCAGACGCGGGCGAGGTCGCGCGCGGCCGGGACGTCACGGTCGGCATGATGCGCCAGGAGGTCGCCGCGGGCTTCGGCCCCGTCCTCGACCAGGTCATGTCCGCCAGCCCGGCGCCCGCGCTCCAGGAGCGGATGCAGGCCTTGGCCTCGCGGATCGCGGCCATGCGGCCGGGGCCCCAGCAGGACGCCCTGGTCGCCGAATACGGGCAGGCGCAGGACCGGTTCGACCACTGCGGGGGCTACGGGGTTGAGGCGCAGGCACGGCGGATCCTGGGCGGGCTCGGGTTCGGCGACCGTGACGTGGCCGCTGACCTGCGCGCGCTGTCAGGCGGCTGGATGATGCGCGTCGCGCTGGCGCGCCTGCTGCTGGCCCGGCCGGACGTGCTGCTGCTGGACGAGCCGACCAACCACCTGGACTTGGACAGCATCCGCTGGCTGGAGAGCTTCTTGGCCGCCTACGAGGGGGCGGTCGTCGTCGCCAGCCACGACCGGGACTTCATCAACGCCATCGCCAACCGGGTCGTCGAGCTGGCTGCCGGGACCGCCACCTCCTACGCCGGCGACTACGAGGCCTTTGTGGCCCAGCGTGAGCTGCGCGCCGCCCAGCTGCAGGCCGCCGCGGCGCAGCAGGCCCGCGAGATCGCCAAGGTGGAGCAGTTCATCGAGCGGTTCCGCTACAAAGCGACCAAGGCCCGCCAGGTGCAGAGCCGCGTCAAGCAGCTCGACCGGCTCGAACGCATTCAGGTCTCCCCGACCGGTCCGAAGGCGATGCGCTTCCGATTCCCCGCCCCGCCCCGCTCCGGCCGCGACGTCGTGACACTGCGGGGCGTGCGGAAAGCGTACGGCGATCATGTCGTGTACGACGGCCTCGACCTCGTGCTCGAGCGCGGGCAGAAGGCCGCGCTCGTCGGCCCGAACGGGGCGGGCAAGTCGACGCTGCTCAAACTGCTGGCCGGCGTGCTGCCGCCGGACGGTGGCCAGCGGAGCCTGGGCCACAACGTCGAGGTCGCCTACTACGCCCAGCATCAGGTGGACGCCCTGAACCTGGACCGCACCGTCCTGTCGGAGCTGGCCTGCGCCGTGGACACGTCCAAGGTCAACCCCCGGGACGTGCTCGGGGCGTTCCGGTTCTCCGGCGACGAGGTCGACAAGCGCGTCGGGGTGCTGTCGGGCGGGGAGCGGGCCCGGCTCGCGCTCGCCAAGCTGCTCTCCCGGCCCGTGAGCCTGCTCTGCATGGACGAGCCGACCAACCACCTCGACATGGCCAGCCGCGACGTGCTGGAGGACGCGCTCGTCGCCTATCCCGGCACCGTCGTGCTCATCACCCACGACCGCCACCTGATCCGCTCGGTCGCCGGCACGATCGTGGCCGTCGGCGGCGGCCGGGCCGCGGTGTACCCGGGCGACTTCGAGTACTACGCCGAGCGCACCGGCCTGGACGTCGACTCCGCGCCCGCGGCGGACGGGCCAGCCCCCAACGGCGGCCCGTCCGGGCGCAAGGACGCCGCCCGCAAGCGCGCCGAGGCCGAGCGCCGCAACCGCCTGCACCGCCAGACCAAGGATCTGCGCGCTGAGCTGGAGCGCGTCGAGGAGACGCTGATGGCGGCTGAGGCCCAGGTCGCCGCCCTGGACCGGGCCCTGGCCGATCCCGAGCTGTACGAGGACGGTCAGGCCGTGCGTGAGACCCTGACCCGCCACGGCGCCGCGAAGGACCAGGCGCAGCGGCTCCTCGCCGAGTGGGTCCGCCTGTCCGAAGCCGTCGAGGCCGCCACGACCGACAGCGGTGCGCAGCAGACATCGTGAGCTGGCGTCACCGCCCGTCTGCAAGCGCTTCGTCGAGCCGCGCGGCGCTGGACGTTCCGGCCCACAGGTCGTCGCCGAGAAATGCGGAGGCGGGATACCGCTCCAGCGCGCATTGGTACTGGCGGCGCCCCGCGTCGTGCAGCAGCACGATGGTGTCCGGTCTCATGAGCGCAAGCGCCGCCAGCAGGCAGCGGCGCCGCTTGCGCCCGTCCACGATGATCACGTCGAAGCCGTGGCCGGTCGAGGCGGGATAGTCCACGTAGCCGTCGAGATCCGCGGTCCGGTCAGCCGTGTGCCGCGTGGGCCGCAGCGCGGTTCGGTTC
Source organism: Egibacteraceae bacterium (assembly GCA_050743205.1). Classification (GTDB taxonomy): domain Bacteria; phylum Actinomycetota; class Nitriliruptoria; order Euzebyales; family Egibacteraceae; genus JBOGED01. The sequence goes on along the minus strand of JBOGEA010000068.1, from coordinate 11,958 downwards.
CAGCACACCGCCTCGATGTCGGCGCGTACGTCCCTGACCGGACCTCGGACAGTCTCGCCGTCGTCGATGCGGCGCAGGACCGTGTCGGCCCAACGCTGATTGAGCAGCTTGGGCGCCAAAGACGTGTCGAAGAACCCCCGGTCGTATTCGAGGGTGAGCCAGTGGAAAGGAATGCCCTGCTCGACCAGGATCCGGCTGTACGACAGCGTGCTCTGCCCCGCCCCCCATTCCAGGACGCGCAGCCGCCCCGCCTCGCGCCTGCCCGCGCTCAACAGGACCGTCTTGACCAGCTCTCCGTCCCGGACACTCATCCAGGCGTACGGGCTCAAGCCTTCCTTCGCGTCAGGGGCACGCTCTGAGGGGCCGCTCATGTCCGGTCGACGCCGATGGTGATGAGGCCGAGCCAGCCGTCCCCGTCCTGGGAGAGGGTCAGCGTGGGCGTGCCGCCGCCGCTGTCGATGAAACCGTCGTTGTCGTTGAACGTGTCCCGCCCGGTGCGCTGGCTGTATGGCGCTTGGGCGTGCACCTGCCCGGTGACGGCGTCGTCGAAGTACAGCTGTGTGGTGACGAGGCTCGTTGCGTCCAGGTGCGCTCTGGCGTGGATGTGAACGGTCCGCCCGGTGTACCACCCCGGATAGACCGTGGTGAACTCGGCGACGCCGTCGGCGTTGCTTACCTGCGCGCCGCGCAGGTAAGTCTCCCCGTCGGTGCGGCCGGTCTGGACGCTCGCCGGGCCGGCCCCTTGGGCGGCGTCCCCGTCGGTGCTGCCGGCCTGGACGCCTGCCAGACCCGTTCCTTGGGCGGCGTCCCCGTCGGTGCGGCCGGTCTGGACGCTCGCCGGGCCGGCCCCTTGGGCGGCGTCCCCGTCGGTGCTGCCGGCCTGGACGCCTGCCAGACCCGCTCCTTGGGCGGCTCGCGAGGCGGCCTCGAAGCCGGAGTAGATCCCGCCGGCGTCGCAGTGCCAGACGTCGACGACGGCGTTGGCGATCGGGGCGCAGTCTTGGGCGTCCCGCACCCGGATCGCCAGGCGCAGCGGCGTGCCTGGCCGATCCTCGCGGATGTCGCCGCGGATCATCCGTGCGTCGAAGTAGTACGGCCCCTCGATCTGCTCGGGCGTGAGCGTGCAGGTGGCCGCGCCCTCGAAGCGGGTGGCCGACGTCACTGCGGCGTTGTCGCGCCCCGTCCCGCACGCGCTGAGCAGGGTGCCCAGGCTGATCGTGCCGAACGCGCCGAGCGCCCGGCGCCGATTGAACTGCTGCGTCATACCCTCTCCTGTGGTTTGGAGTGCGTAGCCGTCGGCACACCCATGCTGTCAGGGATTTCCCTGACTGCTCAAGCGATATGTTTTGAGTATTCTGCAGCGGCAGAGCCGCGCTGCTCCTGGGAGCGGCGGCTCGAGGCGGCAGCGATGGCGGACCCGGGTTGACACAGCACGGTTATTTCATAAAGGAGACGGTTGAGCTATGGCAATAGACGTCCAAGCGCTCTCAATGCAGCGAAACACCGCAAGGCTGGCACGGATGGAGCGCGGCGATCTCGTTCCGTCCCCCCATCTGCCGCCCTGTCCACTCAAGATCCTCATCGTGGTGGATGGGTATCCCATGGCGGGCCTGAACATCTCATTCAGTCACGCCTATTTCGGATTGTCCGCCGTCCTGGACACTCTGCGTGACAACCCCGAGTACTTCGTGAAGTTCGACATCACACGGGCGCATCGGCAGACCGACGACTTCAAGCCCGACCCGAATACACAGCCGGTTGAGCACGAGCGCTACGGCCCGCATTATGAGAACTTCCGCTTTGACCAGCCCGACTTCGACATCAACGAGTACGATCAGGTCTGGCTCTTCGGGGCCCGCCTCGAGCGCATTCCTCAGATCGCTGCGGACGATCCCGATCGATTGACCGATGCCGAGCTGGCGATCCTGGCCCGGTGGATGGACAACGGCGGCGGGCTGTTCGCGGCCGGCGATCACGCAAACCTGGGTTCGACCCTGTGCTCTCGCGTCCCACGCGCCCGCTCGATGCGGAAGTGGTCGCTTGGCCAGGAGCCACCGCAGCCCGAGGGAGTCAACCGGCATGACTCACTCGAGAAGGGTCGCGACCCCGGCTACACGTTCGACGACGAGTCGGACGATGTGCCCATGTCGATCCTGCTGAAGTACTACCCGCTCTCGGCGTGGTCGCCGTTCACGTCGCAGAAAGCTCCCCACCCCCTGCTGTGCGGATCGACGGGGCCGATCGACATCTTTCCTGATCATCCCCATGAGGGAGAGGTCATTTCCGAGGATGCGATCGACCTCACCCAGACGTTCAGTTTCGCCGATTACAGCGCCGACGAATATCCCACCCTCGACGGCGTGCAGCCAACGCCTGAGGTGGTCGCATGGGCGACCGTGCAGGCCGATCACACCGCCGTCATCGATCGCAACAAGGGACCAGCGAACTTCAAAATCTACGGGGCCGTCGGGGCGTACAACGGTCATGGCGCCGACGTCGGCCGGGTCAGTGTCGACTCGACCTGGCACCACTGGTTCGACGTCAACCTGACGGGACGGCCAGTAGAGCTGTTGGACAGTCCCCCATTCGACAGCACGAATCCGAAGACGATGGGGTTCCTGGCGACGACTTCCGGCCGGCAGGCGTACGCGCGCATCCAAGAATATTACCGCAATACGGCGATGTGGCTGGCGAGTGAGTCCAAGCAGCGGTGCATGTTCCTGCGAGCCATCTGGGGCGGTGTGCTGCGGTATCCAGCAGCGGAGCGCCTCAGCCTCGATCTGTCTATTTGGGAGCTGGGCACATATGTAAGAGACGTGCTCGGCCGGCGAGCGAACCAGTGTCTTCTGGCTGAGTGGCTGATCGACTTGTGCCCTCCCACACTCTTTGCGATGTTCGGTGAGCCGGGAGGCCAGCCTGACACCCGCTTGACCCTTCCGCCGTGGGAGGCTGTCGAGATCTACGCCTTGGGAGGCATCACCAGAGAGCTGCTGCGGCGCGTCTACGGGATGGCGGCCGGGCAGGAGAGCCTCGATGAGGAGACCCTTGCCACGGCGTTCGTCGACGGTGCGCAGGCAGGGCTGAGCGAGCTGCTCCAGCGGATGGAGACCTCCATGACGGACACACGGGGACGGGTCAGCGACTTCTCCGACCGCATGGGCGAGCCCCGCCGCTCACCCCGCGACTTCATGGCCTGAAACGCCAACGACACGTCTCCAACTCGGCTTCTGCGCTGTCGAGGCGCACGGCCCCCGGTCGCCCCTCTGCCCGGCCCGACGACTTCCCACGGTCGATGCGTCCCCCCGCTGCCACCGCCGTCAACTGCTCGCCCTGTTTTCCGCACATGCGGTTCGTTGGGCTGGCTGGGCGGATGGCGGGCGGGGCCGCATCTCAGCCAGACAGGTCGTGGATGGCAGGGACGGTGGCCCGTCGGCTGGCTGCGTCAGCTTGCTGTGAAGGCTCCCCGAACAGGGACTTCGGGTCATATGCGCCCCGAAGTCCCTGTTCGGGAGGAGCTGACACATACTGCGGGAACGCCTTACGGCCGACATGTGCGGAACACCCGGCTAGCTGCCGTCAAAGGTCCGAACTGAGTACCGATCTCGCGATCTGCCCAGGCATATGCCTCCACAACGCGAGGTCCCAATGGCTCTCCGACAGGAGTCCGATCAGGTTCCGGCACGAAGCGAACGAACGTTCCAGCGTGCGTCGGACCTACGGTCATGACCGCGTCCCGCCGACCCCCGGGTGCCGCATGATGATACCTGCCTGCTCCCCTCACCAGCGAGTACGAGGCCGACACAGCAGGCCTTGGTCCGCTCGAGATCGACCACGCGCTGCCTCCCCGTCGCTGGTCCAGAGCATTGACCACCAACTCCTCCAGCATCGACGGCCTGAGATCGAGCCCTGGGAACGTCCGGGCAACGAGATCCAGGACGCGGAACGGCAGCGCCGGCAATACGTCATCCAAGATGCTCAGGCCCATGCCGTAACGTGGATTGAGCTCCGTTGGAAAAAATCCGTCCTCTGTCAACACGCCATCGATGCTGAAACTTCCGCGGTAGTCGCACGCATCGCGCAGGTAGGCGCCCACAGCGCGGGCTACTCCTCGCATATGGCGTCTATCGCTGATCGGTGGGTCCCAGTACGAGGCGCAGCCCGCGTACCGAAACGTCGACCGTCCGCTTTCCCGTAACGTCAGCATCTCAATTGGACGAAACGAAATCACTTTGCCATTGATGACCATGCCATGGATGCTGCAAGGTACGCCTTCCAAGAACGGCATGATGCGCACTCTGTCGCACCGTTGCTGAAAGAACTGATGAGCGAGCCGCTCATCCTCAGCGGTCCGCACCCAGCGGATACCTTGCGCGCTGCCATGGACGCCGCTGCGAATATCTCCGCACCACACCGTCCCCCGGCCCCGGTCAAGCGTACTCGCGGCCCTTTGCAGCATGTCCAGGTCGGCTTCGACGACAGCCGCCGGAACGCGCGGCACGCGTGCGGCGTCCCACACTCGGTCGACGACACATTTGTCTTCCAGCTCATACCAACGTCTTGGCCGCGCCGTCCAGTTCAATCGTCCCCCAACGTCCGCCAGGAGGGTGAACATCGGATTCGTCACGACCACGGCTTCTTGGGCGGGATCGTACTGCTCGATGGCAGCCAGCGCCTCATCCGGCAGCGACGCCAGGCGTCGCTCGTATTCTCTGAAGGCGCGTTCGCTCGTCTCGGCGTCGATGCCGAGGACATAGCAGGTTGCCTGCTCGGCGGACGGACGCGCGCCTGTGCCTTCGACGTCCGCCAGCACAAACGGCCTGGCGGCCCCGACGAGTGAGAGCTGTGTCACCCATATCTTCGATGCGGCCAAGGGACCGACGGCCAAGATGACCTTGCGTGCGGCGACAAGCGGCTTCAAGAGATTTATGAAGCCTTACACCGTGCCACTGGTCACGTCTTGCGCCTCACCTATTTCGGGCCCGACGCGTCGGCAGCGTCGAGGCCTCCTCCCAGCTCCTGCTGGAGGCCTCGACGTGCCGGCTGACGCCCGGCACGCTACGAGTTGCCGTGCAGCCGTCTGGCGAGTCTCGCCAGGTCACCATCGTGCGCCTTGCGGTAGTCGTGTGAGGACAGATAGCCTTCGTACTGATCGAAGAACTTGTCGACTCGCGATCTGATCGGCCTCCAAACCGGAATGTCCCCAGTGCCGTGCATAGGAAACAGCTTTGCATGAGCGTGATCGACGCCGAATCCTTCGAACACGATTCCGGTTCTCCCGACGTCTTCAAGCTGTGAGTCCAGGAGATGGGCGACTTCGCAGGCCGCTTTGAACAAGCCGGCGGAGGTCTTCTCCGGCAGATCCGCTACGTAACTACCGTAGTGCTCCTTGGTGATGACGACGGTCACGCCGAGCGTGTTCGGGTAGATCGATAGAAAGGCAAGATGCTCAGGGTCTTCCCAGACCTTGTGGGAAGGGGCAGCGCCACGTGCGATCATGCAGAACAGGCACTCACTCATCGACTCGCCCGTCACGCGCTGGAACACCGCAGATCCGACAGTCGGGGTTCCGCCGGCAGTCCTGGATCTCGAAACGAAGGTCGTGTGTCCAAAGCCCGATACGTTTGTTCAACGACTTGATTGAGCCGTAGCCGCCGAGGTACATTAAGATGTCCAGCAGGGCGAGCGAAGAGGCGAGAAGGTTGACAGGCGCGAAGGAGGGTGCTTGGTAGCGGGCGTTTACTCGGTGATCCCGGGGGAGTCAGCCGACACAATGATCAGGTCGGCGCGAGGCAGATCCTCGAGGTCTGGAATGCCGTGGACCGCGCGTGAGATCTGTTGGATCTTGGTGCATCGGGACCGCTGTCGGAGCGCTGTAGAAAGAAGCGCCACTTTACTACCGCCTACATCGCGTTCCGTGAACATGAACTGACGTGTGAGATTCGACAGCTCAACAATGTCGTCGTCAACGAGCGTGAGGCGGCCCACTCCGGCGGTTGCAAGGGCGGTGGACAGAACATTGCCAATTCTCCGCATCCGAGAAGAAGGGCGTGGCGCTCACTCAGTCGAGCTTGGACATCACGCGGTGAAGCGCCCGACATGCTGTAGAAGAGCTGATGGCGATGATATCTGTCGGCGGTGTCGATTTCGCCATCAACGACGACCGCCCTCTGTGCAATAAATTCGGCTATCAGGTCAGCGGCCTGAGACTCCGACAGGCCGACAGTGCGCGTCAGAAACAGGAGCGCGTCACCGCTCGGGTGCGGTTCCTGCCAATAGCAGGCTAATGCGAGGGCGGCGCGTATCTGTGTGCTGTCGATGAACTCCCGCTGTATCGAGCCGAACCCTAGGTAGAGCTTATCGTGCTGGATGCCGGCCTTTACGTAAGGAGCGAGTATATACCGTGTTGCCATGATGCTCAGAGCCTGACGATTACAGCGATTCATGAACTAGAGAGAAGCGCGGGGCCGAGAGAGAAGGCCCCGATGCCCTCACTCGGCCCACCTTCATGCCTTAAGTGCTCAGTTGGATCCACTCGTATTCACGTGTCGTCCTTTCGCAGAGTTGACGCCGACATGATGGCGATACGCAGCAGCAGTTGCTTCGTCGGCTGTTCCAGGCGGTACCGGCGTCGCGCCTGCCGAGTGTACTCCATCAGTGGGCGCCCTGAGGACGGGCATGCCAAACGCGGGCGCCAGCCGTCTTGGCCCCGTCGTTGGTGCTGGTGGGGGGAGTGGCGGCGCCTCGGCGGGCTGGGGGCTCCGCTGCCGCCCCTGGGGGTTCCGGTGGCGGTGGACAACTGCAGGCGTCAGCTGACGTTCGACCGGCCACCGGAGCGTGCCGTCACCGGCTACCAGAACACGATCGAGGTGATGCTCGCGCTCGGGCTGGGGGACCGCATCATCGCCGGGCAGGGCTTCCCGCAGTCGCCGCTGTTGCCGGAGCAGGAGGCCGCCTACCACGCGATCGCAGAGATCTCCTCTGGCGAGCCGGGTGACCAGACCGCGACCAAAGAGGTCACCGTGCCCCTGGAGCCCGACTTCTTCTACATGGGCGGGACGTACTTCGTCGACGGCGCGCGGGGGCTGGCGATCGAGGAGGACCTGGAAAGGAATGAGGCGCAAGTCTGTTTACATGGACTGCGATGCCCACTCTACGTCAGCTACGCTCGGCGACGAGGGCACCCGGCCCTCGATCGAGGTCGTATACAGCCGGATCGAGGAGATCGGGAAGATCTTCGGTGTGCCCGACCGCGCTGCGGAGCTGATCGCCCAGATGCGCGAGGAGATCGCGGCGGTTCAGCGAAGTGTCGAGGGGCTGTCCGCCTTCGAGTGTTTGTCAGGAGTTCCAGCGGCCCGGAGGGGGCCGGCGTCAGGAATCTCGGACCGACGCTTCGACTTCACGGCCACCGGAGGAGAACCAGCAAGAGGACTCGGCGGTCGCCGCGGTCGAGCGCGATGAGACCTCCCGCGTCGAGGAACAGGCCGCCGTCTTCGCGGTGGAGGAGCCGGACGGTGCCTATGACGACAGCACCCTGGCCGCCCAGACCTGTTCGTCCTGCGTCGGCGGGCCACCGGATTCGTCCAGTGCTTGTGCCAGCATCGCCCGCCATCCAGTCACATCGTCCAGCGCTATCCCTATCGCGTGCTGCACGAAACCGGACACGCTGTCGGCCTGGCCGGCGGCGACAAGCTCGCGAATGGCCACAAGCTGATCCTGCGGAACCGTCACGGTGATCTTCGCTGATGCCATACCGGTGACCATGCCATAGGCGTGTGGCGGTGAGGTGATTTCACACACGCTCTCGGAGGGCGTCGACGGCTGACTCGAAGGACGCGATGAACTTCTCGACGCCCTCGGACTCCAACTCCTTCGTGACCTGGTCGAGGTCGACGCCGTCTTCGGCCAGGCGTTGGAGGTGGGCGCGGGCCTCGTCGGCCGCGCCGGTGATGCGGTCCTCGGCGACGCCGTGGTCGCGGAACGCGTCGATCGTCGACTCGGGCATCGTGTTCACGGTGTCGGGGCCAGCCAGCTCCTCGACGTAGCGCACGTCACGATACGCCGGGTTCTTCACCGACGTCGACGCCCACAGCGGCCGTTGGACCCGGCCCCCGGCCTGGGCCAGCTCAGCGAATCCTGGTCCACAGAACGCCTGCTGGAACGACCCGTACGCGACGCGCGCGTTGGCGATCGCCGCGGTGCCGGCACGCGGGTGATGCCCCCCGAGCAGCGCGTCGACCTTCGTGTCGACACGGCTGACGAAGAACGACGCGACGCTGCGGACATGGGTGAGATCGTTGCCGGCTTCGGCGCGGCGGCGTAGGCCGGCGAGGTACGCCTCGATCACCTCCTCGTAGCGGGTGACCGAGAACAGCAGGGTGACGTTGACGTTGACGCCCGCGGCGATCAAACGGGTGATCGTGGCGAGCCCCGGCTGGGTGCCAGGCACCTTGACCATGAGGTTGGGCCGGTCCAGCTCGTGGAACAGGAGCAGCCCGTCGGCGACGCTCTGCTCAGTGTCGAACGCTTTCGACGGGTCCAGCTCGATGGACACGTAGCCGTGCTCGCCGCCCGTCTCGCGGTAGCACGGCAGGAACGCGTCGCACGCGTCGCGCACGTCGGTCTTCATGATCGCCCACAGCGCGTCGCGCGGGTCGGCGCCGGCCAGCTCGGCGATCTGCTCGTCGTAGTCGGCGTCCTGGGCGATCGCCGTCTCGAAGATGGTCGGGTTGCTGGTCAGCCCGTGCAGCTCGTCCGCCGAGATCAGCCGCGCGAGGCAGCCGTCGGGGCCCAGATAGGACCGGCGGATGGAGTCGAGCCACACCGACTGGCCGAGTTCGTACAGCCGCTGGAGCGGGTTGTTCATGCGGTGCCCATCCTGTGGAGGAGATCGCGCGCAGCGTCCCCCACGGCCTCGGGAGTGAACCCGAACTCGCGCAGATTCACGTTGCCGGGCGCGGACGCCCCGAAGCGGTCGATGCCCACATGCGCGTCGGCCCACCGCGACCAGCCGAACGTGGCGGCGGCCTCGACCGACAGGACCGGCACGCCCTTGGGCAGCACCTCGCGCTGGTAGGCGGCGTCCTGCGCCGCGAACAGCTCCCACGAGGGCATCGAGACGACCGCGGCCGCGACGCCGTCGCCGGCCAGCAGCTCAGCCGCGCCGACGGCGAGATGGACTTCGCTGCCCGTCGCGCACAGCACGATGTGGGGGTCCCGCTCCGGGGCATGCACGACGTACGCGCCCCGAGCGACCTTCGCCTGGTCCGTGCCGCCGAGCACGGGCAGGTCCTGCCGACTGAGCGCGAGCAGCGTCGGGCCGTCCTGACGGCGCACGGCCTCGACCCACGCGCCCACGGTCTCGCGCCCGTCCGCGGGGCGCAGCACGACGAGGTTGGGGATTGCCCGGAGCGCGGCGAGGTGCTCGATCGGCTGGTGGGTCGGCCCGTCCTCGCCCAGGCCGACGGAGTCGTGCGTCATCACGTAGATCACCGGGGCGCCCATCAGCGCGGACAGCCGCAGGGACGGGCGCAGGTAGTCCGTGAATACCATGAACGTCGCGCCGAACGGCCGGATGCCGCCGTGCAGCGCGAGGCCGTTCATGATCGCGCCCATCGCGTGCTCGCGAACCCCGTAGTTGAGGTTGCGGCCGGCGAAGTCGCCCCGGTTGACCGCCCCGGAGCCGTTGATGGTCGTGTTGTTGGAGCTGGAGAGGTCGGCGGAGCCGCCGATCAGCTCCGGCAGGCGGGGGGCGAGCGCGTTGATCGCCGCGCCCGAGCTCTTTCGTGTGGCCTCGGCCTTGCCGGTCTCATAGCGGGGCAGGTCGGCGTCCCAGCCGTCGGGCAGGCGCCCGGCCTGCACCCGCTCGAACTCAAGCGCCAGGTCGGGGTGGTCGCGACGGTAGGCCTCGAAGCGCTCGAGCCACGCCTGGCGCAGGGCCGCGCCGCGCTCGCGCTGGTCGGTGGCCCGGCGGGCGTCGTCCGGCACGGTGAACGGCTCGGCGTACTCCCAGCCGTAGAAGCGCTTCGCGCCGGCGACCTCGTCAGGACCGAGGGGGGACCCGTGCGCGCTGGCGGTGTTCGCCTTCGTCGGGGCGCCGTAGCCGATGGTCGACGGCACACGGACGAGTGTCGGGCGTCCGTCCGGCGTCGCGGCCTCCTTCAAGACCTGGTCCAGCTCGTCCAGGTCATTCGCGTCGCTCACCTCCAGCACCCGCCAGCCGTACGCCGCGTAGCGGGCGGTCACGTCCTCGCTGAACGACCAGTCGGCGGGTCCGTCCAGGGTGATGGAGTTGTCGTCGTAGCACACGACGAGCTTGGACAGCCCGAGGTGCCCGGCCAGGCTCGACGCCTCGCTCGCGATCCCCTCCATCATGTCGCCGTCGCTCGCGACCACCCAGGTCCGGTGGTCGACGATCTCGTGGCCGGGGCGGTTGAAGCGGGCGGCGAGCAGCCGCTCGGCCAGCGCGAACCCGACCGCGTTGCCCACGCCCTGGCCCAGCGGGCCGGTCGTCGTATCGACCCCAGGCGTCATGAACTGCTCAGGATGGCCCGGGGTCCGGGAGTCGAACTGGCGGAACGCCTTGATGTCGTCGAGGGTCAGGTCGTAGCCGGTCAGGTGCAGCAGCGCGTAGAGCAGCATCGACGCGTGCCCGGCGCTGAGCACGAACCGGTCACGGTCCGGCCACTCAGGGACCGCCGGGTCGTGGGCCAGATGCCGTGTGAACAGCGTGTAGCCCAGCGGCGCGAGGCCCATCGGCGCTCCCGGATGCCCGGAGTTCGCGTGCTGGACGGCGTCGATCGCCAGCGTTCGGATGGTGGTGACAGCGAGCTGGTCCACGTGGTTCACGGCGCGCGGGCCTCCTCTTGGCACGACAGTCGGGAGGCCCAAGCTATGCGGTCATTCGCGGTGTGCCTCCCTCAGGCGGGGGAGAATCGAGTTGATCCGCACCCCTGGAGAGGCGCTCGTGGATGCGGGCGATGCGTTTCGTCACCGGGGGGTGCGTCCGGAACAGGCGCTGCCCAACGGTGGCCGGCCGGTGGCGATCGGGAGCCTGGTCGTGCAGCCGCCGCAGCGCGCTCGCCAGGTCCGGGCCGAAGCCGAGGTCGATGGCGGTGCGGTCCGCGTGGTACTCGCTGCGCCGCCCGCTCAGCGCGCCCAGCGCGCGAGCCGTGGAGGTGAGGACCCGCAGGCACCAGGCGACCAGGCGGAACGCCAGGCTGATGACGAATCCGATCAGCGAGGCGCCCGGTATGCCCACCCTGGCGAGCGAGCCCGTGAGCCAGGAGGCGGCCTTCGACATGCGGGAGCTGAGCCGGGAGCACCACACAACGGGCGCAGACAGCCAGTACGACAGCAGCAGGCCGACCGCATGCAGGCCGAGATGATGACCCAGCTCGTGCGCGAGCACGGCGCGCAGCTCGTTCTCCGACAGCGCGTCGATGGCCCTGGTCGTGGCGATCACCAGGTGCCCGCCCGTGGCGGACGCATTGATCTCCCCGGAGTCCTCGACGGCCAGGATGTAGCGGTTGCGGTCCGTGGGGATGCGCGCCCGAGCGAGGACGGCCTGCCAGCAGGGTTCCAAGACCTGCCGCTCGTAGGGGGTCGGCTGCCGCGCCCCGCACAGCCTGCGCAGCATGAGCCGCTCGACCGGCGGTGCGAACATCAAGCCCGCGGCGGCGATCCAGAGGACGACCACCATCTCCACCGGCACCCCGCCGACCGCGGCGATCAGCCCCGCGAACGGCAGGAAGCAGACGACGCCAGCAGGAAGCAGCAGGAGCGCGGGCAGCAGACCCGCTAGCGCCGACGCGTCTGCTCCGCGTCTGAACTCCCCGAGCCTCCCGGGCCGCGCATTCCCCGAACGCCCCTGCCTCCCACCGCCTGCCATTGCCCCCACTGTCGCACACGTCGCGGGTCACGTCGGGGGAGGTTGTGTGCTGGATCGCGGCGGAATTCCGC
>JBOGEA010000067.1:0-20298 GCA_050743205.1 Egibacteraceae bacterium | reverse complement strand
CCCTAAAGGAAGAGCGGAACCCGACGAGGCGCGACCCCTCACGGCAATTCCCAAACACGCCCTAAAACACGCGCTCAGACAGCAGTCGAGGGACCGGAGTGCTCCGGTCCCTCGACGTTCCGACCGGTGGGGTCGGACGATGCGGTGAATACAGGCGAGTGGCTAGTTCTGGTCGGCGATGGCGGTGGCGTTGCCGCCGTTGCCGCCGCTGGCGTCCGCGACGCCGTTGTTCGCGCAGCCAGCGTTACCGATCACAGCGATCTGAATCGCGCAGATGCCGATGCCGATGGCAAGGCCACCGTCGCCACCGTTGCCACCTTGCGCAGAGGCGCTGTCGTTGTCCTGGGTTGGGCCGCCCTTCTTCGGGTCGGCGTGAGCTGCCGGAGCAGAACCCAGCACCATCAACGCCGCCAGCGCCGAGCTGGCAACAACCGTCCGGACCTTGTGATACGTCATGAGTACCCTCGTATGGGATGGGCGTCTAGGCCTGAGTGCTAGTTCTCGTCGGCGATGGCCTTGGCGTCTCCGCCGTTGCCGCCGCTGGCGTCCGCGACGCCGTTGTTCGCGCAGCCAGCGTCACCGATCACAGCGATCTGGATGAGGCAGACGCCGATGCCGATGGCAAGGCCACCGTCGCCACCGTTGCCACCTTGCGCAAAGGCGCTGTCGTTGTCCTGAGTCTGGGCGTACGCCGCCGGAGCAGAACCCAGGGCCATCAACGCCGCCAGCGCCGAGCTGGCAACAACCGTCTGGAGCTTCCGCTGCTTCATGATTTCTCCCTGTCGTGTTATGGAGCTGTGTTATGGGGTCAGTTCTGGTCTGCGATGGCGGTGGCGTTGCCGCCGTTGCCGCCACTGGCGTCCGCGACGCCGTTGTTCCGGCAGCCGGCGTCACCGATCACAGCGATCTGAATCGCGCAGACCCCGATGCCGACAGCCAAGCCACCGTCCCCGCCATTCCCGCCGGACGCGGTGGCAGTGTCATTGTCCTGGATAGGGCTGGCCTGAGCCGGAGCAGCACCCAGCACCATCAACGCCGCCAGCGCCGAGCTGGCAACAACCGTCCGGACCTTGTGATACGTCATGATTCCCCCCTGTACCTGTGGTTTTTCGGCTGGTGCTCCGCCTGGAGTTGCTCCAAGCGGAGCACCAGCCATGATGTTGTGCCAGTGGTCGGCGCGGCACATTCCCATGGATTTTCGGCTGTGCTTCCCGCACCTGCCTCGCAGGATCGCGTCGCCGCTCGGCGTAACTGCATGAGTTCGCTGAGCCCGACATCACCGCTGCGATTACGGGCAGAGATAAAGCCTCATCTGTTGGGAACTCTCCGCTGGGATCCCAGTGCTAGTTCTGGTCCGCGATGGCCGTGGCGTCGCCGCCGTTGCCGCCGCTGGCGTCCGCGACGCCATTGTTCGCGCAACCAGCGTTGCCAACCACAGCGATCTGAATCGCGCAGACCCCGATGGCGACGGCAGCTCCGCCGTCCCCACCGTTGCCGCCGGCAGCGGTGGCAGTGTCATTGTCCTGACGGGGGCTGGCCTGAGCCGGAGCAGCACCCAGCACCATCAACGCCGCCAGCACCGAGCTGGCAACAACCGTCCGGACCTTCCGATACGTCATGATTCCCCCCTGCAATTGATTAGAGCACAGCGAGGTGTGCACCAGCGCTGGCTAGTTCTGGTCGGCGATGGCCGTGGCGTTGCCGCCGTTGCCGCCGCTGGCGTCCGCGACGCCGTTGCTCGCGCAGCCAGCGTCACCGATCACAGCGATCTGAATCGCGCAGATACCAACGCCGACCGCGAGGCCGCCGTCGCCACCGTTGCCGCCAATCGCGCTGGCGATGTCATTGTCCTGGGTCTGGGCGAACGCTGCAGGAGCGAACCCCAGCGCCATCATTGCCACCGTCAGGGTTCCGACGACGCGCGTGCGCAGTTTCCGTTGCATGAACTTGCCCCCTTCAGTCTGTGCATGGTCAAACGCCAGAATTCAGCGGTCCGCAACCCACCAACTAGAGCGGAACGCGTCCGCAGTCATACTGACGCTCGCTTGTCTCTCTGACTGTGGTGCGATCTGGCAAATCCGCGTACCTGACCCCACCTGCTCGTGAAGCTACCTCTATGGTTTGTCCCCGTCAAGAGAAAAATGAGTTAAGGGATGAAGACGAGTTTTATGGCAAGACTGAGAGGACCCCTTGGTCCCGAAATGCGTAGGGAGTCCAAATTGGTCCTGATTTCCCGCCAGCTTCCCCCGTGTGCCGCAAACTCCTCCTTCTGGGCGATCAGGAGAATTGGTATATCCCACTCACCCAGTCAGATCCCCTCGACTAGACAGTATGGCGCACTCACGTGGAAATCTCCGCGCGACCTAACTGCCAGGTCAAGAGGCTAAGAGTGCAGCTCAGGACGGGTCAATGAGCACTCCCCTCGAGCGCACAGAAGACCACGAGATTGGACGAAGGGAGCCAACTCCCTTGGAAAGAACTGGAACACGCTGAACCTTTTGGTCAGATTGCAAAGCATACCCGCCTTAGACGGATATACCCGTATCACACAAATTCAGATGGCCTAAATGCATGATCAACGGCCGAAAAGGGGCATAGGTGTCCAACAAGACGTCAGCGGCGCTGCCGCTACGCGCTCGGAGGGTCGTAGCGGTACCCCTGCGCGTCGATGGCCGTCGTGTCGAACACGTCCTCGACCGTGACGGCTGGGGCGCCGGAGAAGTCCGGAAGAAGCAGCTTTGTCGCCGGGTCCAAGAGGACGTCGTACCCGGGCTCACCGCCCACCCAGGGCCACATCCTGTCGTCGCGGCGGTGGCCCAGCGGGGCCGGCTCGCCATCGATGGGAGACAGCTCGGGTGGGGGCGGGTAGTGATCCCGCGGCGTGGAGCCGACAACGGCGGCCAGACGGCCGGCCTGCCAGTTCGCCCACAGCCGGTCCACGTTCGCGTGGTGCAGCCAGAAGACGGGATCGTTCGGCGAGAAGCCTCCCGACATGTGGCCGCCGATGAAGTTGTGCCCGGTGTTGTGCGTGCGCGCGACGATCTGCGGGTGGCCCTGCTCCAGCACGAGCCAGAAATACCAGAGCGGGTGGACGCCCGGCTGCGCGATCACCAGCTGCTCGAGCTGCGTGATGCCAGCCGTGCTCGGGGGCCAGCCGACCCCGACGCTGCCTCTGGCCAACGCCTGGCCGAAGCCGTCGTCCAGCAGCGGGTGGATCGGGTATCCATCCGCTCCCGCCGGCCACCAGACCGGCCGCTGGGCTGGCGGGACCGGATTTCGCAGGACGCCGTCAGACACCGGACCGGGCGCCCCGACGCGCAGCGAGCCGAGGAACTCCGGGGTGAACAGCGTGTTGACCGCGCCCACGTGGTCGGTCCAATCCCAGTACGGGATCGTGACGCCGGCCACCTCCGCCTGCAGCGCCTTCTCGAACTCTCGCAGGTACTGCCGGTGCCAAGCGCAGAAACCGATGTTCCAGTGGCCGAAGTTGACCGTCTCCCCGGGAGGCAGCCCCGGAGCCAGCACCGCGAAGACGGCTCCGTGGAGGGCGACGAACTGGTCGTAGCGGCTGACCCCGGCGGGCCCGTTGGGAACCGGCCGGTGCTTGAGACGGATGATTGCCTCAAGGAGCTGGTCGCGCTCACTGGAGGTGAGGTCGACCGCGCTCTTACGGATGTCCATGGTCGCCTCCTCCATGATGAGCACCATGGTCCTGGTGGTGCTCCAGGTGGCCCGTGGCGGTGACGGGATGCAGGCCCACGAAGAACGGTTGGGCAGGATCCGCGGAATCGCTGAGGAGCAGCCGTTGGATCAGCGCGCGGAACGTCTCGCCGGTCTTCGTCCGCAGCACCATCTCGCTCTGATACATGCTGGGAGGCCCCAGACCGATCCGGAGGACCCCTCCCGAGCGGACCGTCACGACCGTGATCTCTGCTCGCTGGATACCGACCAGGCCGCAGTGGATGGTGGCCTCCAGACAGCCCGCGAGATCGCGGAGGCGCTGCACGGTGGTGCCCTCGAAGGCGGACAGGGTGGTCAGCAGCTCCAGATTCTCGAAGAGCATCCGAGGACCGGTGACGATGATCCGCAGCTGCGTGACGTCGATGAGCAGGTCGATCAGCGTCGGCCCACCCTTGAACAGCGCCGTCGATGCGGCGCCAGGCGTTTCAGTCGTCATGGGGACAGCTCCCGTGCAGGACATGACACCTTGCGTTCCCCTATAGCGAGGCGTGGGCAGCGCTCCCTGATACAGACACGATCGGAGGAGGAACCACGGTGCAGCGCGACCAGAGGATTCCGCGCAAGCGGTACGAGCGGGAGCTGATCCGGCTGCAGGCGGAGCTGGTCAAGCTCAAAGAGTGGGTCCGTGTCGAGCAGGAGCGTGTCGTCGTGATCTTCGAGGGCCGCGACGCGGCCGGCAAGGGAGGAGCGATCAAGCGGATCACCGGCTACCTCAACCCGCGCGTGGCTCGGATCGTCGCTCTGCCCGCGCCCAGCGAGCGGGAGCGGACTCAGTGGTACTTCCAGCGCTACGTCCCGCACCTGCCGGCAGGTGGCGAGATCGTGCTGTTCGACCGCAGCTGGTACAACCGGGCGGGGGTGGAGCGCGTGATGGGCTTCGCCACCCCACAGGAGCTCCGGCGGTTCCTGCACCATCACCCGTCTTTCGAGCGGATGCTCGTCGAGGACGGGATCAGGCTGGTCAAGTACTGGTTCTCGGTCAGCGACGAGGAGCAGGAGCGCCGCTTCCGCTCGCGGCTCGAGGACCCGATGCGGCGGTGGAAGCTCTCACCGATGGGACCTCGAGTCCCGCCGCCGCTGGGTGGAGTACTCACGGGCGAAAGATGAGATGTTCGTCCACACCGACATTCCCGAGGCGCCCTGGTACGTGGTCGAGGCCGACGACAAACGGCGGGCCCGCCTCAACTGCATCGCGCACCTGCTCACCCAGGTGCCCTACCAGGACGCGACGACCACCCCGCTGGAGCTCGCCGCCCGCCCCGACGCTGGGGACTACCAGCGACCGCCCCGTGAGCTGTACCGGTACGTCCCAGACCACGCCGCCACCCTGCTCCACTGAACCCTCCAGGCGGGCCGTGCACAGAGGGGGCCGAACGCCTGAAGGCTGACACGCCCGCGGCGCTGGCCACGCAGCCGTCGCTGCGTCGGCCCACCGTCGACTGCCGCCCTGTTCTCCGTGCCGCCTCTGCTTCCGGCGGCCAGCCCGCGCTGGGGGCTTGCATCTCCAGCGGCTGGAGGTCGCACACTTGCGGGCATGAGCGACCGTGACGGCCGGCTGTACGGCATCGGGGCGCTGGCCCGGCGGACTGGGCTGTCGGTGCGCACCATCCGGTTCTGGTCCGCGCCGGGCTGGTGCCACCGACGGCGCGCGGCCCGGCCGGGCACCGGCTGTATGACGCCCAGGCTCTGGCCCGGCTGGAGCTGGTGGCCACACTGCGCGGACTCGGCCTGGGCTTGGACACCGTCCGGGCCGTGCTCGAGCGGCGGACCACCGTCGCGCAGGTCGCCGCCGCGCACGTGCAGGCCTTGGAGGCCCAGATCCGCGCTTTGCGACTGCGCCAAGCGGTGCTGTCCGTGGCCGCCGCCCGAGGATCAACTGTCGAGGAGATGAAACTGGTGAACGAGTTGGCCCAACTGTCTATCACCGAGCGCCAACGCTTGGTGGACGAATTCATCGCCGAGACCTTCGGTGACATACCGGACGAGAGCGGCATCGGCACGCGTATGCGCCAATTCACTCCGGCGCTGCCCGACGATCCGACCCCCGAGCAGGTCGATGCCTGGGTCGAGGTCGCCGAACTCGTCGGGAACCCCAGCTTCCGGGCCCGGGTACGCGAGATGGCCGAAGCCGGAGCCCGCCAGCACCCCTTCGACCGCGAGGCGGCCCAGGCCTTCGCGGCCACGGTCAGCGCGCATGCCGGCCCGGCGGTTGCCGCGGGCATCGATCCGGCTTCGCCTGAGGCCGAGGAGATCCTGGGCCGGATCCTGCCGGAGGCTGGGACGGCCAAGCGGGCTGAGCTGGCCCAACTGTTGGCCACGTTCACCGACACCCGAGTGGACCGCTACTGGCGGCTGGTGGGAATCATCAACGGCTGGCCGTCACCCGTCCTCGACCCCGCCCTTCCAGTGGCTGATCGAAGCGATATAACGTGGTTGAAGTTACGGGTAAGAGACTCTCGCTCGCCGATCGCAGCGGAGCGAAACCGACACGTTATGCGCGCCCAGGTCCTGACTGAGCGGGGTGTGTCGGCTGAGTTCTGGAATCCGGAACCCCAATCGACACACCCCGCTTATCACGCAGCAGAGCGGGGCGACACGTTATTCGTGCCCAGGCCCTAAGCTAAGCGGTCCAGTAAGTCAGGCAGTAGGAGTGCTCGGCTGGGGCAGCGGATCTTCGAGAGCGCCGTCGTCGATCCACTGCTCGATGAAGGCGATTTCCTCATCGGGGACCGGTGCAAATCCGAAAGGCATTCGGGGAAACACGGCGCCGGCAGGCGGAGTCGGCAGATCGCTGCCGAAGGGAGCCTCTCCTTTGAGTGCCTTGACGAGGTTCGAGTCCGCTCCATTGCCGATTATGAGCAGATCAACCCCGACCGGCCGAGCGGCGACAAATTGATCTCGGGTCACACGCCAGAACGCACCGTGGGGTGGGCCGATGTTCGCGTTAGGACCACCGATTGCATTGTCGAGGATCTGGATCACGCGCTCGAACCGATTGGTTGGCTGTGTAACTCCGCCACCAGTGAGCGCGTCTCGGGTCTGTTGGGTCTGATCGAAAGGGAACTCCGGAGGGAGGTATGCACGCAGGCGCTGGGTGGCAGCGTCGGTCTCGCTGATCAGCCTCAGGAGCAGCCGCACGGTGTTGTCGCGGTCGACGCCGGGGGCATAGCCCATGCTCAGCGGGTCGAACGGCAGTCCGACGCCTAGGCCGGTGAGGTGCGTTCCCAAACTGTAGAGGGGTCCAACCATGTGGGCTACGGCCAGTTGCCTGGCGAGGGGGTGACCCCGGTAATGCAGGTCGAGCAGGTCCAGGATGATCCAGTAGTGCAGGTTGCCGAGCCACGCAAGGTCCCGTAGAGCGGGCGCCTGGATTTGGCGAGGATGTCCCTCAAACGCGCTCGGGTTGATCGGGAGCGGGAACGCGGGGTAATAAGGATCATTCTTGGGCAGTGACCAGACCGCCGGACGCCCTCCGAAGCCCTCATGAGTACCCATGAAGAGTTCCCGGAAAAAGTTGAAATGATCCTCCTCTCCCTGCGACCTGATGTCCTCGAGGATGGTCGGCCAGTCACTGAGGTCCCCAAGCTCGGGCGGAGGATCGTCGAGTACCTCCTCCAGCGTTGTGATGATGGTCCCGTACAGACTCCCGAGACGGTTCGGGCGCACGTGGCCTAGCTGGTCGAAGAGCCGCTCGAGGAAGGCAAGATACGCGGGGTCCGTGGTGTTCGCAGGGTCCAGCGCAGTGGACGACGCCTCCGTGAACACGTACTTCGCCAAGCTCGACAGGCTCAGCGGCTCCAGGTTGAGCGGGAACGGATAGATGTCCGGCTCGTAGGGGAAGTCCTGGCGGATCAGGCTAGGGGCAGCCCCCAGCGCGACGAGCAGCTCGTTCACCCGGTTCAGGTGCTGCATCTCCTGCACCGCCACGCCCACCAGGGTGGTCGCGTCGATCGATGGGGGATCTGTGATCATGATGTCCCTATAGGCCGGTTTGACCGAGAAGGCGGCATACAGATACTGGACGAGTAGCGCGTGCTCGATCTCGGTCGCCTCCCGCACCAGCCGCACGAGTTCCAGATGGGGATCGTCGAAGTCACGGATAATCTCGGCCCTTGCCACCGGCGCGGATGCAGAGAAGAACGCGACATCGTCGTGTGCGACGGGCTCGTCCACAGATGGCGTCAGGCGGATTCGTAGCATGCTCGGTCCTCCGGTCTCGTCGGTCAGCCGGCCTCTAGAATAAACGACGTAAGCGCAAGAGCATGCGTGTGCGATCTGATACAGGCCTGGCCCTATATGCATCACTGCGGATTCCGTCAACACACGCACAGAGGGTCTTGAGGATGGCTGTCATTGCAGCGCGGTCAGACGTGGCTTGCCACAGCCCCACACGGACGGCCGCTCCGCACCACCTGCCCAGCGCCTTGTGGGGACCGTCGGCCGCCTGGCGGGCCGCCGCCCACGCGACGCAGCCGTCGGGGGCTGCGCCCCGGCCCGACGAGCATGGGCGGGAGGGACGGTCGCGCGGGAGTTGGCCGCGGGCCGACCTGCGACGGTCCCACCTGCAAGCGGCCGGTGCCGCATTTCATGCGTCGCTGCGTGGGTGAGTGTTGACCGCTGTCACCGCAAGCTGGCCCACCGCGGTTCGCGTCTTGGTCGGGTGTGGGTCCTGCCGTCGTCGGGTGTGGCGTGTTCTGGCTGCCCACGGGCTCAGGTTGCGCCAGCCGGCACGAAGGCGACGGCTCCGTAACCCGACGAACATCAAGGATGCGGCCCGTGATCTGTCAAACCCGGCGCGACGGGCCGTGGCGAGCGTGGGCCCAACGCATCGACTGCTCTCGCAAGCACAAGCCGCCGGAGACCCATAAGGTGGACGAATCTCCGGCTATCTCAGACGCGTCGCTGCGACAGCGACTCGGAACGCTCCTTGACGCCAACCGCGCCTACGCCACGGCGAGCAACGCCCGCCACGACAGCGCCCCGAAGCCTCTGCTGCGGCCCGCCGACCTCAAACTCGCGCATGAACACCAACTCAACACGACCCACACGCTGGTACGAGCTTGGGAACAACGGGATCCGAAGGCAGGCGAAAGTGGATTGATGTGATCAGTGAGGCGGCGAGCTGCTATAATGAATTGATTGAGACGGATGCGGCTCTCGTGGAAGAGTCGCGCCAGTTTCTGATCGAGCGATTTCGCCAGGTGCGGCTCGTCCTCGGAGGAAGGACTGTCTCGCCCTACCTGCGCCCGCACTTCGTCACGTCGAGCGAGTGGGAGCGCATCACCGCGGCGTGCGAGGATGTGTGGAGCGCGACAGAAAAAGTCTCTCGCTCAGCTCCAACTGATGATCTGATGATGGAGCAGCTGGGGCTGACCGAAGGCGAGCGCCGGCTGGTTGCGATCGATCCAGGTTACGAGGAGGCCTCCGTCATCTCGCGGCTTGACTCTTTCCTCACCTCGGAGAGCTACCAGTTCGTTGAATTGAACGCCGAATCCCCCGCTGGCATCGCCTACGCGGACGTGGCGGCCGAGATTTTTCTCGACCTCCCCGTGATGCGCCGCTTTGCCGAAAAACATAAACTCACGCCGCTGCTGTGCCGCGAGCATCTGCTCAACTCACTGCTTGATGTCTACCGCCGCGCGCGTGGCGGCGCTGACAGGCCTCAGATCGCCATAGTCGATTATCGCGGCGGGTCTACCTGGCGTGAGCTTGAGCTGGCCAAGGAATTCTTTGAGAGCAAAGGCTACCGAGCCACGGTCGCCGATCCGCGCGCTCTTGAGATCAAAGGTGGCCGCCTCTGCCACGGCGAATTCAAAATTGACCTTGTGTATCGCCGACTGCTCACCAAAAAACTGCTCGAAAATATCGACGAGTGTCGCGCTCTGGTGGAAGCGTATCGCGGCGGCGCGGCGGTGTTTGTGAATTCCTTCCGCGCCAAGTATGTTGATAAAAAGATGCTCTTCGGCGTTCTTACCGACGAACGACACCAGCATTATTTCGACCAGCGCGAACGTGAGGCCATACGGCTCCACATCCCCTGGACGCGCCGGGTTGAAGACGCCGCCACCACTTACAGAGGCGAGAGGATCGAGCTGGTCGAGTTCATCCGAAACAACCGCGACCGTCTGGTGATGAAACCCAACGACGGCTATGGCGGAAGCGGAGTCTTCATCGGCTGGGAGAGTGATGAGCAGGAGTGGGACCAGGCGATTCAAAAAGCTATAGCGAGCGATTATCTCACGCAGGAAAGAGTGAACACGGACTGCGAGATCTTCCCCTGCGTGAACGAAAACGAAGGCCAGGTTGAGATGATAGAGCAGTTGCTCGACGTCTGCCCTCTGCTGTTTTTCGGTCGCGTGCGGGGAGGATTGACGCGGCTGTCATCGTCGTCGCTCACAAACGTCACCTCCGGCGCGGGAATGGTCCCGATCATGATCGTCAGCTAGGGCGCGGCTTGAGTCCAGAACTCCTGATACGGCAAGGTGAACGTTGGTCACGAGGCCAGATATGCGGTTTTTATTCGGATACGAAGGAAAGCTGCACCCGAACCGGTTTCTTGGCTCGTTCGCCTGCGGTTTTCCTTCGCATCCGAAGGAAAACCGCACCCGACACGCAGCCGCCGGCCGCCTTGCCCATGCATGACATCGGCGCAGAACGGCCCCGCCCGGCATTTGCAACAGGCTCAATCCGACGGAAAGCCGCGTGCTGGGACATCACGCGAGGCGTCCGGGTGGTCCCCGAAGTGCGCGATGGTGCAGTACGGGGGCAGCCGGAGACGCGATGAGACGGCGTCAGGTGGCGGCAGGCACGGCGGTCGGCGCGGCGCGGCCGTCCTGGGCGTTGCGGGCATGACTGGCTGAGTACGGCGGGCGGCGCGAGCCAACCGGTCGTGATGAACCGAGGAGCAGAGCGCGCGTTGCGAGTCGGCCAGCGTGGCGTGGAACGCCACCGACCACTGGCCTGGCCCAGCAGCACCTCGGCGACGTCGCCGACCCCGTGACGACCTGGCCGGAGGATCGGCGGTGCTCCAACTGCTCGCACCGCTCCCGCAGGTCTGCGGTCGCGTCCTCCAGATCCTCGACAGACCAAGCCGGCCTGGCTGCGGCTGGCGGTCCGTCAGACGTTGGTGTGTGTGCCTGCTGGGTCGCGGCCCTGAACGCCTCGACCAGCGCACGGCGCTCCTCGACCGCGTCCCGATCAGCCCACCACGACGGCTCCAGCATCAGATCCGCCACGGCTCAGACCTCTGCCCGGGCCAGCGCGACGTGGGCCAGGCCGTACACTCGAAAGGCGGTGACGACGTACTCGCCTTCTCGGATCGGCTTCGACGCCCGCCTCTCGGCGTGGACTGTCACCAGCTCTTCACGGAAGGCCTTGCGGGGACTGGCGATTGAGCGGGACCAGGCACTGTCCGCGCTGGTCAGATGCCTAGGAGGCGAACTTGACTGAACTTGTGGATCGGTTCTTCGTGCAGCAGCGGTTTGCGCCGCTGGTCAACCTTTACCGCATCTCGGCGGTGGCGCCGGACGGCAGGAGTGAGGGCCAGCCACTCGCGTACGTGCGGCAGAAGCGGATGAAGATTCGCGAACAGATCGACTTCTTCGCCGACGAGGCCCAGAGGGTCCCGCTGCTGCGGCTGAAGGCTCGTAAGGTGTTCGAGTTCCGCGGGCGCAGCGAGGTGCAGCTCCCCGACGGCCAGGTGATCGGCCAGTTTCAGAAGGTGTTCGGCGTGTCGCTGCTCCGCTCGGCCTGGCAGGTGTTGGACGCCGACGGCGAGGTCGTCGCCACCGCGCGCGAGAGCAGCATGGCCATGGCGCTCCTTCGCCGGCTCTGGGACTTCGTGCCGCTCATCGAGAACATCCCGTTCAAGCCGCCGTTCCACTTCGACGTCTTCGTCGGCGACCGCCACGTCGGCCGCTACACCCGCCTGCTCGCCTTCCGCGATCGCTACCTCATGGACCTGTCCGGCGACACCGAGCGGGTCATCGACCGCCGCGTCGCCATGGCCTTCTGCATCGCCCTCGACGCGCTGCAGGACCGCTGAGCTGCCTCAGCCGAGCCAGGCGTCGACGCCGGCGAGCAGCCGCGACTTGACCCCATCCGGGGCCATCGACCCGCGGATCGAGCAGCGGGCGAGGTCGGCCAGCGCCGCGTCGCCGAAGCCGAGCACGTCGCGGGCCAGGGCATACTGGCCGGCCAGTCCCGTGCCGAACAGCAGCGGGTCGTCGGCGCCCAGCGCAACCGGGACTCCGGCGTCGCGCAGCCGCCGCAGCGGCACGTCCGCCACGGTCGCCACCACGCCCAGCGGCGCGTATGAGGTCGGGCAGACCTCGAGCACCACGCCGAGGGACGCCAGCGTCTCCAGCACGCGCGAGTCCGTCGCCGCGGTGATGCCGTGACCGACGCGCCGGGCGCCCAGCAGGTCGACGCACTCCCGCACGTGCCAGGCGCCGGCATAGAACCCGCCGTGCGGCACCCCGGCCAGCCCGGCGTCACGGGCGATGCGGAAGGCCTCCGCGAAGTCCGCGACCCGTCCGCGGCGCTCGTCGTTCGACAGCCCGAACCCGACCACGCCGCGGCCCGCGAATCGGGCCGCGAGCCGAGCCAGCGTCTCCGCGTCCCGCGCGGAGCGCGCCCAGCTCGAGGCCACCACCACGCCCACCCCGATCCCGGCGGCGGACGCCGCCCTGCGCGCCGCGTCCAGCACCACCTCGATCGTCGCCTCCAGCCCACCCAGCAGCGGCGCGTATGAGGTGGGATCGACCTGCAGCTCCAGCCATCCCGAGCCGTCGGCGGCGTCGTCCTCGGCTGCCTCACGCAGCACCCGCTGTATGTCGGCCGCGGTGCGGATCGCCTGGCGGCAGCCGTCGTAGGGCTGCTGGAAACAGGCCCAGTCGCCCGCCAGCTCCCACGAGGGCATCGGCGGCAGGATGATGCCGTGACAGGCGGCCAGGTCCCGCGCGGTCGCCGGGCGCATCGACCCGGTCAGATGCAGATGAAGATGGGCCTTCGGCAGCAGGCTGAGATCGCGCATAGCCCTTCAGTATGCGACGGGCAGGGCCTCAAGGCCGCGCAGCGCCGGGCTCGGCCGCCATTCGGGCAGGTCTGTGTCCAGCCGCAGGCGGGGCAGGCGCCGCACGAGCGCGCCGATCGCGATCTCGCCCTCCAGGCGTGCCAGCGGCGCGCCCACACAGAAGTGCGGACCGTTGCCGAAGCTCAGATGCCGGTTGTCCACCCGGCTCACGTCCAACCGGTCCGGATCGGCGAACCGGACCGGGTCGCGGTTGGCCGCCCCGAGCATCGGAAGCACCATGTCGCCGTCACCCAGCGTCACCCCTCCGACCCGCACGTCTCCAACCACGATCCGGCTGGTCATCTGCACCGGGCTGTCGTAGCGCAGCAGCTCCTCGACCGCCGAGCGGGTCAACGCCGGATCGTCCCGCAGCCGGCGGAACTGGTCGGGATGGCGCAGCAGCGCGAGCGTGCCGTTGCCGATCAGGTTGATCGTCGTCTCATGACCGGCGATGAGCAGCAGCACGCAGGTGGACAGCAGCTCGTCGTCGCTCAGTTGGTCGCCGCGCTCCTGCACCGCGATCAGCGCGCTGAGCATGTCTTCACCCGGCGCGGCGCGGCGCGTGCGGACGAGGTCGTCCAGGTAGGCCACGAACTCGTCGCCCGCCCGCTCGATGCGCTCGACGGCCTCCGGAGGCAGCGGGAACTCCGACTGGTCGACGAACTCACGGGACCAGGCCCGCACCCGCGCCCGGTCGCTGAGCGGGACACCGAGCAGCTCGCAGATCACAGTGATCGGCAGCGGGTACGCCAGCGCCGCGATCAGGTCCATCGTCGGCCCCGCCACGACGGCGGCGTCGAGCAGCTCATCGACGATCGCCTCGATCCGCGGGCGCAGCCCCTGCACCCGCCGGGGGGTGAACGCCCTGTTGACCAGCTTGCGCAGGCGGGTGTGGTCGGGCGGGTCGGCGCTGAGCATCGAGCGGCCGAGCCGCTCCTGCAGCCTGCCGAGATCGTCCCTGCCGGTCTGCCGCACCTGCCAGCGCCGGAACCGCTCGCCGTCGTTCGACAGCCGCGGGTCGTGCAGCGCGGCCTCGACGTCGGCGTAGCGGGTCAGGTACCAGATCCCCTGCGAGCTGCGGTACACCGGATCCTCCCGGCGCATCCGCGCGTACAGCTCGTAGGGGTCCTGGCGGAACTCCGGCGTCGCCATGGCCTGGGTGATCTCGTCGTGCTCGACGGTTTCAACCCGCTCGGTGGTGCTGGACATCGCGTGCCCCCTCGCCCTCTTCAATCCGATCACAGATCCAGACGCCGAACAGGGCGTTCGCGTTGCGGCAGCCAGAAGATTCCGAGCAGCGAGGCCGACGGGCGGCGCCGTACAGGCGGCCATCCTCCACCTCCAGTCCCTACACTCAGCTCCCCAAAAGGAGGCGCCATGGCGACGGTCGTCGCGGACATGCTGATGCGCAGCGGTGATCTGAAGAAGGCTCTGGTGGAGTTCGGGCGGCGTCCACGCTTCGCGAAGGCGCTCCGCGGCGCGCGGAGCGGAGCCGGCGACGAGGAAGGGCCCATCAACCGCTTCGACTCCTTCATCCTGCAGCATCGGCTGGCCGACGGTCGAACCGTGGTCGACCACTTCGTCGCCGCTCACCCTGACCTGCCGGAGCCAGACCGCCAGATGCTGCTGGGCTGGCGGGACGTCGTCGAAGGGCTGTTCGAGGTCCAACGGCGCCACGGGGATGCGCTCCTGCTGGCCAACCTGCTCGACGAGCTGACCTACCGTGTCCACTCCAACGTGGGGACCGCGGTGTTCGCCCAGATGCCGCGGCGGTCATTCCTGCTCGCCCGGCTGGTGCCGATCGGCCAGGAGTGGCTGTTCAGCGGCACCCAACGGATGCTCCCCTCCTCCGCCCGCCGTGAGGTGGCGCGCGTCGCCGCGGAGTCCTGCCTGCAGCACCCAGCGCTGGTCTTCCGCAACCCGGAGAAGCTGCGGCGCGCCTGGGAGCTCCAACGCCAGGACCGCGCGTACTTCATCGAGTTCTTCGGCGCCGACCTCATCATCCTGCTCGGCACCGAGGCGGCGGAGCGGATCCGGGCCTACTGGGAGCACCGCGCGCGCCGGATCACCGACGGCGGCCAGGCGTACGCCCCCGAGCCGCACCTGCCGCCCGCCCTGACCGAGTCGCGGTCAGTCGGCGTCATCTATGACGAGGTCGAGGGGCTCAACTTCTACGCGAACTTCGCGCTGGTCGCCGAGGCGTTCGCCGACCCCGAGATCGTCACCAGACGGCCCCACCGCCACCGCCGGGCGGTTGCGTCCTATCTGAAGGACGACTCCGTCTCGCCCCTGCCGTTCCAGCGCCTCGCCGCACAGGATCCCGCCAAAGCCAGCCGTCTCTTCCAACTGGTGCTGAAACGGCCCGCCTTCTCCTGGGACGCGGACGGCGAAACGCTTCTGCGACGCCGCAAACGCGCCTTCTTCGACCGGCCGACACTCCCCAGCCTCACCCCGACCAGCGCGATCGCCATGGAGCACTACCACTCCGCCACGTCCCCACCAGCCCGGAGCCGCAGGCCCCTGACCGCGCTCGCAGGAGATGCTCACGCGCGCCACGTCCCCTAGACTGTGCGTCGCTGCAGAACACCGCCGGGGTAGCTCAGTCGGCAGAGCGGCGCTCTCGTAAAGCGCAGGTCACGGGTTCGACTCCCGTCCCCGGCTCAAGCCAGAACCGCAGGTCAGGCGGGATAAATACCGGGATGGTGGTCCCACCGAGTCGCGAGGGTGCCTGCAGTGCTGACGTCGGTGCTAACGGATCTGTGCTGCCGTCGTCAGCATGAGTCAGGGACGGGGCTACATCCGCCAGCGCGCGAACGGGAGCTACGAGGTCTTCGTCTACCTGGGCAAGGACCCGCTCACGGGCAAGGAGCGTCGGCGCACGGGCACAGCGCATACACGCAAGGCGGCCGAGCAGCTGCGCACCCAGCTCCTCTCCGAGGTCGACAAGGGCCGGGTCAACACGAGCAAGGCCACCGTCGCCGAGCTGCTCCAACAATGGCTCGACACCGCCGACCACGAGTTCACCACTCGGACCGGCTACGAGCGCTACATCGCCACGAAGATCCTCCCGGCGCTCGGCGACGTCCATGTCCGCAAGATCAGCACCGAGACCCTCGACCGGTTCTACGTCGAGCTGCGCAAGCGCGGCGGCTCGAAAGGCCAGCCGCTCGCCGGACCCACCGTCCGCAAGATCCACTTCATCCTCCGCGCCGCGCTCGGGCAGGCGGTCAAGTGGGGCTGGATCCACACCAATCCGGCAGAACAGGCGACGGTGCCCAAGTACGTCCGGCAAGAGGTGGCGCTGCCGAGCCCTGATGAGGTCGCACGGTTCATGGAAGCCGCCTGGGAGCGCGATCCCGACTTCGCCGCGCTGCTGTGGGTCGCGATGGTCACCGGCGCCCGTCGGGGTGAGCTGTGCGGCCTACGGTGGTCTCACCTGCGGTTAGACGAGGGCCACCTGCGGATCTTACGCAACCTCGTCCAGCGTGGCGGCCAGCGCCACGAAAAGGACACCAAGACCCACCAGGGCCGCCACCTCGAACTCGACGAGCTGACCTCGGAGGTCCTCACCGAGCACCGCACCCGCTGCCAGGACCGCGCCGCCGTCTGCGGGCTCGAGCTGCGCCCTGATGGCTTCGTGTTCTCCCTCAGCCCAAACGGGGCGGAGCCAGTCGTGCCAGACTCAATGACCCAACGCATCAACCGGCTGTCCGCCCGCTTGGACATCCATGTCACGCTGCGCAGCCTCCGCCACTACGCCGCCACGCAGATGCTCACGAGAGGCATCGACCTCCGCACCGCCGCCGGCCGTTTGGGCCACGGCGACGGCGGCACGACCACCCTTCGTGTCTACACCCACTTCCTGCGCGGTCCGGACCGCCAGGCTTCGGAGGTCCTCGCAGGCTCGATTCCCCGCCCACCCGGTCTAAGCCGAGAGCCGGCGAGTGGATAGCCGAACCCCGCCTCTACGCGGACGGGTCATCGGGACACGAGAGAGCAGCAGGGGTGCCCTATGCGCACAGATCGACGAGGATAAGGACAAGCGCCAGCACCCGCAAAGAGGTCCTGATCGCCCGAGCCCCGATGCCTGTGACCCAGGGCGAGTGCTGCGTCCTGTCCGGGGGTGCAGTGGTACTCCTACTGCAAAATCCCAGTACCAGAAGCAAGACACGCTCAGCCATTGAACGCGTCAATCTTGGGGCTTGCCCGGACAACCCCCTTACGTCAATGACATTGGGGTCAGCCGGATCACGGGCAAGGGGCGTGGAGAAAGGTTTCGCGCTCCTGGCAGGTCAGCTCACGGGTGACTCGCTGCGCGGCCAGCGCGAGTACCTCCTGGATCGAGCCGCAGATCTCGCACATCCACACCTGTACCGTGCCATCGTCGCCCGCTGCTGGCCACGCGCTGCCCGTCAGTGCTGACGCCCCACCCCCAACACCGGGCCAGTGTGGCCGGACAGCACGACCGGGTCGGCGCCACCGGTCGCCAGCCAGATCCGCACGCTGTGCCGGTACGCCCAGAAGTGGGTGACGGTCAAACTGCGCTGGGAGCCGACCGTGGACACCGCCGAGAAGACCAATCTGACCGAGCAGGCCGCCCACTGTCCTGACACCGAGATCATCTTCACCCCACCGCCCTCTGATCCCTCTTGAACCCAAGACCCCCTCGCTCCCCGCGGCGAAGGGCGTCTTGGGTTCAGCAGCTCAGCGGCCAGATTCCCCCGAACGGCGAGGTCAAAGATGGGAGCCGGGGCGGGACTCGAACCCGCGACCTGCGCTGTCCTAGACCCAGTCCGTCACTCCAAACCGCTGCGGACCGTGTTGTTTCCGCAGCTCAAGCGCATGATCGGCCAGTCCCCATCGTCCATCCCCTCCACCCGCGTCCAAGCCGTTCCGCTCTGTTTCCGTTACCACCGCCGTTACCAAAACCCACTCTTCACCTGTGCACACTGGCCGGCCGCGCTGACAGGCTGGTGGCCTGCGTGACCGCCCGATGTGCAGGCGGCGCGCACACGCCTGGAGACCTGACGGGACGAGGGATTCGGTTGCTTGCCGTTTGGCCGCGCTGATCAGGCAGGCGGTGGCTGCCCTGCCTTCGGTGCGGATGATGGCAAGCCTGCCGAGGTGGGCGAGCAAGCTCGCCGACATCGCCGCCCGTGCGCTGCAGGACGAACCGAGCAGGCGTGCGCGCTTTGCAGCAGCCACTCGTCCTCACCTCAATAACGGCCGGTGGAAGAGGGTCGAACGGATCCTCGGGTCCGAGCCGGTTCCCCGAGCCGTTGGCCGACCTGTCCTGCATCCGTGAACTCGACGAGCGCCTCCGCCTCGTGACCAGCCGATAGGCGTCTCCGCTCAGCCGAGGCGGTCGTAGCTGGCCACGGGCGCGTCCCCAGGCGCACCGAACCCCGACGGCAGCTCAGGACACGTCCGGACGTAGGGCCTGTCCAGGCCGATGAACTCGTCCCATTCGTTCTGGGTCAGGTTGCGCTGGGCCAGCGCGCAGGCATGCTTGATCCAGTCATCAGCAGTGACCGGCCACAGCCGCACCGTGTTATCAGAGCTGGCAGAGGCGAGTGTGGTGCCGTCAGGGCTGAACGCCACCCCAGTGACAAAGCCGATGTGGCCGGTCAGAGGCACCCGATCGGGTTGCCGGTGGCAACATCCCACAGCCGTACTGTCCCCGAGCTGCCCGCGGGCGAACAGGAACGGCGGCCGGTTGTACACCTCACGCAGCTTCAGCGGATAGCCCTCGTCACGGACGGTCAACAGTCGCACGTCCCCGCAGGTCCAGTCCCGGAGAGCCTCGGCATAGCGCGCCACCGCGCCGCCCGGGACGGTGCGGTGCAGCGTGGTCGCAAGCTCGGCGTCCGCCTCGTCGAGGAACCCCTACTCTCCCGACACGACCCGCGGGGCGCTGCCGGTGCCCTCGACGTGATCGGCGACACGATGCCAAGGGACGCCAGCTCGCTCCAGCAGCGCGAGCAGCGCCGCCTGCTCCCACACGTCTGGCATCCCAGCCGGCCTCCCACTGCTATCGAACTTGTGTTCGCGAATATACGCCAACGGCCGCGACGTGTGGAGGAGGTTCTCCATAATGGCCGCCGAAGCCTACGCTGACCGTACGCGAGGCACTCGCGCTGCCCGCCACCACTGATGTCCAGTGCGGTGCGTCCTATGCGCCGGTGTAGGTGAAGGCCGCCCAGGCGTTGGGGCGGGCGAAGGGGTGTTCGGAGTCCCCAGCCGGCCAGGGCACGTTCGGGTACCGATCCCGCAGCTCCGCGCTGGTGGCGTCTCGGACCCATCGCTGCGCTTGGCGGAGAGCCTCGCGCGGCTCGAGGCCGTCGGTGCGCCAGAGTTCGTAGTAGCGCATCATGAGCACGGCGGTGCTGAGGTCCGGTACCGACCACAAAGAGCCGATTACGCCCGCGACCCCGGCCTCGATCAGCCCGGTCGGCAGGCCGATGACCTCGTCGGGCAGGCCTGGCCCTGGAACGGACGTCTCACATGCCGAGAGGACCGCCAGGCGTGCCGGGCTCTCGCGGCGTTCCATCACGTCCCGCACGGTCAGCATCTCGTCGTTGGCCATCAGCAGGCCGCCGGAGAGCGGCTCACCCGGGTTGGCGGATCCGTGGCAGCACAGGTGGAGGACGGCGCACTTGTTGAGCACGGCCTTCACGGCCGCGCGTGTGGCTTCGCCGTGGCGGAGCGTGTGGATAGCGCCCGCGTCGCGGAGCGGCTGCGAACCGGCGAATACACGCTTGACGGCGACCGCCTCGACCGAGGCGTTGTCCAACGGTCCCGCCGTCACAGACGACGGCTCCTCGACGATCAGGATCGAGTCGGCCGTCGTCTCCTGCGCCATCTGCCGAGCGGCTGCCAGCGCGCGGGCGTTCGCGCTGTAGGAGATACAGACCTCGTCCAGCGCGTAACGCCGGCCGATGGCTGTCGAGGGGTCCTCGGTCCAGGCCGCGTGCAGAGGAAGCAACGCCAGGTACCCGGCCGGGATCAGGACGACCTCCCCAGCGGGGCGCACGGCCTCCAGGACCGGTCCCATGACTTCCCGCCACAGCCATGCACCAAGCCCGTCCAACACCGCGTCCCACTGATCTTCGCGCCCGAGCGCCAGCCGGGCGATGTTGGCCAGGTAATAGCGTCGCGTCCGGTCCAGAAGCGCGTCGGCGGTCAAGCCGGGGAGCCGTACCTCGGCGACCTCTCCGTCCGTCCCCACGACCAGGGCGAGGCCTCCCGGTGCGGTAGCGGCGATGTAGACCAACGGCGCAGTTCGGGCCTGCTCGGCAATCAGGTAGAACGAGACTGCCCCGGCGGCCTGACCGGAACCTCGCTCCAGCGCCTCCGCGAGCAGCACCGCTCGGCCACGCTCCAGCGCGACGACCGCCCCCTGCAGATCACGGGTCATCGCGCGCGCGTACGCCAGGCCGCTGGCCAGCCCTTTCGTCAGGCGCAGCCAGGTTTCTTTCTCCTGG
>JBOGEA010000066.1:0-20347 GCA_050743205.1 Egibacteraceae bacterium | reverse complement strand
CAGCACACAACCCTCCGGTAGGCAGACCAGGCCCGCTTGGCAACAGGCCGGTCACATGCCCAGCGCGACGCCGACAACCTCATCCCCCGAGCAGCGTGAGGTCCCTTCAGAAGAGCCACACCCAAATGGTTACGCGACAACACGGCCTTTCGGGAAGACTGCGTCGTGTTGACTGGCTCATCCTCGGCGAGCTTCGACCATGCCACCAAGGCGCTGGCCGGCCGGCGCGGTCGCGCCGTGGACTCCGAGCGAACCCTGCTTACCATGGGGTTCGGCGCGTTCTGCCGGGCGATCGGCATCGACCTCGATCTGCCGGCAGCGATCGAGTGGCGGGACCTGCAAGGCCCCGCGGCGATGGACGCGCTGATGACGCTGCAGCCCTACCAGACCGAGCTGGTCAACGCCTGGGAGACCTACCTGGTCATCGGCGGCTTTCCCCAAGCCGTGGATGATTGCCTTCGGTACGGGCAGGTGCAGGACATGCTGGTCGATGCGCTGTGGGACGTGGTGCACGGGGACGCGATCCGCAGCGTCCGCTTCAGCGCTACGCAGACCCAGTCGCTGCTGGGCAGGCTGGCCACCGGCCTGTGCAGCCCCGTCAACGTCAGCGGCCTCGCAGACGACCTCGCGGCCAGCCGAGACACGGTGACCGCACGGCTCCGTGATCTGTGCGCCGCATACCTGGTGTGGCCCTGCCATCTGTCGGAGCGAGGCGCGCCGAGGTTGCGCGCCCAGCACAAGGTCTACTTCGCCGACCCGCTGCTCGCCCGGTTGGCGTCCCTGCGCCAGCCTGTGCGTGAGGTCCCCACCCTCGACCGCCTGTCCGAGCAGCAGCTGGGCATGGCGCTCGCGCGCCAGGCGGAAGCTCTCAACCCGGGCACCTACCCACGGTTCGAGAACGTCCTGTTCCATCGCAGCGCCACCCGCGGCGAGGTCGATTTCGTCAGCGGCCGGCCCGAGGGCGTGCCGCTTGCGAGCAAGTACACCGACGGCCCCTGGCGCCGCGAGGCGCAGACGATGCGGTCCGAGTTCCGCGCCGGCGTCATGGCCACCCGCTCTCTTCTGGAGTTCGACGGGCCTATCTGGGCCGTACCCGCAGCCATGGTCGCCCTCCTGCTGGGGCCATAGCAGTGCAGGCAGCAGCCGCTCATTGCCATCATCCAGGCTGCCTTTCGGCGGGGTGACCGGGGACGATCGCGCGAAAGAACTGAACATACGGTGATGCCGGTAATCACCCGCAGCGACCGGCGAGATTGTGAATGATCACCGCCGTACCCGGCGGTGATCATTCACATCAGCGGCCTCGGCCGGACAGTTCGGCATGTGGAACGGCGATCTGGACGCTTCGGCGTTCGAGCCTCGGTGGCGCACCTGAACCTGGTGAGCATCCATCCCTGCGGGGACGGCAACGGCCGGGTGCGCTCGCGACGCCCTCTGTGCTCGCCGGCCGCACCTCGCTGGTGATCGTGCTCGCGCGCGATGGGCGCGCGGTTGTGAACTCGCGCCTGCGCAAGTATCTCGAAATCGCTACCGCGTGGGTTGCGCAGATGCATGGCACCGAGGATCTCGCCTCGCGCTTTCCGGGACCCGTGCTCCGCGTGCGATATAAGGAGCTTGCCTCGCGACCTGAGCGCACGCTGCGCGCCCTGGCGGACTTCGTCGGCATCGTGTTCGATCCCACGATGCTGACCCCGCGGGGCAGCGAACAGCACCCGCTCGGCGGCAACGACGGGACGCCATTCCTCCTGGTGTGTGAGCGCGCGAAGCGCACGAGCGGGTGGTGCGGGAGTGGCCGAACTCAATGACAGAACCGGCAACTGCTACGGCGCGCACCGCGTGGGATTGTGCTCGACCTGCGCTGGAAACACGAGATGAGTCCCGACGAGCTTGCGACGTCGACTCGGTCGCGGCCAAATCAACCGCGCCTACACATGGAGGAACCATTCAGTGAGACGGACAGTGAGACAGACAGCCTGCGAGGGCGTCATCGAGACGCTGCCCTGCACCTGGGCTCGTGCGGGATCGCGTCCGATCGAGTTGGTGTTCCGCACCGTAGGCGAGCGCACCAGCGAACTCGCGCTCGAACTCGCGCTCGAGTACGTGAGGCCCGACCGCGCGCACGTGGTCCGCGATGTGAAGCCGTGGGCGCGCGCGGTGCGGCGGATGCTGGAGATCGATCACCACTGCTCGCACGTCGTCTCCGTCGACGCGGACTGCCTGATCCTCGAGGACATGCGTCCCTTTCTCGACGCGAACGAGCTGCCGTACGTCGGCTGCTTCGTGCGGGATCGGTTCCGCGGGCGGGTCCACCGCGGCGTGCACATCACGCGTATCGATGTGGTCCGCGCGATGCGAGCGCTCCCCGAGCCGATCGACGTGCCCAATTATGCGCTCACCCCTGAGGGGTACCTGCGCGGCCTCGCGCTCCGCCAGCTCAAGCTCAACAGACAGATGAAGAACTTCCATATCCTGCACGATCACTTTCAACGCTACGCTGACATCTTCGTCAAGTACGCGCGGCGCGAGCTCCGCAGCCGCCGCAACGAGTTCTGCGGGGACAGATTCAAGGTCTCGATGTCATGCTGGGGTGAGGGCGTCGATTTCGATGTGGCGCGCCACGCGGTGCGCCACGCCGCGGATGCCGTGCCGCCCGACGCCACGCCCAGCCAAGTCGAGCGCTGCATCCGCGATCTGCCCTCTGTAGCAGAGGTTGAAGTGCGAAAGCTCGGCCTGAGCCAGACCGGCCGGGTCAGTATCGAGGACGTCGAGAAGGCCGTTGCTGAGGATCCCGTCAACCTTGGCCAGCCACCCAGGGACGTCAAGGTGTTCGGTCTGGGCATGTCACGCACCGGGACTCATTCGCTCACCGCGGCGCTGCACGTGCTCGGCTTCGACACCGTGCACTACCCGGCCGATCGCGCGACGCTCGACACGCTGATACGCGGCGACGCGCGCTTCCCGCTGCTCGCGCACTACGACGGGATCACCGACGTCACGTCCGCGCCGTACTACGAGGATCTGGATCGCGCGTGGCCGGGCAGCAAGTTCGTGCTCACCGTGCGCGACGAGGAAAGCTGGCTGCGCTCCTGCGGTGCGCACTGGACGGTGCCCATGGGCGACAAGCGCCGCGAAGGCGAGGAGCGACAGATCTACGTGGAGCTTCAGCGGTTCCTGCGCGCCGCGGTGTACGGGAGCCACGAGTTCGACGAGGAGCGCTTCCGCCGCGTCCACCGGCGCCACGTCGAAGACGTGACCCGCTACTTCGCCGGACGAGAGCACGATCTGTTGGTGCTCGACATCGTCGCCGGCGATGGCTACGAGCGGCTCTCGCCCTTCCTCGGCGTCCCAGTGCCCGAGCAGCCCTTCCCGAAACAAAAACAACGGTAAGTCACCTGACCGGCCATCGCTTGCGTTGGATGCAGGTGTGACCGGCAGCTTTCCGTCAGATCCGACGGAAAGCTGTAGCCGAACCCCCGCCTCGCCGAGTTGACCTGCGGGTTTCCGTCAGATCGAGTCTGTTGCAGAATCAATGGGAGTGGCTCTCCAGGAATGGCTGAGTGCCGCGGGCCGTGGGTGCTCTTTGGGCCAGCCGCACTGCAGGTTTCCTCCGTATACGGAGGAAACCTGCAGGTCAGGCGCGCGCTGTTGGGCTTGAGGGGCAGCTTTCCTTCATATTCGGAGGAAAACTGCATCTTTGGCTCGAGCGCCCCGACTGGCGGGCCCGTGAGATTTTGCAACAGCCTCGATCCGACGGAAAGCTGTAGCTGACGCACGGTCGAAGCCGCCGGACTGTGGACGCTGGTGGGTCAGCGGTGGGTGGCGGCGCGCCAGGCGGCGCGCAGGCCGATGCGGCGCGCGACGCGGAGGGCGCCGCCGGTGTAGAAGCGGGCGGCCAGCGGCAGGAGCAGCCCGGTGGCCGCCACGGCGAGCACGATCGAGGCGGCGATCTCCCAGGGCGCGGCGAGGCCGGCGGCGGCGCGCAGCGGCTGCACGAGCGGGGCGGTGAACGGCACGAGCGCGGCGACGCGCGCGACGGTCGAGTCGGGGTTGAACGCGCTGTACTGCGCGACGAAGAACCCGGCGACGATGAGCATGATCACCGGGGTGACGACGCTCTGGAGATCCTCCAACCGGCCGGCGATCGCCCCGCAGACGGCGAACAGCGTGGCATACAGCGCGTAGCCCAGCACGTACCAGGCGAGGACGAGCCCGATCGCCGCCCACCCCTCGACGGGGATCTCGACCGACCCGACCACCAGCAGCGCGCCCACGCCGACCGCCGCGGTCACCAGGACCTGCCCCAGCCCGAGCGCGCCCAGGCCGAGCACCTTGCCGGCCAGCAGCTCCGTCGGGCGCACGGCCGCCAGCAGCACCTCGACCACCCGCGACGACTTCTCCTCCACGATGCCCTGCGCCACCCACTGGCCGTACTGGATGAGCAGCACGTACAGCACGGTGACCGCAGCGCCGCCAACGGCCAGGGCCGGCCCGAACTCCGGCTGGCCGGCGCCCTCCAGGATGGTGACCGCAAGCGGGCGGGGCGCCAGCAGCACGGCCCGCCGCCCCGCCTCCACCCCCGCCTCGGCGAGCGCCTCGGACACCGCCAGCTGCTGCGCGGCTGCCGCGAGCAGGCCCGCGACGGGCCCAGACGGCGTGTCGGCGGCGAGCGCCGTCCACGCGTCGAGGAGCACGAGATCCAGCGTTCCGTCGCGCAGCGCCGCCTCAGCGGCGGCGCGCTCCGCGACGGGCTCGACCCGCAGCTCGACGGCGAACGCCGCCTGCCGCGCCTGCGCGGCGGCCGCCAGCGCCGCCGCCTCCTCACCGACTACACCGACGCGGGTGGGCCCGCTGTCGCCGAGCAGCGTCGGCACGACCACCACGCCGATCAGCAGGACGAGGAAGAACGCGTTGCCCGCCAGGAAGGCCTTGCTGCGCAGCCGCTGGGTGAACTCCCGGCGGGCGACCAGGCCGATGACGGTCAGCGTGGTCATGGCTGCACGACCTGCCGGTAGAGTTCCGCGAGGGTCGGCTCGACGACCCCGAAATGGGTGACGGGTCCCGCGCGCCGGGCGGCGTCGAGCACCTCCTGCTCGTCGCATGAGCGGTCGAGTTGGAGCAGGACGCGACGCTTGGTCTGCTCCAGGACGGTGACCCCCGCCAGCCGTGCGGTCCAATCGGCGCCGTTCGCGGCGACGTCGATGCGCAGCCGGCGGTCGTGATCGCGCTGTCGCAGCCGCGCGACCGGGCCGGTCGCGACGAGCCGTCCGTGGTCGATGATCGCGACTGAGTGGCAGAGCCGCTCGACCAGCTCGAGCTGGTGGCTGGAGAACACCACCGGCACGCCGTCTCGCGCGAATTCGAGGAGCACCTCGCTCAACCGGTCCACGCCGACGGGGTCGAGCCCGGAGAACGGCTCGTCCAGGACGAGCAGCTCCGGCTCGCCCACCAGCGCCGCGGCCAGCTGGGCCCGCTGCTGGTTGCCCAGGGATAGCTGCTCGACCCGGTCGCCCGCACGGCCCGCCAGCCCGAGCCGCTCAAGCCACCGCTGCGCAGAGCCGGCGGCCCGCTCGCGCTCGACGCCGTGGAGGCGGGCGAGGTAGGTGAGCTGCTCCCCCACCCGCATCCTGGGGTACAGCCCCCGCTCCTCCGGCATGTAGCCGAACCGCCGACGGGCGCCGGCGTCGGGCACGCGGCCACGCCAGTGCACCTCGCCGTGGTCGGCGCGCTCGATGCCTATGACGATCCGCATCGCCGTGGTCTTGCCGGCCCCGTTCGCGCCGACGAACCCGAACATCTCCCCTGGCTGGACGGCGAACGACAGCCCGTCCAACGCCACCACATCCCCATAACGCCGGGACAGCGCCCGCAGCTCAAGCATGCCCCCCAGAGTGCCGCCCCGGACCCGCACCCGTCGCCCCCGCGCGGGAATTCAGGGCTCTCCCGACCCTGTCCAGCGGAGCCGCTGCCCGGTGGATGCCGGTTATGGGTGCGGGAAACCGTCGGATGCGGCGGTTTCCCGCACCGCAGGCGGCTGGGGAGCCGCGCCACCTGCAGCTATCCGTCGGATGCGGCGGTTTTCTGCACCGCGGGCGGCTGGGAGTCCGTGCCGCCCGCGGCTATCCGTCGGATGCGGCGGTTTCCCGCACCGCGGGCGGCTGGGGAGCCGCGCCACCTGCAGCTATCCGTCGGATGCGGCGGTTTTCTGCACCTTCACGGGGCGCCGTCAGCTGGCGAGGCCCGGCCAGTTGATCGGGCGGAGGTCTGGTCCGACCCGGTGGCCGGAGTCCCCCGCGTGGGATCCGCTGACGTCGTGGGTGAAGTGGGCGGCGTACCAGAGCACCACGTCGTTGTTGTCGATCCGGGCGCCGAGATTGACGAAGCGGTCCAGTTGGGCCATCGCCAGCGTCGGGTTGGTGGTGAAGCCCTGGCCGTCGTCGAACTCAGGCGTCCCCCGGTACTGCAGCGCCCACACATCGCCGACGCCGAAGCTGTCGGCCACGCCGTCGTCGGGGCCCGGGGTGAGGACGTAGCCCTCGCCCGTGCTCGTGTGCTCGACCGACCACCGCCGCTGGCGTGCGGCGTTGCGAACGCGGCGGGTCTCGAAGATCAGCGTCCGCCAGCCGCTGATGCCCGGCAGGAGCGGGTTGTTGAACTCACGGACGCGGTTGTTGCCCGCGGTGCGGATGTCGAAGTCGAACCGCCAGTAGACGTGGTGGTGGTGCGTGACGCACACGCACGAGTTGCGCACCGCGGAGAAGCCGAAGCGGGGGCGGATCGTGCCGTCGTTGTGCAGGCGCCACTCACTGATGTAGCGGTACCAGCCCGCCTCCATCTCGCTGACGAGCACGGTCTCCTGCCCCTGGGTGTACAGGGCGACGCCGAGGAAGTTCCCGCCGTCCTGCCCGGACTCCAGGATCGTCTGGACCGGGGTCTCCGAGCGCCGGAAGCCGGGCGCCACGTCGGTGCCGCTCACCGGTATCTGGCTCTCCTGCCACTGCCAGTCGCGGTAGGGACCGCAGACGTCGTTGTCGTAGCGGACGTTCAGGATGGGCACGTGGGCCCGGTCGAGCACCTTCGTGCCGCGGTAGAACACCCCTATCAGCTCGACGCCGGAGCCGTTCGTGCCCGAGGAGGCCGCCGGACGGACGGCCAGGAACCGCCACAGCTCGACCCCGCCCTGGGTGACGGTGACCAGGTACTGCCCGGCCGTGCCCCGGCTGGCGGTGGGCTGGCCGGCGCTGGGCGGGCCGCAGCTCGTGGTCAGCGCCACCGACCCGGCGGGGGCTTGGCCCTCGAAACGGACCACGCCCTCGGTGACCATGTTCACGCCGACGATCTCATGCGCCAGCAGGCTGCCCTCGCCAGGAAGGAGCCCGACGTTGACGGTGCGCTCGACCTGGCCGCCGTCGGCCTCCTCGGCCTCGAGCAGCGGCGGCATGGGCCGGTACGGGTGCAGGCTCCCGTCGGCGATGGCCGGACCGAGCCGCGGGTCAGCCGCCACCAGCTCGACGGCGGCGGCGAACTCCTCGGCGCTGGGCAGCGGCTGCGTGCCGTGCTCGGTCACCTCGATGTCGTCGGCATCGTCGAGGGCGCCCTCGGCCATGACCGTCATGTTGTTTGTGTAGTCGTAGAAGGTGGCCCGGTAACGGCTGGGCGGCGGAGGGTCCTCCGACCCCTTCGCGTCGTCGCCCACGAGCTGATAGGCGAGCAGCCGGTGGCGCGCCTGGCCCAGGCACTCCTGGATCGCGGGATGCGCGAGCGTCCGCTGGCGGTGCTCGTCGAGGGCCGCCTGGTCAGGGCCGTACGAAACGACGCGGCACTGTGCCGTCTCCTGGTTCTCCACGGTTGTCATCTCCTCAAGTTCAGGCGCGAGCGCGGCGCGGTCGGGACCTGCGCAGGTCGCAACAATCGCCTGCGCATGCCCTTCCCACGGGGATCAGAAGTACAGGTATACGTCAACCGTTCCATCAGGCCGGTTCGTGAAAACCGCTTCTCCAGCGCCCTGCGCCGGATCAAGGTTCGCAAAATCGGCCGCCGAATACGGATCGGGCAGATTGAAGTAATTCCAGATCTTCGGTGCAGTCTGCGCGACAGCGGCATCAGCGCGCAAAGCCTGCTTCAGCACCGCGGCATGCTCTTTTGACAGCATTCGAACCTCCCTGAGTTGGAACCATCGGTCGCCGTTTTCGGCGCGTTCTCATCGTGCGCTCGGGCGGCTTGGCGGCGCATCCGGTGATCTACCCATCTTCCGACACGTGGCCCACGGAGATAAGCCCACGGCGGTACCCAGTTTTGGGTATCACTGACCCGGCGGGTCGGCTCCTGTTTCTATGCGGGCTGGCCGCGTGGCGTGTTCGTCCATTCGAGGGCACCGCGGGAGGACCATGGGGTCGGATACGCGCACGCTCAGCCGGACGCCGCCGCGGGGAACGTCACCGGCCACGGAGCGTAGACAGGGGCTCCCGACGTGACGCGCTCAGGGATCGTGACGTCATGGCAACTCACCCGAACCCCTTGAACGCCGCGGTGTCGCTGCTGGTCATCGAGGACCCGCGCGAAGAGCGCCTGCTTTCGCTGACCGATTGGCTCGCGGCCCTGGAGCACGAAGAGCCCATCGAGCTGGACGAGCCCGCGGCAGAGACGTTGGAGCAGGCACGAGCCGCAGGCGAAACGTGAGCGCAGTGGTCCTCGACGCCTCCGCTGGCGTCGAGGTCGTGCTCCGCGGCTTGGCTGGAAGACGACTGGCGAAGATGCTGGACGGGTATACCCACGTCTGGGTGCCCGAGGTCTTTTCTATCGAGGTCGCCGCGGTGCTTCGTCGCAAGGCCCTCAGCGGCGAGATCACATCCGATCGGGCAGACAGAGCCCTTGAGCTGCTTCTCAGCCTGCACGCCACGAGGGCGTCGGTGAAGCTGTTGATGTCCGAGGCTTGGACGCTGCGCACAATGTCACCGTCGCCGATGCCTTGTATGTCGTCTTGGCCCGGCGTCTCGGCGCACCGCTGGTCACCGGAGACCGGCGGCTCACTCGGGCGCCCAGCCTCGGCATCCGCCTGATCGTCGAATAGCGCCCGTCCGCCCCGCGGCTCCTCTCAGGGTGGGTCGGGGGGGCGGAGGTGCTCGCAGACC
This sequence comes from Egibacteraceae bacterium, assembly GCA_050743205.1. Classification (GTDB taxonomy): domain Bacteria; phylum Actinomycetota; class Nitriliruptoria; order Euzebyales; family Egibacteraceae; genus JBOGED01. Next base: position 11,219 of record JBOGEA010000066.1, on the reverse strand, counting down.
GCTTCGAGCTGGACGGTGAGGCGCCCGATCTCGTGGGCGAGATCGGCCATGGTGGGCAGCTCGGCGACGGTGAGGCGGATCGCGGCCAGCTCGCGCGACAGGTACTCGGCATCGGCCAGGGTCCGCGCGGTCACGCCGCGGTCGCGCTCGACCTCCACGCGATCGCGCTCCCCCTGCCGGTTCTGGGCGAGGAGGATGAGCGGGGCGGCGTACGACGCCTGCGTGGAGAACATGAGGTTGAGCAGGATGAACGGGTACGGATCCCAGCGCAGCCGCACGGCGAAGATGTTGATCGTGATCCAGATGACCACGGCCACCGTCTGGGTGACGAGATACGTCGCGGTGCCCAAGAAGCCTGCGACCGCCTCAGAGAAGCGGCCGAAGCGGTCAGGGTCGTAGTGCACGCTCAGCCGGACGCCACCGCGGGGGACGGACAGATCGGTCCTGCTGCTCATCGCTGCCTCCAGCCCTCCGGCAACACCCGGTCCAGCACGTCGTCGACGGTCACGGCGCCCAGCAGCCGGCCGCGCTCGTCGCACACCGGCAGCGCCAGCAGGTTGTACGCGGCGAGCCGCCGCGCGACGGCGACCTCGCCCAGTGAGGGAAGGACGGGGTCCCAGCCCCGCTCGAGGCGGCTGACGACAGGGGTGCCGGGCGGAGCCCGGAGCAGCCGCTGGAGGCCGCACACGCCCACGAACCGCCCGGTCGGCGTCTCGGTCGGGGGCTCGACGACGAACACCTGCCCCGCGGTCGCGGCCGTCAGGTCAGGGTCGCACAGCCGCGCGAGCGCCTCGGCGACCGTGGTCGACGGCGCCACCGTGACCGGCTCGGGCGTCATCAGCCCACCTGCGGTGTGCTGGTCGTAGACCAGCAGGCGGAGCACCGGCTCCGCCTCGTCCGGCTCCATCGCGGCGAGCAGCGCGCCCCGCCGTTCCCTGGCCAGGTAGCCGAGCAGGTCGGCGGCGTCGTCGGGCTGCATGACCTCCAGCACGTCCGCGGCCCGCTCCAGATCGATCCCGTCGAGCAGCTCGGCCTGCACGTCCTCGGGCAGCTCCTCGAGCAGGTCAGCGAGCTGCTCGTCGTCGAGGCTGCGGGCCGCCTCCGCCCGCTGCGGGGCGGGCAGCCGGCGCAGGCTGGCCGCCACCTCGACAGGGTGCAGCTCGCGCAGATAGCCGTACGACTGCTGCCCATTGCCCAGAAGCGGGCTGATCGCCTGCCACTCCACGGTGCGGGATGTCCGCCACCGCCGCCCCAGCCGCAGCCCGAGGCGGGCACGGCGATCGGCCTCCCAGACGTTGACGCTGGCGACCTCCCACCCGGTCGCGCGGTCCAGGGCGGCCCTCAGCGCGACGTCGTTGATGACCTCGCCGGAGCCAGGCAGCCGCTGGTCCAGCAGGTCGTGGAGCACGAGCGTCTCATTGGGACGGGCGACGAACCGTCGCAGGTTGATCGACCCTGACGCAAGCCGCAGGCCTTCTCCCCCAACGGACTGCACCCGCCCGGCGCTGACGAAGATCCGCCGGCCCGGGACGGCCACGACGAAGCCGTGCACCGACGGGGCGCGCTGCGCCGACGACGAGCCCACGACGATGTCGGCCACACGACCTACGGCCCCGCCCTCGGGGTCCAGAACCGGCAGTCGCGTCAGCCGGGATGCGTAGATCAACGGTGGAGTCTCGATCGCGGGTCATCCTGTGGCGGCGCTGGCTGCCCAGCCTACCGATGGGCCGGCCCCCGCCATGGCTGGGAAAACCTGTGGACGCGGCCAGGGCGCGCCTGCCACCGTCTCCACAGTCCCCCCCGATGAGCGACGGATGAGACCACGATGGCCACGGTGCGCGAGGTCGAGCTCCTGGCCGAGGTCGTAGGCCAGTTCGGCGTGCCTGGGGACGCCCGCCGCCTGCGGTCGCTGCTGGCCGACCACCTCGGCGGCGAGGCCCACCGATGCCGCCCCGAGATCGACGCGCTGGTGACCGGTCTGGCCGCCGAGCTGCCGTCACGGCTGTCGCTGACCCCGCCGGTGTCGTGGCGGCCAACCTGGCCACCGCGGGCGCCGACCCCGCGGCGTCGGCGTGGGTGGTGCGCGCGTGGGCGGACTCGCTGGGCGTGCCCGTGCCGGCCGACGCCTCCCCGACGGTGCCCATCACGCCGTCACCGTCCGACGGCCAGGCAGCCGGCGCGCCCCGCGCGGCATGGCCTCGCCGAGCGAAGACCGCGGTGTGGCTGCTGGCGCTCCTGCTCTGCCTGTCGCTGGCGGGGCTGGGCGCGACCGGCGCTGAGCTGGCGCGCTGGCGCACGCTGTCGCCCCTCAGCGCCGAATCGATCGGGGGAGCGGACCTCAGTGGCCAGTACCGCCTCAGCGGAAGTCCCGTCTCCTGCACGCTCAGCGATTGCGACAGTGTCAGGGGCCGGACGCTCAACCTGACCATCAGTGACTGTGCGGGCGGTCGCTGCGCGGCGACAGAGCCCTCCGACTGGGTCGGCGACGTCACGCTGACCTTTGACGGCACCGCGTGGCGCGGCTCCGGAGCGCTGACCGATGCGGCGTCATTCGGGTGTGGCGGGAGACCCAATCCGACCGTTTTCCTCCTCGAGCTGATCGTGGACCAAGCCGCGTTCGCCGATGGCGCCTGGCACGCGCGGACCGTGCACGGCAGGTTCACGATGTCGGTGCCCGCCGGTCGATGCACAGCGGCGGAGGTCGTCTACGACCTCACGTGACGATGCCCGTGGGTGCCCGAAGACGGAAGGGTGACCGGCAGGGCAGAGATCGGAGGCGAGGACATGGACGCCAAGACGGTCGATCACGGCCAGCGGGCGGCCCGTGATCGGGCCCGCGCTCGACCTGAAGCGCGACCTGCTGGGGACGCACCCGCGCGCCATGCGCGAGCACGGCGATGTGGTCCGGCTCACGGCGGGTCGCGTTGGGCTGGCTTTTGTGGAGCATCGGCGACATATACGTCGCGGATGCTCCACACAACTGCGGCCAACTCCCAGCTCAGCAGCAGCCGGCGTCGGGGGCGCGGGCGCTCCGCAGGCCGGCGAGGTCCCGGCGCGGCGCTGCCCAGTCTGAGGCCAGGGTCGCCGGGGGCGCGCACGGGAACGGCGGGGCGGTCTCGGGATCGACCTGCTCAGCCGGCTCCAACAGCTCGAAGGACCCCGCGTACGGGGCCTTGGCGTACAGCTCGAAGGTCTTCGCGCACACGGCGGTCGGCACGCCTCGGCGCAGGACATGCTCGTCGTCGTCGAGCACCGCCCTCCACGGTCCCCTGTAGATCACCGCCTGGCCGTGGTCGCGGCAGGGGCCCTGCTTGCCCTTGTACGCCACGACGGTGACCGACCGGAACTCGATCCTGTCGATCACCCGCCACGGCTGGGGGTCGCGCTGCTCCAGCGTGACCCCGTGGAAGCCCGCGTCCTCGAACGCCGCCAGGAACGCCTCCTCCTGGAACGCGCCGGAGACGCAGCCGCTCCACAGCTCGGGATCCGACCGCAGGACGGCCGGCACCGGCGCGCTGCTCGTGATGTCGCAGATCACCGCCCGCCCGCCCCGGCGCAGGACGCGGAAGATCTCGCCGAACAGGGCGGTCTTGTGCTCGGTCGCCACCAGGTTGAGCACGCAGTTGGACACGACGACGTCGACGGCCGCGTCACCGACCAGCGGCGCGTCCCGGCGCAGGCGGGCCATCTCGGCCTCCAGCGACTGCAGTCCGGGCACGTCGGTGACCGGATGGTCGGCCAGCCACACCCCGACCGCGTCGAGGTCCAAGGCCAAGTCCTGGATCCGCGCCTTGTGGAAGCGCACGTTGTCGTAGCCGATCGCTGCGGCGACCACCGGCGCGGCGCCGCGGGCCAGGGCGAGCATGTCGTCGTTCATATCCACCCCGATCACCCGCCCCGCCGGTCCGACGACCTGCGCGGCGATGAACGCGATCTTGCCGCCCCCGGCGCCCAGGTCGAGCACGGTCTCGCCGGGCGCCAGGTAGCGCGACGGGTCGCCGCACCCGTAGTCGCGGTCGAGCACCGCCGCGGGGATGGCCTCCAGGAACCGGGGGTCGTAGTCGACGGCGCAGCACAGCGCGGGCTGCACCGCCAGCGCTCCGGCGCTGTAGCGCTCGGCGACCGCGGCCTCGACCTCCGCGGACGTGGTGAGCTGTGTCATCTGAGACCCTCCTGGTCAGTCCCGCTGGTCAGCTCAGGGTCTCAGACCGCGCCACGAAAGATCAAGGGCGCTTGCCGCGGGCTTTCAGGAACGCCTCGACGGCCTCGTCGTGGTCGACGATGGGGTCGGGGTAGCCCAGCGCGGCGCGGGTTGGCGCGGGCAGCTCCCAGGGTCGGTGCACCGCGGGCCCTTCGATGCCGCGCAGCTCGGGCACGTACCGGCGGACGTAGTCGCCGCGGGGGTCGTACCGCTCGGCCTGGCGCAGCGGGTTGAGGACGCGGTTGCGCCGGCTGGTCGGCCCGGTGCCGGCGACCCACTGCCAGTTCAGCTGGTTGTTCGCGATGTCGCCGTCGACGAGCAGGTCCAGGAAGTGCGCCGCGCCAGCGCGCCAGTCCAGGTACAGGTCGCGGGTCAGGAACGAGGCGACGATCAGGCGGGCGCGGTTGTGCATCCACCCCTCGCGGGCCAGCTGGCGCATGCCGGCGTCGACGATCGGGTAGCCGGTCCGCCCCTCCTTCCACGCCAGCAGGTGCTGGTCGTTGGCCGCCCAGTCGTCGCCCTGCGCCCGCCAGTCCCGCCACGACGCCTCCGGGCTCGCGGCCAGCAGCTGGTGGTAGAAGTCCCGCCAGCACAGCTGGCGCAGGAACGCCCGCGCGCCGGGGCTGGCGCCGACGTCTCCCTCGGCGACGGTCGCGGCGACCTCGGCCGGCGACAGGCAGCCCAGGTGCAGGTGCGGCGACAGCCGGGAGGTGGCATCCCCCGCGAGGTCGTCGTGCCCTTCGTCGTAGCCACCGACCGGCCCGTCCACCCACGCGTCCAGCAGCGCCCGCGCGGCGGTCTCGCCGCCCGCGGGCAACTCGGGTGAGACCTCGCCGCCCGCCAGGCTGCACAGCGGCGGCGTCGAGCCGGCCCGCAGCGCCGGTGGGACCGCCAGGCGGGACGGGGGCGGCAGCGGCCGGCGATGGTCGGACTCGCACCAGCGCCGCCAGTAGGGGGTGAAGACCTTGTAATGCGCGCCGCTGGTCGTGCGCAGCGCTCCGGGCGGGACGACCGTCACCCCGGGGAAGGCGCGGACCTCGACCGGGGCGATCGCCTCGCGCAGCGCGCCCAGGCGGGCCCGCGCGAACGCGCTGACGTCGTCGCTGCAGAAGACCGCGCTCGCGCCCACCTCGGCTGCGACCGCGGCGACCTCGTCGCGCCACGCGCCCCGGCGCATGACGAGCGTCCCGCCCATGTCCCGCATCGTCGAGGCGAGGTCCCGGACGCAGTCGAGCAGGAACGCGGCCTTGTTCGCGCCCGTGATCGGGCGCGCCAGCGCCGCGTCGTCGAAGACGAACAGCGGCACGACCCGCTCGGCCTCCTCGCACGCGGCGGCCAGCGCCGGGTGATCGTGGACGCGCAGGTCCCGGGTGAACACCACAACAGCGGTTCGCATGCCCTCAGCATGCCTCAGGCGCCCCCGCCCGGCCCGCAGCCGCGAGCGGGGTGTGTCGGCTCAAGCCCGGATTCCGGAGTTCAGACGCCACGCCCTCAGTTGGACAGCGCGAGGCGCTCGTCCAGCTCGATGACCGGCGCCAGCGTCCGCCAGGATCGGGGGAAGGCCGCGCGTGCCCGGCTGATCTGCAAGATGGGCAGGTGGCGTGTATGCCTGTCGGCCTCGTCCATGCCCGTCATGGCATAGGCGCAGGTCCGATCGGGGTCGTCCAGCGCGACGCACGCATCCGTCATGTCCACCCACAGCCCGGCGCGGCGGACAGCCGCGGTCGTGCCGGCGGCGGCGACCTCAAGGGACTCGACCGCCTCCGCGGGACGGCCCAGCCGCAGCAATCGCTTCCCGGTGAACGCCTCGAGACGCACCCCGTCCCAGCCGCTGAACGCCCCATGGGCGGACCGAAAACCCCAGCCGGCGCCGTCGCGAGAGACGCGGGCGGCGGCGGTCCGCGCCTGCTCCAGCAGACGGCCGGAGCCGAGGTCGTCGCCCGCGGACGCGCGCTCGAGGGCGAGGTTGCCGAACAGCCACGCCTGCCCCCCGTACGGAAGGAGCAGATGCAGCGGCGCGGCGGCCTCAAACGCCTCCAGCGCCTTGGCTGGATCCGGCTTGGGCCCATACATGGGCGTCCATGCATGCATGGCGAGCGCGAACGCCTCAAGGGGGCGGTCCCCAGCCTGCCGCGCCAGCCGCAGCGCCCCGGCGAACCAGGCGTCCGCCTGCTCGAACCGGCCCGCGCCGATGCAACCGTCGCCGACCAGGCACGCCTGATCGGCGACGATCCCCTCGACACGCGTCCTGACCTTAGGAGTCAGCGAGGCGCGTTTGAGCAGATCCCCCAGCGTATGGGTATGCGCCTGAGCCGCGCGCCCCACCTGGGGGTTGGGCGTGGCCTCGTAGGTGGCGGCCAGGTGGGTGGCGAAATGCTCGGCGGTGTCCACGGAGACCGGGTCCAGGCGGCGGCGTCCGCCCAAGAACTGCGCGGCGGCGGTCAACCCGGGGACCGGCAACAGGCAGACGCCGAACCCGTTGACCGTCATGCGCAGGAGCTGGCGGCGTTCCACCTCGTGCAGCCTTTCCGCCGGGGTCATCCAGGTCCAGTTTGCCGCGGCCGTCAATCCCTGGCCAAGGCCCAGCTCGGCGATGGAGTCGACCTGAAAGTAGTCGCACAGCGGCTGCCGGTAGACCGGCGACGGGGTGTGGCCGCGGTCCTCCCAGTCGCGGAGTGTCCGCGCGTCCAGGCCTTGGCCGCCGTGTTCGCAGCGCATCTGGAGGCGGGCGACGAGCATGTGCCGGTCGAGCTCTTGGGCCTCGCGGCGCAGCCGCAGCTCGGTGATGACTCGAACAGACTCGATCATACGACCCCCATTTCTCCGTCGGTTTGGCGGGGGTGAGCGTAGGACGCGCAAGGGCGCGCAAGCGGCGAAGAGCCGCGGATCCCCACAGCCTTCCCCCACCGGCTTTGGCGCTCAGGCTCCCTGTGGTCGCTGCGACCCTGCGGGAGGAACCACGGGTGGGCTCTGTCGCCGTGGGACGCCTGCAAGTGCGGACTCGCCGGAGCGCCGCGCAGGGGGCCGATCACTCCGACGGGCCCCCGCCGCTGCCCTGGGACGGCTCCGGCGTCGATCATGGGGGTCTCGCCCGGTGGCGTGGACGCCAAGCTTGTCGCCGGAACCACGCTCTGCGCCGATGCCGAGCCCCTGCTCACGGACGTAGCCAGACAGAGGCCGGCTGAGACGCTGGACGGGCTGCCGATGCCCGGCCATGCCGCCGCTGGCCCTGCCCGCCCAGGCACCTCATGCGCGGGCCTCGCGGGCCTGCAACCCGGCCCTGTCGCCCGAACCTGCTCGGCGCCCGCATGGGCGCGGAACGCATCGTGGCCCAGTCGGCTGTTGCCGGCGCGGAATCCGGCTGGCCGCGTCTGCCTGCCGGCGCCTTATGTGCTGGATATCGGCGGTATACCGCCGATATCCAGCACACAACCACTGCCTGCGTTGACCGTCGACGCTCGCGCTGCTCGAGCGGATAGGCGTCAGGCCGGGTGCCCGCTGCCTGGACGTCGGCTGCCCAGGCGGCCACGTCGCCGCGGATACGGCGAGGATCGTCGGCCTCGCCGGGACTGTCGTCGGGTCGACGTAGACGCGGCCATGCTGCAGCTCGCCAGGCGCGACGCCGAAGCCGCTGGTCTGGAGAACGCCGCCCTTTTGAGGTGGGAGATGCCCGCCACCTCAAAGGGCGGCGACTACGACGTCGTGTATTCACGTGGACCTCCTGGCACACCTGGCCGATCCTGAGGGGTTGTGGACCGGCTTGTGGGGCTGGCCCGCGTCAGCGGCGTGGTCGTGATCGAGGATGTCGACTTCGGTGGAGCCTTCTGTCACCCAGCCGATCCCGCCGTGCAACGCTTCGGCGCCCTGCATCAGCAGCTGATCCGACGTCGCGGCGGCGACCCTGAGATCGGCCGGAGGCTGCCCCTCATGCTCCAGGACGCCGGGTTGACCCGCACAGGATTCGAGATCGTCCACCGAGCGTTCATGCGGGGCGCCGAGGGTGACGATCCGCTCGGGTTCGCTCGGGATGTGGAGTGGATGGGGCCGAGTCTGGTCCGCACGGTCCGGGGGAACCCGGTCGTGACACGGTCATCGGCGGTCTGGCCGCTGCCGACGCTGAACCCCCGTCAACAGCGCAGCCAGTGACAGCCCGCTGGCGAGGAGGCCGCGTCGGGTGGCGTCATCCCAAGGTGGGCAGGAGCGCGGTGACCATCAGAGCGCCTCCGTCGTGGTGGCGGGGTGGCTGATCTCCTTGCGGTCCGCGTCGGCGATGTCCCCGATCCGGACACCGAGGTCGGTCAAGAACTCCGACCAGATCTCGCTGGACCCGCGGATCCCGATCACTCCGGCGTCATTTCCTCCACGACCGCGCCTGAGCCATGGAACTCCGGATGCTCCTGGCGCACGGCGGCGATCTGTGCCTCGACGTCGGCGATCAACTCTTCGGCGCGGTCGGCCCGGCCGAGGCGCGAGGCCGATCATCCGCTGGTTGACCTGCCACGGCGCGCTGGAGTGGGGACCCTTCCCCCGGGGCCTGGGGAGGGTCGGGGCGGATCACCCCCCAACGCCACGATCGGGTCCCCGGTCGTTGCAGCCCACCGAGACGATCCGCGTGGGCTCCTCGGCGATGGTGGTGCTGCCATAGGCGTGCTCGATGGCCACCGGGAACGCTTCCTGGGCCCAGGCGCGGGCCCATCGGACGCCGCCCAGCTCACGACCACGGTGGCGGGGTCGTGAACGCCGCGGCGCTCAGTGAAATTTCACAAAGCGGTCTTAGGGGGTTGACAGATGCCCCCTTTCGGGTACTCTTCGCATCGCGGATCTGCCTCATTAAACAGACATCGCGGGCATGCGACGGTTGGGTCGAATGAGGCAGCGCGCACCACATACGACTCGCTATAACCAAAGGGGTACTGATGCGTAGTTCATGCAGGGTTTCTGTCGTCGCTGCCACTGTGATCAGCAGCATGCTGAGCGTGTTCTCGCTCAGTGCCGCCGCGGCCACGGATGGGTTCGAGGTCCGCTCGACGACCGTCCAGTCCACGGACATCGATGTCGACGGCGATGGGAAGTTCAGCCAGGGCGACAAATTCATCTTCGCCGATGTCCTCACGGTGAACGGCAAGGAGATCGGCACCGCTGGCGGGGTCTGCGTCGCCACGAGGGTGAAAAGCGACAAGGACTACACGAATCAGTGCGTCGTCACCTACCACCTGCCCAAGGGCCAGATCACTGCCCAGGCGCTCATCGACGCCGAGGATTACGAGAAGGGTGAGTTCAAGGACGCGATCACCGGCGGCACCGACGCCTACAAGAACGCGGGCGGCGAGATCCTGGTTGAGCTCATCGATGGTGGGGCTGACCTCACGTTCTTCATCGACGACCTCGGCTAGCCGAGGTCACTGAACGGCGTGAGGGGCCGGGTCATCCGGTCCCTCACGCGTTCCTGCCACCGATTGCCACCCTGCGGGAGTTGTAACGGCTGCCGTCATAGCTCCGGCAGGTTGGCCAAACGGATGTCGAGGCAGCCACCGAGGAGCCAGCCGCCTGGAGGTCCTCCTGGCCGTCGCGCTGAAGTCCCAGCTTGGCGGCACCGCTTGAACTCACCCGCGGTGCGAGTCCGTGATGACGCGGTCCACACCAGATAGCGTGGCGCGATGCTGGGCTTGACACGCGCACAGCTGCGGCACGCTCTCCTGATGCTCCGGCAGGGCCGCCACCCGGCCGCGACGATCTATGAGAGCTTGGGCGCGGACTTCTTCCTTGCCCTCGCGCCGGGCTGGCTGAACCTCGGTCTGTGGGAGGGGCCGGGTGACGCCGCCGAGGCTGCTGCCGCCCCCCGCCGCCTGGTCGAGACGCTCTGCGAGCCCCTTCCCCCCGGCGGGGTGATCCTCGACGTCGGCAACGGCCTGGGCGTCCAGGATCTGGTCGTCGCCGAGCGGCTGCGCCCGAGCCGGCTGGTGACGCTCAACCTCAGCGAGTTCCAGCTGCGAGCCGGACGGCGGGCGCTGAACGATGCCGAAGCGCTGCCCGTGGTCGGCGACGCCGTCCACCTGCCGATCGCCACGCGCGCCGTGGACGGCCTGCTCAGCGTTGAGGCCGCCTTCCACTTCCCCTCCCGCGCAGCCTTCTACGCCGAGGCGCGACGCGTCCTGTGCCCGGGGGGCGTCTTGTCCATGTCCGACATCCTTGCGCCCCGGATGGCCCGTGACCCCCTGGAGCTCTTCGTGGGCGCGGCGAACATGCGTATCTGGGGCCTGCGTCCGGCCGTCGTGGCGGGCCCCGACGAGATTGCGCGGCTCCTGCGCATGGCGGGGTTCGTCGATGTCGCCGTGCAGACGTGCGGCGCGGCCGTCTTCGACCCGGCCCTGCGATTCGCCCGTCAGCGGCTGCGCCAGCACGACCTGGACGGTGTCCCGCGCGGCCAGCAGTGGGCGGCTCGGCTGATGATCCCTCAGTACGAGCTGCTGCGCCGCCGCGGCATGCTCGAATACATCCTCGCCCAGGCTGTTGCGCCATGAGATGCTGACGGAATGGACGAGCTTGTGGTCATCGCGCGCTTCACCGCCAAGCCGAAGCTGATGGAGGAGGTCGAGGAGGTTCTGCGGTCACTCGTCACGAAGACCCATCAGGAGCATGGCTGCCAGCGGTATGCCATCCATCGGACCCTCGACGACCCGGCCACCTTCGTGGTGGTCGAGAAATGGACGGACCAGCGCGACTTGGAAGAGCACTTCCTCCAGCCCCACGTGAAAGGGCTGGACGACGCCATCAGCGCCTACCTCACCGGCCCGCCTGAAATCTGGATCGCCACCCCCCTCCCCGAAGGCGACCCCCAAAAAGGCACCCTTTAACGAACGGCCACCCACTGAGGTGAGCAGCGAAGCGCGGTTTTGGGTGGCCCTTGCCGCCCAAAACCGCTCAGCTTCCCTGAGAAATCCGGGGACGACAGTGACCGGGGGGTCGCGTTGCGTCGGGTGCAGCGACCTAAAAGGCTCTGCGCGAGCGGAACCCGACG